>JAGXRL010000029.1 GCA_018335915.1 Candidatus Latescibacterota bacterium
TACCTTATTGGTCTGTAAATGGCCGATTAAATGCCATTCAACTTGATTTGCTATATCAGGATACTTACTTATTGCCTCTTGTACCCTGTTTTCACCGATAACTGTAATGCCGGCTTCAATTGCTGCATGGATTTTCGAAGGCAATATAGTCTTTGTAACCGCAACAATCGTTATTTCTGTACCAGATCGACCAGCCCTGGATGCAGCCTGACCAATTTTCTCATTTATAATCCCAAGGCTATATTTTATCTGGTCAATATCATCATGATTAATCATTAACATATCAATTATACACCTACAAAACGACCAGTGTCAACCCCATAATTTCAATACCCTTATGAGTTATTTATGCCTTACCGTAATTTTCTTTAAAATTATTGCCGAAAACAAGAATAAGACATTAATATTCAATGTTTTATATATATAAAAGGTGCATTATTGTATTGAAAATTCAACTTGACAGGTTCAGATTTTTGCCATATAATTATATCTATGCGTTTGAGCATTAGTAAAAACCGCGTATTACGGTTTTTTGTCTTTATATTGCTTCTCGAATTATCGTGTTTTTATCGACCGGTAATGAAAGAAGCAGACGAAAAACCGGAAACCCGATTACTGCACATGGATATCACAAAATCAGATTTAGCGCCCACAGAAAACCGTCAATATTTAGGCAAATTTAAGGTTACCTTTTACTGGATAGTTGAAGAAAGTGATTATACGGGCAGTAAGACTACTCCTTTATACCTTGAAAATGGCAAGTTACTCGGCTATTTTTGTCATAAATTTGTCAAAGACTTTAAAATCGAGTCGTGCGCTGAACTAAAGGATGGACGCCGCATCAGTTATCTAAAACGGGCTGGCAAAGTCCGGGTTGTATCTGATTTTTTAGGTTATGGCGGGTATACTATCCAACCCTTTGTATCTGTGGCAACCGACCCAAAAGTGATTCCGACCGGTTCAAAATTGTTTATCCCTCAATTAGCTAATATTGACCGTGCCGTCTTAGTTGCCGGCTATGGCATTGAAGACCATCGCCATGTCTATGCCCACGATATCGGCTCAATGATTAATAATCACCATATCGACTTTTTTGTTGGATATAAGAGAAATATTAAGCTATTTAATGATGCTGGAATTAAAAGTTCGGGTCTTGTCGATGTCTATCTTGTCGAATAATATCTGATTTGCCAGCCATCCCTTTTCTTTAACATATTTAATCATTATCTCCTGCCACCATTTTACATATAAATCCCGTAAAGTTAGAAATTCAAGATTGGGGTCAGCGCGTAACCGGTTTATCAGTTCTTCAAACTTATAATTAGACCATTCAGTAAATACTACTGGTTGGGGGCTCAAACGGTGAAAAAGCAAAATTGTTGTCTGGTAATTATTAATATGCCTTATCACCTCATCAATGGTTGTTGTATTTCTGACTTCTTTTATTGGCAATAAATACCGGTCAACCCATAGATTGGGTTCACCCCATCTGATACTGCGTCCTAATTTATAACCGGCCGCTTTGGTCAATTCGACCACTTTTCGGTTTACTGCACCATATGGATAGACAAAACTGACGGTTTCCTGATTAAATAAAGAATCCAGGGTCTGTTTTGACTTATTCAATTCATATTTAATCTTTTCTTCACTTAATTTAGTTAAATCCGGATGATTTACTGAATGACTGGCAATCTCAATATCCAGCGCATCAATCATTTCCTGGACTTCGCCCCGATTCATAAACATATTAATATTACCATAAGGTCTTGGGATATTGCTTTTCTCAAGATATGATGTAATCAATGCTAAGGTCATAAGTATTTTATGCTCTTTTAATACTGGAAAGGCATATTTATAAACTGAATAATACCCGTCATCAAATGAGATGATAACCTGCTTTTTTTTCGTATTGTCTATTCCGAAAACAGTACTTGCCAGGATAATAAATAAAAATAAGATGCTTAAGTAGATACGCATATTCTTTTTTAATCTTTTTTTAACCACGGATTGCACAGATTTCCACGGATTTCTTTTTAATCAGTCTAATCCGTGTAATCAGTGGTTTCATTTAATTTTAGGCGTTCTTATTTTTTAAATCCGATCCGGATCTGTGATTTTGGCTTTTTACCGAACGATTCATAAGCAATATCAGTCGCCTCTCTGCCCCGGGGTGTCCGGTGTAAAAATCCTTTTAAAACCAGGTAGGGTTCATACACCTCTTCTATCGTTTCAGTATTTTCACCGATTGATACGGACAAGGTATTAATCCCGACCGGACCGCCGCCAAACTTATCAATAATAGTCAATATTATCCGTTTATCCATCTCGTCCAGACCATTTTTATCTACTTCCAGTTTTTCCAAGGCATAATCAGCAATATCTTTATCAATAATCGGTTTTTGCTCGACCTGGGCAAAATCTCTGACTCTTCTCAATAATCGGTTGGCAACCCTTGGCGTCCCGCGGGCTCTTGAAGCAATTTCCATGGCGCCTTGGTCATCTATCCTGATTTCCATGATTTTAGCTGACCGCTGTACAATCAGATACAATTCTTCGGTCGGATAATAATCAAGATGAAAAGAAATACCAAATCTTGCCCGTAATGGCGCAGTTAATAAACCAGAACGGGTTGTTGCGCCGATCAGAGTAAAATTTTTAATCGGAATTTTGCAGCTCCGGGCGCCAGGTCCTTTGTCGAGCATAATATCAATTGCAAAATCATCTAATGCCGGATATAAATATTCTTCAACTGATTTATTGGTACGGTGCACTTCATCAATAAAAAAGATATCTTTATCTTCGAGATTAGTCAGAATCCCGCACAAATCAGCCGGCCGTTCTAAAACTGAACCAGTCGTAGTTTTGATGTCAGTTTCCATCTCTTTGGCAATGATATTGGCGAGTGTGGTCTTTCCTAATCCCGAAGGTCCGAATAACAATACATGCTCTAATGGTTCTTTACGCTGTTTTGCGGCAGTGATGAAGACGGAGAGATTTTCCTTGATTTTTACCTGACCGATAAACTCTTCTAATCGCTCAGGTCTTAACTTAATGTCAAAAACATCTTCGCCATCCAGCTGGTCAGGTGAAGTGACCCGCACCGGTTTATCTTTTGCCATTCTTATTTTCCTTTTTTAAGCACAGCCTGAATAACATCAGTTACCGATTTCTTTTCCAAGTCTGTGATTTCAGCAAGTTTTTGCATTACTTCTTTTTGCGTTAAGCCTAAAATACGCAGTGCCTGCACAATTTCTTTATGAGTATCTGGTACTGATGAGGTTTCTTCTGCTGATTTTCTTAAATTAAATACAATCATCTCGGCTTTTTTAGGTCCGATTCCTGGTATTGTCCTAAATAGTTCGATTCGATTCTCATTGATTGCTTTGGTAATTTCTTCTGGGCTCAAGCGCGATAAAATATTGATACCGGCTCGCGCACCAATACCACGCACGCTGGTAATTATGTTAAAAACTTCTTTTTCCTGTTCACTGCTAAATCCGTATAATTCCATGCTGTCCCGGGCAAATACAGTTTGTATATGAACCGTTACTATCGATTTAACCTCGACTGATTTTGCATATGGAAACGCTACATTCACTAAAAATCCGATGCCATTACAATCGATTGTTAAACTGGTGGCACCTTTTGCAACTACTTTTCCGGTTAACAATCCAATCATTTTATCTGCCTGTTTGATAACCCTTTAATCGCTGCATTGACTCGTAAGAATACGCGACTGCCAGGGCATCGGATGCATGCTCATTAATTTTGCCTGGTAAATTATAAACTCGCTGCACCATAAAATTAATCTGCTGTTTTGATGCCCGCCCATTGCCAGTCAGGATTTGCTTAACTTTTGCCGGGGTCACTTCAATCACTGGTAGCTTTAGCTGGTATAAGAGATAAAAAACCGAACCGCGCAGGTGTGCCGAATAGATAACGCTGCGTGCCGACTCTTTTCTGAAAAACAGGGTTTCGATGACACAAACACCGGGTTTATGTTCGCGGATTTTTTTCTTAAGCGCGGTCAGAATCTTATCAATGCGTGCACCCAGCTCTTTTTTACTGTCGGAGCGCACCATGCCATAATCAAGACATTTATTGCCCTCAATAAAACCGAATCCGGTTACCGACAATCCCGGGTCTAATCCTAAAATTTTTACTTTTGATTTAAGCAGATTCAAAGGGTTTATTTCAATACTGTTAACTTACTCAATCCTATTCTTCACTAACCGATGCTGACAATCGCTCCATAGTTTCTTCTGAGATATCAAAATTGGCAAAAACCTTTTGCACGTCTTCGTGTTCTTCGAGCGTCTCGTACATTTTGAGAATCCGCTCTGCGGTCTTATCGTCAAGAGAAACAGTATTCTGCGGAACCCGGGTTAATTCGCTGTGAGTTATTGTAATTTTTTCCGCTTCGAGTTGCTTTTTGACTTTGTCGAAATTTTCCTGCGGGGTTATCACCTGATACGAATCGCTGTCCGTTTTAACATCATCGGCACCGCCATCTAAAGCAACTGAGAAAATCTTGTCTTCTTCATTACCCGCCCGCGGTACAATAATAATTCCTTTAGGAGCGAACTGCCAAGCCACGCAGCCGGCATTCCCTAAATTGCCGCCGTACCGGGAAAAGATGTGCCTCATTTCCGCGGTGGTTCGGTTCTTATTATCAGTTAATGCGTTCACGATTATTGCAACTCCGCCCGGCCCATATCCTTCATATTCGATTTCTTCATACGCAACACCGGGTAATTCACCGGTGCCTTTTTTAACCGCCCGTTCAATATTATCAGCTGGCATATTTACTGCTTTGGCTAATTCAATCGCAGTGCGTAACCGTGGATTAGCACTAAGATCACCGCCGCCAATCCGTGCTGCAGTTGTGATTTCTTTAATAAATTTAGAAAATATTTTGCCGCGCTCGACATCGGCTTTACCTTTTTTGTGTTTAATTGATGCCCATTTAGAATGTCCTGACATAAATTATCTCCTATGAAAGATTAAAATCTTATTTAATCTTAGTTAAAATTCTTTATAATAGTTTATAAGTAAATATCTAAATGTCAATACTCGACACTTTATGTTTTATGCTTCAGATGAACTTATAGGTTAAACCGAGCGCGAGCGTTTCTTTGATTCGCATATCAGTATCGATTTCTTTGTCATATAATAACTGCGTATAAAGATTAACCATCAGATATTTGGTGATTCCGGCCGTAAAAATATTCTCCCAGTTCATATCTGGTGCTTTCCAGTTATTGTCTGGCGGTGTTCCGGTACGGAACAGCGCCTGGAATAATTGTAAATTACTCGTATAAGTAATTCTTTCTTGCGCTAATGGTGTTTTAAAATCAGTGATAAATTCAAGCCCACCGTCATTGGTTGTTTCACTACCACCGGCAACCAGTCGATTAAAATTCTGTCTCAAACCGGCGCCGATTCGCGCATTCCATTCGGTCTTATCCTGTTTAGCTAAAGTTCTGGCAATACCAAAACTTTCAGTAAATTTTATTGGATTTATCGCGAGATATTTGGTCGCATCGCTCATATCCAGAACCTGTGTCTCGATTCGACCGGCTATAAAAGGGTCAACCAATACTCCCAGCGTAAAGCGCAGCATCGATTCAAAATCAATCAGGTCGGTTGATTTAACCGGTGATGACCATTTTTTCAACGAATTATTTAATGTATCTGTTTCCTCTACCTGATTTATTGTTTGTCCAAATGAGAGTTTTAAAGTGTTTTTATTATTTACCTTTGCTGACAGCTGCTTTTCCAGTAATCCGTTGGCATTAAATACCCATGACACCAGACCCATCTCGGTTCCGGCCCAGTTATTGCTATAAGCATTTTGAGTCGCAGTCAGGTTCGCATCAGCCGCTTTATTCCACGGCTCGGCAGATAAAGATGTTGCGCACACCATAACTAACACAACTAACAACTTTTCCATAACTCCTCCATTTTTTGTATAATTTTATCCGAAATGAATTAAATGTCAATTATTATTAATATCATATACTTAGTTACTCTGACTATTGACATAATAAAATTCAGGGATTAAACTAATTTACTATGTTAGGTTTAATTCTTTCATTAATAATATTTAATGTTGACCCCAATCCAAATGCGGGCGCGACTGGTTATACTTTCTTACGCATCAGCCCGTCGGCCCGAACTGCGGCAATGGCAAACACGAGCATCGGTCTTGAAACCAACCCTGATATTGCTGGCTTTGATTTTCTGTACAACCCGGCCACTGATATTATTAATTCTAATCTCAGTCTTGGTTATATCAATTATTTAGCAGGTATCTCTTTGGGTGCGCTCGGTTATGGACAGGCAAACCCCCTGCCATTTCTCTCTTCTGGCGGAGTTGGGATTACTTATCTCAATTCCGGACTCATCAAGCGGACTGATGAACAAGGCAATGAACTCGGCACATTTACAGTATCTTATCTCAATTTGAATGCGGTTGGCTCGAGAACTCTTATGAATGACCAGATGACAGTTGGTGCTGGTTTAAAATTTCTCTACGGTTCGATTGACAGTTTTGTTGGTTTAGGCTCAGCGCTCGATATCGGACTTCGGTATAAAGCAAATCCCAATTTTTTAGTCGGTGCCGTGGTTAAAAATCTCGGACTTGAGTTCAAAGCATTTGACACAGATAAGGATGATTTGCCATTGGATATCGGTGTTGGCGCAAGTTATCTGGTCAGTAAATCCATTGTTCTGGCTCTGGATATTCATAAACCAACTGATAATTCCGTGCTCTTTAATTTTGGTGGACAGGCCGCTTTAAACGATTATATCGTATTACGCGCTGGTTATAATTCTTCGGGCAAGTATTATAAAACTGGTGGCGCTGCTGATATCTTGTCCGGTCTGTCAGCCGGTTTGGGCGTCAAATACTCAAAATATCAATTAGACTACAGCTTCACGCCAATGGGTGATTTAGGACGACTCCACCACATCTCGCTCTCGCTCGTCTTATAATTAATAATGTTATTTCTTGATATCAAAATTAATTTCCACTTATGAAAAAACAGTTTGTTAAAGATTTAATCATTGGCAATAAAGTCAATGACATTTTCTATGTGCGTGAGCGCAGACAGTTACCCCGTCGTGACGGCGGCAAATTTCTGATTGTCGAGCTCGCGGACAAAACCGGTTCGGTTTCCGGAAAAATCTGGGATAATATTCAACAGTTTATGTCTGAAACCGTACCGGGTAATTTTGTCAAAATTCAGGGCGATGTCAGCGAATACAATAATGAACTGCAAATCACCGTAACCAATATTCAGCAGGTCGCAGATAAAGATGTCTCTGCCCATGATTTTTTGAGTTCAAGCAAATATGATATTGATAAAATGTTTGACGAACTCAATCGGTTTATCAATCAGATAAAAGATAAAGACTATCGAAAACTGCTTGAGCTTATGTTTTCTGACCCTGCCTTTATCAAACAGTTTATAAATGCACCGGCATCAACCGGTATTCATCACGGTTATTTAGGCGGGCTTTTAGAGCATACATTGTTTATGCTTAAACTATCCCAGTCAGTTCCCCAGGTCTATCCCGAACTCGACTATTCTTTACTGCTTACCGGCATTATGCTCCACGATGTCGGTAAAATCAACAGTTACACTTATGACAAGGTCATTGACCATACTGACCAAGGAAAACTGATTTATCATATTGTCGAAGGTTACCGGATTACTAATGATTTTATTAATAACAGGCTGCCTGATTTCCCCGAAGAAAAAAAACAATTACTCCTGCATATTATTTTAAGCCATCACGGCTTGCGCGAATACGGCTCACCGGTCACGCCTAAATTTGCCGAGGCTTATATTGTGCACGATTTGGATAATCTGGATGCCCGGGTCTGGATGTTTCGCGATATTACTGAGAAAGACAAAGATTTAAAGTGGTCAGATTATCACGCCTTTCTTGAGACCGAAGTCTATATTAGACAAAAAGATACTAAATAACTCCCGTTTGAATAAAAATCTGAAGAATTTAGCGCTCTGGTCAGAAAAATTGGGTATCATTTTATCGCAAACACAACTGAATCATTTTCAATTTTATCATGAGTTCTTATTAAACTGGAATCAGAAAATAAATCTGGTCTCGCGCAAAGATATCGAACGAATTATCTCGTACCATTTTATTGATTCAATCTCGGCTATAACTGAAATCCCGAAAAATTCAATTGTTGCTGATTTAGGCGCCGGCGCGGGCTTACCCGGCATCCCGATTAAAATCGTAAGAGATGATATAACACTCTATTTAATTGAATCAATTCAGAAGAAAGCATATTTTCTATCTCAGGTAATCCAGACCATTCCACTCCAAAATACATTTGTCCTAAACCAACGGGCAGAATCAATTAAAGATAAAAAGCCTATCCTGACGACAAGGTCAGGATTTGATATAATTTTAGTGAGACTCTTTGGCAAGATTCCTGATGTCATCCCAACCGCTTCAAAATTATTAAATAAAAACGGTAAAATAATATTTTATAAAATCAGCGGGGTCGAAGCTGAGATTAATAAAGCTGAAAAGATTGCTAAGAAAAATCATTTGCAGCTCGAAAATATCAAAGATATAAAACTGCCTGTAACAAATATCGTCCGCAAGTTAGTCATCTATTCGTGACCAACAAAATAAATAAAATCTCGATTCTTGCAATAACATCTTTAGCTTCGTTCATTACACCGTTTATGTCATCTGCAATAAATGTCTCTTTACCAGTAATTGGCAGACAATTTTCGATGAATGCGGTATTATTAGGCTGGGTCGCGACATCATACCTGTTAGCAACCGCAGTTTTCTTAGTTCCCTTTGGAAAAATCTCAAATATCTACGGCAGGAAAAAGATGTTTTTGCTTGGCATTATTATCTTCACAATTTCTTCAATATTAACTGCTTTAGCCAATACACCGTTTTTATTAATTATATGTCGTGTTTTACAGGGAATCGGCAGTGCCATGATTTTCGGCACTTCGATTGCAATACTAACCTCGGTTTTTCCGCTTAACGAGCGCGGCAAAGTATTGGGAATAAATGTTGCGGTCACTTATTTAGGACTTTCGTCGGGGCCATTTATCGGCGGACTTTTAACTCAATATTTATCCTGGCAAAGTATCTTCTTGTTTAACGGATTATTAGGCTTGATTACGATAATTTTAATTTTAACAATGATGAAGGCAGAATGGACTGAAGGTAAGCAAGAAAAAATAGATTTCTTGGGTTCGGCTATTTATGGCATCGCGCTCTTATTATTAATCTATGGCCTTTCAATATTGCCAAAGAGCCTCGGTTTTATATCGGTTGGTGTGTCGCTGGTGGTAATTTTTATTTTTATATTATGGGAATTAAAAGTTCCAAATCCGGTGCTGAATATAAATCTATTTAAGAATAATATCGGTTTTGCATTTTCCAATCTTGCCGCTGCCATCAATTACAGTGCAACCTCAGCAGTTGGATTTCTATTAAGTTTATATTTACAGAATATAAAAGCATTGAGCCCGACCAAAACTGGCATTATCTTAATTGCCCAGCCGGTTATGATGGCAGTTTTCTCGCCATTAGCGGGAAGATTATCTGACCGAATCGAACCGAGAATAACCGCTTCGATTGGAATGGTAATAACTTTGATTTCACTTTTACTCTTAATACCGATTAATGCCAATACTACTATCGCATATATTATTATTGATTTATTAATATTAGGTCTGGGCTTTGCCGTATTTTCATCGCCAAATATGAATGCGATAATGAGTTCGGTTGATAAAGAATATTACGGAGTTGCATCAGGAACATTGGCAACAATGCGATTATTTGGCCAGATGTTGAGTATGGGTATTGCGATGTTATTGTTCTCAATCATAATGGGTAGAGTAAAAATCAGTCCTCAATATTTTGAATTATTTTTAAAAAGCACAAAAATTGCCTTCTCAATCTTTACGGTGCTTTGCTTTGGCGGAATCTTTGCATCGCTGGCAAGAGGAAGATTAAGAAATAACTAATAAGAACATGTCAATTGTAGGCACGATTTTAATCGTGCAATAAAGTAAAAGAAACTAATCTCTGATAAATAAATTGTCTGTTGACTTTAGCAGTTTATTGAGTAAATTATATTAGAGTCTTAATTTCAAGGAGATGAAATGGACAAAGAAATAATCTTTCTTATCCAAGAATCAAAAGAGGGCGGTTATGAAGCACGGGCATTGGGATATTCAATTTATACCGAAGCAGAAAATATTGACGAATTGAAGAATGCAATCGTCGATGCCGTAAAGTGTCATTTTGATGCGAGCGATACGGATAACCACGAATAGCACAAATTATGCAAATTACACGAATAAAACACTTTCTTTTCCCCTCAAAAACTATTCGTGAAATTCATTCATTAGTGTCATTCGTGTTCTCTTCGTTCGATGCGAGTCCAAAACACAAACCTATAAAAATAGGAACGCTCAATAGCATTTTAACTGATATTTCCATTCATCTAAAAATGGATAAAAAAGAATTGATAGAAGAACTGTTCAAATAAAATGCCGAAAAAGAGAACCGTCCCGTATGTTCCCTCGATTTTAATCGTATAAAATGTAACTAATATATTAACATTAAACTATTGTAGAAACAGACAATAAATACCGAGATAAAAGAGAAGTAGCATAATTAATTGACTTTATCATGAATAGTGGAAAAAGATATTGGTATCACAAAGAATATCGAGAAAGATACGGCGATCTGATGAAAGAACAAATAAAAGAATGGTTTATGAAACACCCAAATTATCTTAAGAATTGGCGTAGAAAACATCCAAATGATTGGTATCAATGGCGCAAAAGACATTTAGAACATCGCCGAGAATATGAAAAACGGTATTATTATTGTCGGAAAAGAAACAAGAAGTAAATTGGCCTCACCAAAAAAAAACACTATCTTGACATTTCAAATATAAATGCGACAATTTATTATCTCGTTAGAAAGAGAGGTGATAAAAATGGCAAAGTATGGAATTCTTAATAGTAAAAATTTCCAAACTCTGTTGGACGATTGTAAAAACAATGAAACTTTTCGTAATGAGGTAATTGCTATTCTAGAAACCGACACTTATAAGTTTTTTACATCATATTTTGATTTACCCGATGCAGCAAATGAACATCTTTCTAAAATAGGGCATGCAGCAGGATGGGGGATGGCTTTTTCAACAGATTTAAAACTGGGGCGTCCTATAATGGCAGATATTGATGACCCCTCAAAGTGGGAATTCGGAGCTGATAAGATTAGAATGAAACTCGATTACGAACACGGTCATAGGGAAGAGTGCACTTCGTACTGGGGAATTACATGTAGAATCTGGTGGGCTTAAACAGAGCTATTTAAAAAATTTATTCAGTTCTGAGCAACAATAATATCTTGGATAAATTCTTTTCGAATCATAAAAAAATATTATTAATCGCCGCTGTAGGTACGCTAGTTGCTATTTTTTGTACTATTCCGATTCCTACTAAGGGAACAAAAAAGAGTACATTTAATCTAAATGATATCTTAGACCCATTAGAGAAATCTAAAATTCTTAGCGTTAAAGATCTAATTGGGATACCACTTGAGATTACTATTGTTGATAAATCCGAAAAACCGGTCTCAGAAGCCTTTTTGGTACTTCAATCTATGGGCTTTATAGATTCTTTGAAAGCTGACCATAATGGCATAGTACAACTCATTCTTACCGATACTTTAATAAAAATGAATCCTGCAATATATGCAAGAAAAGACACTATTAAATTGGGCACCAAAACGAGATTATACGGTGAATTATGTGCGGGAGAGAAACCGATCATAATAAAAGTTAATGAGTTTTTGTATCAAGTTAAAAATGATTTAGCAATACTTTATAAACCTAATAATTTATTATTAGTCGATACTTTGTTTGATATATTGAATAAACAAAAAGATTATGTTATTACACAACTACATTTAACACCGATACCATGGGGTGTTATTTTAATCGATACCCTCGGTTCAGTCATATTAGACCGTTCACATTTTGTAAAAGATACTTTCTATTTTCATCTTTATCCACTTAAAACTACTGAAGGTCTAAGAAAGTATTATATTGGCGGTTGCCGTACATATATTAAAAATAATCTCTTAAATATTATTAAAATACCAGAAAATCAGGCATACTGGGTTTTCAATGGACTCGCTGATTTTTTTACTAATAGGTATTTATCTTTTGTTCCTGAAGAAAAAAGAAAAACAGACAATTTATATCTCTATGATAAAACAGAAATAGCTCAGATAAATCTTTTTGTAAAAGAGAAAGGTCGTAAATCCGCGAATATATTAAAGTGGAAACCAAAAAGTCAAATAGATTGGTTTTATGGTTTTGTAATTTTTTACGCTTTTTGGGAGAAGGTATCCTACGATTATGGCCAAGATGCAATTATTAAATTTATACAAGAGGTAAAAGATATTACATCTCCTTCAGTCGAAACAATATTTGAAATTTTGGAGAAACATACTGATAAACGAGTTAAAATCCTGTTAGAATCATTTCCTTACTCATTGGTTGATAGCATTATTGATTATAAATAAAAGAGAACAAGGCTTAAATGTAATTTAATCGGGACGGTTCTCTTTTCGTTTGAAAAAGAAATAAACCGCAAGATTGAAGTATCGCCCTACAATTCTTATAATCTTCTAATCTTAAAATCTTCTAATCTTCTAATTTAAAGCAGGAGGCGGATTAGGAGATATAATCAAATTATGTGGAAATTGAAAATATGCCTTTTTATGGGTATAATAAAAGCGCCGGTATCAACCAAAAACCGATACCGGCAGAAAGAACAACAATGATAGATTATAACAATAAAAAAGCTAAGTCAAGAGTCAATAAAAATCAACAAAAACATAAACAGAAGCTCCTGCGTGAATGTAAAGTTTATCTTGATAATACGCTTGAGAAAATAGCCCTGG
>JAGXRL010000030.1 GCA_018335915.1 Candidatus Latescibacterota bacterium
AATTTGTGATAATTGATATTCAAGAGATGGTTCCCAATCAGGAAGCGATACACTATGCACCAAACGAGCCATTTTTATATGCTCTGGAAATGAATCAGGGTTGGTTTTGGAAAAATGGTGTAAAAATTGGTGATAAGATTAGAGGAATCTCGGAGTTGAAAATCGGAAATTAAAAAATGCAGCTTGTACTTAAAGCACCGGCAAAAATAAATATTGGATTAGTAGTTAAGGATAAACGGATAGATGGCTATCATAATATCGAAACAATAATGGTGCCGATTAAGTTATTTGATACTTTATTGCTTAAGCGAATTGATAAAGGTATCCGGTTTTCAACCAGTTCAACAAAAGTATCGAGGGATATGGATAATTTAGTTGGAAAAGCTGCCCGAATATTTTATGATAAAGCACATATTAAACAGGGTATTGAGATAAGACTAATCAAGAAAATACCGGTCGGCGCCGGACTGGGAGGTGGCTCAAGTGATGCTGCATCTGTTTTGTTAGGATTAAACAAGTTGTATGATAATGTTCTAAGCTTAAAGCAATTGAAAGAAATTGCGGTAAAAATCGGAACGGATGTACCGTTTTTCTTATACCGGCAACCTTGCATTGCCAGCGGTCAGGGAGAGATTTTAAAGCCGATAAAAATTCAAAAACTTCATATCGCATTATACCTACCTAAATTTTCAGTCTCAACTAAATGGGCATATGAGCAGATAGATAAGAAAAAGAATTTCAAATCACGAATATCAAATTACGAATATTCAGAAATAGGCGTGGGATTAACACATCACCGTGTCTTGAATACAGCAAAGCCAAAGCAAAAAAATAGGAAATTATCTTCTACAACCTCAGAAAAAGGTGTGGGGTTGACAGACCGCGGTTTTTCCTTTAAACTACTTAAGAAAAGATTAATAAATAATGAGTTAGCTGGTGTTAATGTATTGGTCAATAATACGTTTGAAAATGTTGTCTTTGATAAGCATCCAGGTTTATTAGTCGTCAAACACGCATTGCTTAAACAAGGTGCATATCTGGCAAGTTTATCAGGAAGCGGTAGTGTTGTATTTGGTATATTTAAGAAAACTTTACTACAAAGAGCATGTAAAGATTTTGGTAAATCAGTAATAATAACTGAGAGTTTATAATGAAGAGTAAAATTGGGGCGTCGTCTAGCGGCAGGACCCAGGATTTTGGATCCTGTTGGAGAGGTTCGAATCCTCTCGCCCCAGTTTATACCTATTTTTTATTATAGGAAAATTATTATGGAAAGATTAAAAGTATTTACAGGTCGGTCAAATCCGAAATTGGCAGAAAAAATCTGCCAAGATTTGAATATTGAACTCGGTAAAATCAAGATTCAGGATTTTGCTGACGACGAGATTAAGGTAAACATTGAAGAGAATGTACGTGGTGTGGATGTGTTTGTGGTCCAACCGACACTCCCACCAGCAGAAAATTTACTCGAATTATTACTTATGATTGATGCCATGAAAAGGTCATCTGCGGACCGAATTACAGCCGTGATTCCATATTATGGTTATGCACGACAAGACCGCAAAGATCAACCGCGGGTACCGATTTCAGCAAAATTAATCGCCAATCTGATCGTGACGAGTGGTGTTTCTAGAATTCTTACAATTGATTTGCACGCAGAACAAATTCAGGGATTTTTTGATATTCCGGTTGACCATCTTTATGCAACACCGGTTCTGATTGACTATTTTAGCAAGAAGGATTTGACCAATCTGGTTGTGGTCGCGCCAGATACGGGTCGAGCAAATCGGGCACGAGGTTTTGCCAAACGGTTAGGTGATAATATCCCGATTGCGGTGATTGATAAACGCAGACCAGAACAAGATCATGCCGAAGTTATTAGCGTGATTGGTGATGTCAAAGGTAAAGACATCCTGATTTTTGACGACATTATTGATACTGGTAATACCCTAATCGCCGCAGCCAATGCTTTAAAAGAACGCGGCGCCCAAAAAATTATCGCCTGTGCCACACATGCGGTATTTTCAAAGAATTGTGTGGCTAAACTTGACGCCTCGGTGATTAGTGAAGTTACCGTTACCGATACGATCCAGTTGTCAAAGGAAAAACAGAGCAAAAAGATTACCGAACTCTCGGTTGCACCACTTTTAGCTAAAGCAATATCAAGAATTCATCAGGGAGAGTCGGTCAGTTCGTTGTTTATATGATGTGTAAACTTTAATTATATAAAGGAGAAAAATGGACTATACGCTTAAAGTTGAGGAAAGAACAGAACAAGGTAAATCAGCCAGTCAAAAGATGCGCCATGGAGGTAACATTCCCGCGGTTATCTATGGTCATGGCGATCAAGCAATACATTTATCCGTTAATGAGAAAGAATTTCTGAAGCTGCTCGACATAATCAAAGGACGTAATCCGATAATTAATTTAACAATTGGTGATAAACCATCCACAAAAGCGATTATCAAATCAATGCAGCGAGCAGCAGTGACCAAGAAATTGCTCTCGATTGATTTTCAGAAAATCCATGCTGACGAAAAAATTATCATGAACGTACCAGTTGTCTTAAAAGGCACTGCGATTGGTATCAAAGAAGGCGGTATCTTAGACCAAACTTTACGTTCGATACCAATCCGTGGTCGTATTGATAAAATACCTGACCATATTGAAGTCGATATCTCGGAGTTAAAATTAGGACATACTATTCATATTGCGGATTTAAAGTTAACGGATATTGAATTTATGGTACCGATTGATTCATCGATTGTATCAGTACTGGCACCGAAGAAAGTTGTCGAAGTTGCTGCACCAGTTGCGGAAGAGATTACCGAACCAGAAGTTATTACTGAAAAGAAACGGGAAGAAGGTGAGTCTGAATCTGAAGCAGGTGGTAAAAAGAAAAGCGCTGGTGAAGCTGAAGCCAAGAAATAATATTGATTATCTTTGGTTTGGGAAATCCTTTGTCCAAGTATAAAGCAAGCCGCCATAACGTCGGATTTATGGTTATTGATAAACTGGTAAAACAATTATCTTTACGATTCGTGCGTTATGACCAGTATCATATCGCGCAAAGCAATGACGGCTTAAGTCTGATTAAGCCGATGCTCTATATGAATAATTCGGGAATTATAATTAGCGAGTATCTGAATCGATACGGATCGGTTGAGAATTTTATTGTTGTGTACGATGATTTAGCTTTGCCTTTGGGTAGGATTCGCATCCGAGAGAAAGGCAGTGACGGTGGACATCAAGGTATGGCATCAATAATTTACCATCTTAAGACGATTGATTTTCCGAGGATGAGAATCGGTATCAGCATGCCAGCAGATGGCGAGTCAACAACAGACTATGTGCTATCAAATTTTTCAGAAACAGAAAAACCAGTGTTGAATCAGATTACAGATATTGCTTGCGACGCATTGCTCATGATTAAAAGCGAGGGCATAAAAACGACAATGAATAAGTATAATCCGATTGATGTATCGGTCAAACCAGAGGCAAATTAATATGATGAAAGTCGGTCTGGTCGGATTACCCAACGTTGGCAAATCATCTTTCTTTAATCTACTCACCGAAGCCAATGTTAAGGTTGATTTGTACCCGTTTACCACGATTGAAAAGAATGTCGGGATCGTGGTCGTACCAGATGAGCGACTGAAGATTATCGGCGATATTTTAAAACCACCCAAACTAACCTACGCCACAATTGAATTTATTGATATTGCTGGTTTGGTGAAAGGCGCGTCTCAGGGAGAAGGTCTGGGTAATAAATTTTTATCACATATCCGCGAGACGGATTTGATTTTGCATATTATCAGAAATTTTGAAGATGGCTCGATTCCGCATATTTATAATACTATTGAACCAATTCGTGACTTAGAAATTGTGGAGAGTGAGTTGGCATTAGCTGATTTGGATATTATTAAACGGAACACGGAAAAACTGAGGAAATCAGCAGTCAGCGTTGAGGAAAAACATCACTTAAAAATATTAGACGATTTGGAAGATAGTTTGAGCAAAGGATTTTTCTCATCCAAGCTTGAATCGGCCGACCGTCAGTTAATTAAAGATCTCAACCTGTTTGTATTAAAGCCCTGTATCTATGCGATTAACTGCTCGGACAAAACCAAGACTGATTCAGAAGCGTTGCTAAATCTAAAAGACAAGAATACCTTTCTCTTTTCGATAGCTTTAGAAGATGGATTGGACGGATTTGATGAAGATGAAAAACTGGAACTGCGTCAGAGTCTGGGACTTGCAATCAATGGTATCAGCGGTATAGTTGAGGAATGTTTTAAACGTCTTGATTTAATTCGGTTTTACACGATTAAGGGCGATGAGAGTCGTGCCTGGGCAGTGCCCCGCCATACCAATATTGTTGACGCGGCTGGCAAGATTCATACTGATATGGCAAGCGGTTTTATCAAAGCCGAGGTTGTCCAATTTAATGATTTAGTGGCATGCGGTGATTTTCACAATGCAAGAGAGGCTGGTCATATCCGAATCGAGGGCAAGAATTATCTTGTCAAAGACGGAGATATTATTTTAGTCAAGTTTGCAGGTCATTAGTTATGATAGAAATAATGAAATTTAATTTAAAAAAACAGGAGGTAAAATGTTAAGAAACTATGAAGTGATTTTCGCAATTTCTTCGAAATTAAATGAAAACGAAACCAAAGATTTTGCAGAGAAACTGAAGAAAATCCTCGAAGCTACAAAAGACGTAACGATTACAAGTTCAACCATGGAAGCACGGCAGTTTCCGTATCTGATTAAAAAGGAAAGCAAGGGTACATTTATGACCTATACTTTTCAAGCACCGCCGGAAGCTATCCAGAGTATCAAAGAAGAGATTAAGCACCGCGAAGAAATATTAAAAAGCACTTTTATTAAAAAGGAGTAAATATGGCAGAGTTAAGGTTAGGGTCGCTCAATTATGTCGCGATCATGGGCAGAGCGACGCGAGAAGTAGAGTTGAAATATACTCCAAAAGGAAATGCAACCTGTAATCTTTCGATTGCGGTAAATCGGCGATATCAAGATAAAGAGACACAGGAATGGAAAGATGACGCCAGTTTTTTTAATGCAACAGTATGGGGAGCACAAGCTGAGCGCTGTGCCGAACGAGTCAAAAAAGGCAGTGCGGTTTTAATTGAAGGCAGTTTGCGCAGTCGTTCCTGGACCAACCAGGCAGGTGAAAAACGGAGTGTAGTCGAGATATATGCCCGACGCATCCAAATCTTAGATAAAATGGGTGCTGAGCCAGAAGCGTCTTCGGTTCCTGAAGAAGATATTGACGAAACTAATGTTGCGCCAGAAAATGTTGATGATCTGCCGTTCTGAAGCCGATTAATCTTAGACAGATATACTAATATTCGGCTCAGTTAGATGGGAAAGAAAAAAAAATTTGCAGAATCAAAAAAATCGCCATTTCCAACAACAGTAAGTGATAAAAAAATATTTATCATAATTTTAGTAATTTTTATCATGATAAATGTTTTTAATTTTGACCCCAAACTTTTTTTGGGTGGTGACAATGCTCATTATCTGATATTAGCAAAATCATTGTTATCAGGTCAGGGCTATAATGATATTTTCGCACCAGACTCGCCGCCACATACCCAATATCCACCCGGGTTTCCAATTTTGCTAATTCCGGGTTTGGTCTTGTTTGGAGATAATTTTGTATTCACAAAACTTATTATCTTGCTCTTTTCACTTGCCGCATTTTGCTTATTTTATATATTCTATAAACAGCACCTGATTGATAAGCAGTGGGTTTTTGCACTGTTATTATTTGCTTTGTGTCCTTTGATTATTATGTATTCGCATTACATACTTTCTGAGATTCCTTACCTGTTCTTTTCGATTCTCGGACTATATCTTCTTGAAAAATCTCAGGTCCTAAATAGAAAGAATATCGCTTTGTTCGTACTAATGATATGCGTATTGATTTTTACCTATTATATCCGAACTGCGGGCATTAGTTTGATTCTCGCAACTTTAATTTATTTGATTATTAAAAAACGCTATAAGGAATTTTTAATCGTATTAGTATTTTCGGCAGCATTTATTTACTTATGGCAAACCCGGTCAGCAAAATATGGGGGTGGTGGTTATTTTGAGCAATTTTTGAGCCGTAACCCATATGATCTTGAAGCTGGAAAAATTTCATCTGGCGAGTTAGTAAGTCGGTTTTTTAAAAATTTGAAGATATATACAACTGAGGTTTTCCCCAAAATAGTATTACCAACCTGGCATAAATTAACAGCTTTGAGAATTTTCGGATTTCTCAGTTCTGGTTTGATACTGGTTGGTCTAATCAGTAAACTTAAAAAAATAAAAGTTACTGAGATTTATCTGATATTATTCTTAGGTATTACTTTTGCCTGGCCTGAGGTCTGGACTGGGGACCGGTTTATTTTACCAGTTGTGCCGTTTTTATTTTACTATTTGATTTTAGGAGTACGATTGATAAGCAAGAAATCATTAGTCATATCAGGGATTGTGATCGGTTTCTTTTTAATCTTTTCAATCGTCGAGTTCGTTAAAACAACACCGGCAAGTATGCGTGATTTTCAAGACTATTTACGAGGTGACAAAATGGCTGGTTATTCTTTAGATTGGCAAAACTATTTCAAGACTCTAGAATGGATTAAGAACAATACGCTTCGAGATGAGATTGTGATTTCTCGTAAAGCCCAATTTACTTATTTACTTGCTAATCGTAAATCATATACTTATCCATTTAGCAATGATGAGAACAAGTTTTTCGAAACCCTCCGCAAATACCAACCCCAATATATTCTTTTTGACCGATTTTACTGGACTGGCACCACCACAAAATATTTAGCGCCAATTATTAATAAATATCAGAATAAATTCCAAGTTATTTATAAGACCTCACCACCAGAAATGTATGTATTACAGATTGACCCGTCACTCTTAGTCGATTAAGTTTTTATTTCGATAACTTTTCTTCTTGATTTAAACCCTGAGGTAATTCTGATATTTGATTTTGGAACATGAAAGTATTCGGCAATCAATCTAATCAGAGCAAGATTAGCACGGTTTTCAATCGGCGGCTCTTGAACAGAGACAATATAAGTATCTGCTGACTGCTCAATTTTTTCCAGTCGAGAATTTGGTTTGATAAATACGGATATTTTTTTGGTCAAGGTTTTAGAAGTTCAGGATTAATCCGGCTAAGGCATAATGGAACAAAGAGAAGTTATAGACTTCAGCAACATCGGCACCGCCTTCTAATATCCGATAACCGACTTTAAAATCAACATGTCTGTTAAATCGGTATTGCAAGGCGAGCATGACATCTTCGGCTCGGCCTTGGGGTGCGGCTAAAGCGTCACCATTTAAAACTACACTGAGATTGTGGGCCGGCCGGTATTCAAGATTAAAGTTGATGATCGGCACAAATCCGACATTAGTCTTAGTTGAGGTTGTATCCTTGCTTTTAAGCGTGATTGCAGCGTCACGAATTTTAGCAGTAAAACCAAGACCGAATTTAATCTTGTCAGTTTCAACAAAATCGTAACGATAGGTAAGGCGGTAAGAATTGAACATATAGGTTGATTGGAGAGTGTCATTAGCCGGGAAAGTTACACTTTCAAATTTAAGTGATTGCTCAATTATCCCTGAGCCATACAAACTGAACGGTGCGTATAAGGCAGAGATAACGTGTTTGTTATTGATAGTATAGTTAAGACGAGCTCGAAAGAATATTGACGGGTCTGTTTTAATCTGATTATAAAGTGAGAAGCGAGTACCTGTTTCACGCGGTATCTGAACATCATTATACCCGGTAAAAGCCATACCTGATTCGGTATCGATCGATATTTGAGCATATGATAAAGCACTGGTTATGATAGTGTAAAATATAATACTTTTAAGATTTTTCATTATTTCTCCTTTTTGTAAGTATCATATAGTAATTTAGACTATGAATCAAGATAATTGATTCGTTTCTTACGATTGATTAGTCGGTACCGATTGTTAAATACAGCGCAATCAAGACAAAACATAACGGATTATTCAATAACATTTGCGGGGTTGACTATTCATAATATATAGGTTAAAATTGCTTGTTATGAAAAGAATTATAATTTTATTACTATTAACCGGTGTAATTTTTATATCTTGTAAAAAGAACATTACGAAAATAGAAATAACTTTTTGGCACGCGATGGGTGGTCCTTTGGGAAAAACCCTGGAGTCAATGGTTAGTGATTTTGAGAAAGAACATCCGGATATAAAAGTCAAACTGGTCGGAATGGGTGATTATAGTGCTTTGGCACAGAAATTGATGGGAGCAATTGCGGTCGATAATCCGCCGACAATCGCACAGGTGTATGAATCCTGGACAACCCAATTTTATGAGCAGAACCAAATGTTTGTACTGGATTCCTTTATACACAGTCCGGATGGATTAACTGAGGAAGAACTAAACGATATGTTTGCAGTTTTTACCGAAAACAATAAATGGGACGGTAAGTTTCTAACATTTCCATTTAACAAGAGCGTACCGGTTTATTTTTATAATATTACAATGTTTGAATCATTAGGTATTAAACAGTTTCCAGTAACTTGGCAGGAATTTAGAGAAGTTTGCAAGCAACTGACGCAGGATATTGATGGCGATGGTAAAATTGACATCTGGGGAACTGGCGGTGGCGTCAATTCATGGCTCTTTGGTTGTATGTTGTATCAAAAAGATGGACGCCTACTTGATGAGTCTAACAAGAAAGTTACTTTTAATACAACAACTGGTGCTGATATTTTACAATATATGATTGATTTGATTTATAAAGATTCAGTCAGTAATTTTGTGACCGGTTACGAACCGCAGAATGATTTTCTGTCTGGTAAAATCGGACTTATCTGGGGTACGATTGTTTCCTGGGCATTTATGCGAGATAAGATGACATTCCCAATTGGGATTGCACCAATTCCGAGCTGGGATAAGAATGCGGTATTGAGTTACGGGACAAATATCTGTCTGTTTCGAAAAGCGAACGAGAAACAGAAAGAAGCAGGCTGGCGTTTTATTAAGTGGTTTACCCGACCCGAGCAGCAGGCAAAATGGGCAAGCGGCACTTTTTATGTACCAGTCTGTCGAGGTGCGCTCACGCAACCTGAGTATGTAAAAGCATTGAATGAAACCAAAGGATTACAGGATGCAATCAATCAATTAGATTATGCTTATTTTGAACCGAGAGGCGAAGAGTGGTTTGCTGGCCGCAAGCATTTAGGCGAAGCAATGGAACAGGCAATGCGGTTAAGACTCGCTCCGAGAAAGGCATTAGACGAAGCAGCATTAAAAATTGAAAAGGAGTGGAAATGAAGAAGTATTTTTTGACGATCAGTGGTTTACTGTTATTAGGTTTTATTACCGGTTATGCACAAATCATACCGATTGCCGATGCGATTGTTGATGCGGACAGTAATGGGATTCCGGATTTACGGGGTATGAGTGTTGCCATTACCGGTGTCGTGACCGTACCGACCGGTGTTTTTTCTCAAACCCAAACCGATATTTATGTGCAGGATAACACGGCCGGCGTTAATGTTTTCAGTTTTACTTATCAACCAGTTGCTTTAGGCGATAGTGTGATTGTAACCGGCACGGTCTATTTTTATCGGGGTAAAACAGAGATATATAACTCATATATTGTGATTGTTGCCAATAACTGTGCTTTACCTGAACCAATACCTTTAACTTGTGCAATGATGAACCGTGAGCCATATGAAGGAAGTCTGGTTACAATGAGGGGTGTGTTCACTTCAGCGTTTTTATTAACCGGCAACCAGAACTTTATTGTAATTGACTCGACCGGGAGTTGCATAATGCGGATTTATCTGACGACTGATATTCCGGGTTTGGTTATGGCTCAAGATACTTTTACAGTGGTTGGTATTAAGAGTCAATATACAACCGATACTTTTCCACCGGTCCATTCTGGTTATCAATTATTGCCGCGTTTCCGAACCGATTTTTCCCGTACCCTCAATGACCAGTTACCATTACTGACAATAAATGAAGTTCAAAGACCAGGGCCAGATGGTTATTCATCTTATTACGAAGGTCAGTATGTCAAAGTGGAAGGACGCGTATCGGGTCCAGCAAATATTTTCACGAGCGGTTCGTCATATAGTTTATACATTCAGGATGCAACAAACGGCGTTAATATTTATGCTCCGCAGATTTCTGCTCCAGCTGGCGTTACTTCTCCAGAGCGATTTTTAAACATCTTGGGCACTGAATGGGAATGCATTGGTCGGGTTACTGAATATGCCGGTCTGACCGAAGTTGCCAACGGTGTAATGTATCTTCTGGATTCGATTCCACAAGATATTGTGCCAAGGATTTTGCCTTATAATACACCAGTGACCGAAGGAATGGAAAGTGGATTGATACAAGTGACGGGTGTTATTACTACAAACTTAGCAACAGCCGGCGCCGGACAAAATTTTACGCTTAAGAACGGCACCCCAGGTATTACGATTCGGGTTGTCGATGCAGCCGGGATTCCCTTAAACTGGATTCAGAAAAATTTACGGGTAAAAGTTACTGGTATTGTCGGTCAATATGACAATTCTTTTCCCTATAATACTGGTTATCAAGTGATGCCGCGGTTTGTGAGTGATCTGGTTGATATGACCGATTCGATAACCGCAGCAGATACGATTTTAACCATTGATACGATTTATCCGAATCCGTTCTCGCCCAATGACGCTGACCCATTGCTTTCAGTGGCAACTATTAAAGTCAATTCACCAGCTGATTATAAAATCTATATCGAGATTTTTGATTTACAGGGTCGTTTAGTGCGTCGGCTTTTGACCAATCATCCTGGCGGATTCAAAGAAATATACTGGGACGGTAAAAACGATAAACTGGAACCGTGTCCAATCGGAATTTACATTGTCAATTTAAAAGGTATTACTGCACAAGGCAAGAGTGTCTTTGTACGCAAACCGATAGTATTGGCAACAAAACTATGAAAAAGCAGATTGTAGTAACTTTCATTCTTTGCCTATTAAGTTTTAACCTTTCCTATGGACTTTGGAGTATATGTCAAGACAATGTAACGCAAGGTGCAGGAAATGTTGGTTATATCGGCTATCTCTCTTTACCTTTATATCTGACCGGTGCGGCACGAGAGGAAGCGGTTGCCGACGGAACGCATTATAAATATCGGACTTATGGTGGTTACATTCAATATGGTATTACTGACCAGATTGATGTCGGTTTACATGGCAATTATTCGGACAACTCATCAATCGGCTTGAATGTTAAGTATCAAGCGGTTGATAATCTGACCGCATTAGTCGGATTTGATTATATCCTCGACCAGATGATGTTAGCTCCATTCGGAACTTTGATTGGCGGGGTTGAGATCGGCAAGAATTTTTCTGTTTATGGCGGTGGGAAATTATTTAACTGGCCAAATATGCTGGGACGCATCGATACCCTGAAAGAATTCGGCACAGTCATTTTTACAGGTCTGCATATATATAGAAAAGAGGGATGGAAAGACCAAAGAGCAGCTTCATTCTTACCCATGGGTTTGTATGTTGAACTTGGTTATCCAGTAAATATCGATTCCAAAGCAATCACAATTACTTTAGGATTGGATGGATTTTTAGGTCTATCCTTCCCACGATTACAGTGGTTTTAAGTTAGTCTTATTTCTACTATAAACAATTTATGGGGCTAGGGTGTGGCATGGTCGAACAGTGCCTTTTCCAACCATATTGCAGGTAAAAGTCAGAGATAGTGTTAACTGATAAGCGACATAGATAGTCGCCTTTAGGCAGGGTTTGTTGTGGTGTAATAAAGTATGTTTGATGTAAATTTTTATTATCGAGATGTCAACCCAGAATAATGATTGTTATTATGTGAAGTAGATACGGGGGTAATATGATTGATGTTGTTTGTGCATCCGAGTTAGATTAGAATCGAGTCGCTATTCCAGCCGAATTAAAAGAATCTCCTTTTGAATTTATTTGTGAAGTTAAGTCTTTAGTACAATCCGCTGACGATTTTGCCTTTAGGATATTCAACAAAGTAATTGAGATTTATTATGAATTTTTGCTGAGGTTGGAGTTTTGAAGTCCAGGAAAAACTGCCGAGATTTTTGTTTTCTTCATACCCACTTGGTTCAAGCTTGGTAACTTTGACATCAATATCTTTATGCTGAGAAACTGGAATCTGCTCGACTATTTTTATAGTAATTTCACGGTTGTGTAAGTTTTCAACTGTGGTTTTGTATTCAAATTCTTTCTTTTCTTTTTTACTTAGTAAACCACCAGACGAGACAAAGGTCTTAACCAGTTCTCGTTTGATTTTAACCCGTTCATCCGTCCCAAAACTGATTTGGGTCGATTCTTCTGGTGCAATGGTCTGAATATAGGTGGCACCAGTAAACTCACCACCGACATAAGTATTACCAGGTCCGGCTAAGAATACATTATCGCTTGAATTCTTAAGTTTGCCATTGAGATAAGCAATCTCCTGGATTTTTGGCAGAGTATAATATTCAAACTCAGCCGGCATTTTTGCCTGATATAAAGAAACTTTTTTGCTCGGCTCACCGCTTTTTAACGAGATGCGACCGGGGATTACATATTGTAATGAAATACCGGTTTCAACTATTGGTACATCATATTCAGCTTTTTCTCCAGATTGAACCTGTGCTTCAAATGCATCTACCAGTGCCGGCCTTGACATTATACGAGTGCTGACTGGTCTTGGCTCGTATAAATTGAGATACCATGGATAGACTTGTGGTGCAACGCCTGATAGGGCGGGACGGGCTGTAGAAAGCACTATTTTTACCCGCGCCCAGTCTTCTGCCGTGGTCTGGCTGATTTTAGCAAAATAGCCGAGTTCAACATTGCCATCAGATGGATATGCCCGTAATTCATAATATGGCGACCATGAAACCGAATAGGGGATAACATAACTGAGTTCAATCGGATAGGTGCCCGGATTTTTTACTTCTGTTTCAACCAAAATTTCTTTACGATTATCCATAATTGCCTGAATCTCGCGTAATTCTTTGCGTAAGGCATCCAAAACAATTTTTAAATCTTCTTTTTCTTTTTCAATACTAAATTGTCGGGATTTGACTTTGGTCAATTCATCCGAGACAAACGATAAGGCAGAACGCCAGGCTTCAGGCGCGATACGCCCTTGTTGCAGGTCTTTGGAAATCAGTTCGGGCGAGCCAAGTTTAACTGAATTGAGGAAATTCTCTTTTGCTTCAAGGACTTTGATTTCATTGTTGAGCGAACGGTCTTTATCTTCAAATAGTTTGACTGAATCTTTTAGTATTTTTACCCGTCCGGTTGGCTTGTCCAGGTAACCGCGTTTAATCTGAGCTTCACCCAGTTTTAAGTTATCTGATTTTATGCGCACGGTATTATCATCTAAGAGTCCGGTTAAATCACTGAATCGAATCGTACCCGAATTGTCAAGATAGATACTGGCTTTGCGTACCACCATTGCTCGGTCAGAAAAGATAATTACAGAATCGATTTTTGACGGGACATTGACCTGGGCATAAGCATAATTTATCCACAAGTGAACACAGATAAACATAACAAACACTAATAATGTTTTATTTAATTTTGACATTATTTCCTCCAATAATTATTTGAAATATAAATCAACCCGACGGTCTTTTAAGATATTATTATATTTCGTAACATTTTTATTGATTGCCAGTTTGTGATAGATATTGACAATCTTGATTTCTTCTTCGTCATAACTGGCTTTTGCTATAACCTCGCCGGTCGGAGTGACAATCTGACTGCGGCCAATAAACTGGATATGTTTTTTACCGCGTTTTTCAAAACCGATACGGTTTGCCAAAACAATAAAGACTCGATTTTCAATGGCGCGACTGATTGTAACCCGTTCAGCATAAGGAAGAATCAGATTTGCCGGTTGACAGACAATCTCGGCACCATGTAAAACCAGACTACGACATGCTTCTGGAAAAATATAATCGAAACAGATAAGCATACCGATTTTAGAGTTCTTATATTTATATGCTTGAAATTTGGTGTTGCCGCGGGTAAAGTAGAATTTCTCATCGCAGAAAAGATGCGCTTTGCGATAGGTGTGAACTTTGCCGCTGGGTGTCACAAATACAGACGAATTGTAGAGAATGCCCTTATACTTCTCAGCAAGGCCAGCGACAATCGCCAGATTTTTCTTGCGAGCAATCTGCATTAAAAGTCGGGTCGTTTCGCCGTTCGGAATGTTTTCAGCAAGGTTTTTAAGTTCAGTGCGGGATTTGAATAGATAACCAGTGTTACAGAGTTCGGGTAATACGATTAAGTCCGTGTTGACATTGAATAGTTTAGCAATCTTATCATGATTGGCTTGTTTATCACCAAAAATCGGTGAAAATTGATAAAATCCTATGCGCATAATTTTTACCGTAATTTCATCAGTTCATGAGGCAGATTCGGGACTCGGGTTTGAAACCCTTTACCCAATACCTCATAAACATCGGTTATGACCACGAACGCATTCGGGTCAATTTCTCTAATTAAGTTGACTAAGTCACGAACTTGTCGCTTGGCAATAACTACATATAAGACATCTCGGGCAGTTTTACT
>JAGXRL010000031.1 GCA_018335915.1 Candidatus Latescibacterota bacterium
AATGCCTGGATGCGTTTGAGCTATCCAGAACTGGTGACATCGATCATCTATCGACAGAAAACCCTTGATGGAACCGTAACAAAACAAAAACATGTATCCTAATACTAAAAAATTTCCACAAACATTGACAATATCTCTCGGTTTGAATTGTTTACATATCAAAATAATAGACAAATTCGAGCGGGTGAGGCGTATGCTGGATTTCGAGATTTTCTCTCTTTTTGTTCTGCACCCAGAAATCAATCAGCTCAGGCGTGAAAATCTTATCCCTGGTCAAAAATGTTGAATCTTTCTTAAGTTCGTTAACTGCTTCTTGTAAAGATGTTGGCACAAATCCTTTTTTGAGTTTGCCTTTGTTTCTGACACCATCCAGACCAGCCAGTAATAATGCGGCTAAAGCGAGATAAGGATTACAAGTCGCATCGCCAACCCGATATTCTATGGGCATCTGGTCTTTGGCATAACCCGGAATCCGGATTGCCGAAGTCCGGTCAGCAATGCCAATCGAAGCGTCTTTGGCAGTTTCAAATCCGCCGGTCAGCCGTTTATACGAGTTGGTAGTCGGATTGGTTAATGCAGCCAGCGCAGCCAGATGCGATAAAATACCCGATACATAATATTCGCCAATCTGGGATAATTCTCCTTTTGGTCCTTTGAAAATTGAATGACCGTTTTTCTCGAGGATATGGTGATAATGCATACCTGAGCCGTGCCGATTTTTTATTGGCTTGGGCATAAAGGTAACATATTTACCCTGTGAGCGAAAGTAATTTTTAATAAGATATTTTGCAATGATAATATTGTCAGCTGTGATTGAGGCATCTTTAAATGTCATTTCAATCTCCATCTGACCGAATTCACCGCCTTCGTGATGGTGATATTTAACATCAATGCCGCAGGATTTGAGAATTTTAACAAGTCGATTGCGATGCTCGGCATAAAGGTCATGGGGCGGAGCTGAATGATACGAACCGGTCAGTGCCGCTTCTTTTTCATCCGACTCGACCGTAACCGTGAGTTTGGTATTGGACTGGTTGATTTCAAATTGGGAAAAGACATAAAATTCGAGTTCGGCTAAAAATAAAATCGCATCGAGTTTTAATTCTTTTTTAACCATATCAATTGCTTTTTCCAGAATATATCTGGGCTCGCGTTCATACCGCGTTTTACGGTCAATGTAATAGATTTTCGCAAACATCGACAAGGTCGGGTCAGTATAGAACGGGTCGATAAACGTATGCTCATGAGATGGAATCAAAACCATATCGCTCTTTTCGGTTTGTTTAAAACCTTTTAAAGACGAACTGTCAAAGCCGATACCAACGGTTTTAGCAGTCTCGTAATTTGTATAAGGAAAAGTGACATGTCGTAATTTACCCAGCAGGTCAACATATTTCAGGTCAATAAATTCATAGTTTTTCTGTTTTGGCATAGAAAATTATTATCCTGAATAACTCATAAAAAGTCAAGCCCCGCAAAGGGGGCTTGATATTCAGTTATAGATTAATAAGGTTATTTAATTCTGACTCCGCCTTTTACAGTAATAGTGTTGTCAGTGGTTGACCCGCCATTGCTCATCATATTCAGGTCAAGCACTCCTTCGACAAATGGGAAGAATCGAGCTTCGTTGAATTTAAATTCAACACCGGCACCGGCTCTGACATTAAAAGTTGTATAGCCACCGCCAGTATGTAGATTGACACCAGCTAATGCATAGGGATTAAAGGTCTTAGATTCAAAAAACATCATAAGGTCTACTGGTGACATTGTTCCGATATTAATATGAGTCCCGCCAGAAAGAAAACTGATTCGGGCAAATTCAGTACGGACATACAAGTTGTTTTTAATATTAATCAGGACACTGCCTTCAACAAAGAAATGGTCATGGTTTTCTTTAAGCACATAACCGACACCGCCTTCAATGCCGACGATCATTTTTTTATAACCAAATGCAGTGGCAGTAATACAAATTAATCCAAATATCAATAAATATTTTTTCATATTTCCTCCTCTAAAAATTTTGTTTTTATTGCAGGTAAATACAGGATTTCTCACCGCCTTTCTACCTCTAATTTGTTAAAACACATGATTTGAAATGTGTTCACATCTGCATAATAAATTAAAAAATAGTTTTTGTCAAGTACTTCTTTTGAGTTGTATAATATGGTAATTGTATTGAAATATCGTGACTTAGTTAAATGAAAAGATTGGAAAACGAATTATAAAATACGGTCTTCAATTAAAATTTTAACTTAATAATATTTCTAATAATCCGCCTTATTTTTTAAGAATCTTATCTATTTAAAATGCCTGATATTTTATTTAATTCGAATACCGCCTTTGGCAGAAATAACATTATTGGTTATTGCGCCGGGATTTTGATGATTGATATCAATGAGCAATTCAACAAATGGCCGCATATGGGCATCTTGACTTAGTAAAAACTCAGCGCCGCCGCCAATCCGGAAATTGGTTTGGGTCCATCCGCCACCAGTAGAAAATAAGAGACCGGCTAAAGCATAGGGAATTGTTTGTTCGGCATTGAAAAACATCATAATATCCAGACTTGGAGATGCGATACAACCAGTGCCAATCGGCACACCGGTTCCGGCATTGAGATAACTCTCACCAGAAATAAACGATACATTCAAAAGACCAGCCCGGGCATAGAAATTTTCATAAATTTGAATAAGACCACTTGCTTCAAGGAAAAAGTAATCAGGATGACCTTCTTTAGTAGTAATTGAATAGCCAGCCCCGAATTCCAAACCGAGTGGCAGAGCTGCATACAAACCGCTAAAAATACTTAACACGCTTAAGACAACTAATATTTTTTTCATATATCCTCCTGTCATTTTATTTTTGTTGCATAGCTTAAATAACAGAACAAATCACCACCTTTCTTTTTAGCTAATCGCAACTTATAGTATTTACTATCGTATAATATACGAAAAAAGTTGTTTTTGTCAAGATTTCTATTGACATTATCTTTATTCAGTCTATACTTACAAATATTGAAAAGTTATCGTTTTATTGAGAGGTGAAATATGGCAGATGAAGAAAAAAGTAAAGCATTGAAAATGGCGATTTCGCAGGTTGAAAAGCAGTTTGGCAAAGGCGCGATTATGCGGCTTGGTGAAACCGAAGCTAAAGTCCAAGCCGAAGTGATTCCAACCGGTTCGGTCGGTCTTGATTTGGCTCTGGGTATCGGCGGTGTGCCGCGGGGACGGGTTGTCGAGATTTTCGGTCCTGAAGCGTCTGGCAAAACTACTCTGACTTTGCAGATTGTTGCCGAAGTTCAGAAATTAGGTGGCACTGCGGTTTTTATTGATGCTGAACATGCCCTGGATGTGCGATATGCACAAGCATTGGGCGTGAATCTGGACAATTTATTTATTTCCCAGCCCGACACTGGTGAACAGGCACTGGAGATTGCCGAGACTCTGACCCGTTCGGGCAGTCTGGATGTGTTTGTAATCGATTCGGTCGCGGCATTAGTGCCAAGAGCTGAAATCGAAGGCGATATGGGCGATGCGTTTATCGGCGTGCAGGCACGACTCATGTCGCAGGCATTGCGAAAACTTTCGGCAGTGATTAGTAAATCAAAAACCTGCGCTATCTTTACTAACCAGTTACGACATAAAATCGGCGTTATGTTTGGTAATCCAGAGACGACTCCCGGCGGTCTGGCATTAAAGTTCTATTCAAGCGTCCGATTAGATATCCGCAGAATCGGTGCCATCAAAAAAGGTGAGGTTGTGGTCGGTAACCGGACTCGAGTTAAGGTTGTCAAGAATAAATTAGCACCGCCATTTAGAGAGGCTGAGTTTGATATTATCTATGGTCAAGGTATTTCCCGGACCGGCGAAATAGTTGATTTAGGTGCTGAGCATAACGTGATAGAAAAATCCGGTGCCTGGTACCAGTTTGAGAATGAAAAACTCGGACAGGGACGGGACAGTGCAATTGAGTTTTTAGAATCGAACAAAGACATTGCCAAAAAGATTGAAAAAAAATTGTTTGCGGCAGCACATCAGACCGGAGATGCGAGTTCAGTTAAAACCCCAAAAAAGAAATCCTGAACGCACCTCAGTCTATATAAATGGTAAATTCTGCTTTGGGGTTGATAAAGAGACTTTGGAGCGACTCGGCTATTTTACCAAATCCGAGATATCAGATACAGAACTCAAAAAATTATTTTATGAAGCAGAACGAACCCAGGCAAGAAACTATGCGTTTCGATTGCTGTCCTATCGAATGCGTACAAGAAAAGAGATGCAAGACCGTTTACGTCGGCGCGAGTATTCAGACCAGGTTAAAAAGGATGTTATGGACGAGCTGGAAAAATTAGGACTCTTGGATGACAGGAAATTTGCCGAGACTTTTGCACGCGACCGGCTTAATTATCGGCTCAAAGGAAGACGAATGATATCTGCTGAATTAATAAAAAGGGGCATTGATAATAAAAATATCAAGACCGCTTTAGCTGATATTACTGAGGAAAATGAAGAAGAAGCCTGTAAACAGTTAATTAGAAAATATAGCAACAGATATCGAAATCTTTCTTTATCAGAGAAGAAACAAAAATATTATGGGCTGTTAACTCGACGCGGATTTTCGTATCCGATTATTAAAAAAGCATTGAAATTAGAAAGTGAAGAATGAAACATAGAGAAATCAGGCAGACTTTTTTAGATTTCTATGCCCAGCGCGATCATAAGATTATTGCCAGCTCGTCGTTAATTCCTAAAGATGACCCAACTATGTTATTTACAAGCGCGGGTATGGTGCAGTTCAAACCTTTTTTTGCCGGTTCGGTTCCGCTGTCATATACACGAGCAACAACAATCCAAAAGTGTCTACGGGCGACTGATTTAGAGCGGGTTGGCAAGTCGTATAAATACTGCACTTTTTTTGAGATGCTTGGCAATTTTTCATTTGGCGATTATTTTAAAAAAGAAGCGATTCCCTGGGCATGGGAATACTTAACCCAGGCTGTAAAATTACCCAAAGACCGTCTTTGGGTTTCAGTATATGAACAGGACGATGAAGCATATCAAATCTGGCTTAATGATGTCGGTCTGGAAAGTAAGAGGATTTTTAAACTCGGCGAAAAAGATAATTTCTGGGGACCGGCCGGTTCGGTCGGTGCGTGCGGACCATGTTCGGAAATCTATTATGATTTAGGCGAAGAGCTCGGCTGTAAAAAAGAGACCTGCGGACCGGGTTGTGATTGTCCCCGGTTCATTGAAGTTTATAATATCGTTTTTCCGCAGTATGACAAACAGCTTGACGGCACGATGTTACCGCTAAAAAACCGCGGCATTGATACCGGCATGGGTATGGAGCGTTTGTGCATGGTTTCGCAAGAAAAAAAATCTATTTTTGAAACCGATTTATTCGTACCGATTATTAAAACGCTCGGAAAAATATTGAATGAGCCATTGAATGATAAAAACCGGCTTGCTTATTATGCAGCAGCTGACCATTGCCGGGCTTTGACTTTTGCAATTGGCGACGGTGCGATTCCATCCAATGACGGACGCGGATATATGCTAAGAAGCATTTTACGCAGGGCATTACTCTTTGCATATAAGATTGGAATTGAAGAACCGTATTTGTATCGTTTGAGCGGCGAGATTATCGCTGAGATGCGACAGTGGTATCCAGAATACCGGGAAAAACAGGAGTCGATCGCTTTAATTATAAAATCAGAAGAAGAACGGTTCTTACGCACGATTTCGGCTGGTTTGACTCGCTGGGAAGAACTGGCTGACCAGCACAAAGATACTAAGATTATTCCTGGTACTGAAATATTTAAACTGCACGATACTTTTGGTCTGCCGGTTGAACTCACTCAGGAGCTGGCGCAGGAAAATAATTATACACTCGATTTAGAAGGTTATGAAAAAGAGATGGCACAACAAAAAGAAAGGTCGCGTAAAGTGGTGGTTGATGTAAAGACCGCAATCACAGATGCGATGGAAAACGCATTAGCTAAACAAAGCGAAGATTTTGTTGGTTATGAGAGTGATGAAATCGAGACCAATTTACTGATTGCCCAGAAACTGCCCAATAATTTATGGAATATTCTCTTGGAAAACACACCATTCTATGCCGAAGCCGGTGGTCAGGTTGGTGATACCGGTAAAATTACTGGCGAGAATTTCGAATTAGAGGTTGTGGAAAGTTATTACAAGAACAAACACCGCTGGTCAAAAGCCAAATTAATAAAAGGCGAGTTGTCCGAAGGCGTGTTTATTGAGACATCTGTGAGTGTCAAAGCATTTATTGATAAAGAGCGCCGGCGTGAGATTGAGCGGGCACATACTGCAACCCATTTGCTACACGCAGCATTAAGAAGTGTGGTTGGTGAATATGTTAAGCAAGAAGGTTCATTGGTCGAACCAGGCAGATTCAGATTCGATTTTACCTGTCCGATTGCACTGAGCAAAGAACAGATTCAGAAAGTCGAAGAATTGATCTACAGTAAAATCGTCGAGGATTTAAAAGTTGACCATCTTAAAAATATTCCAATCGAAGAGGCAAAGATAATGGGTGCTCTGGCATTTTTCGGTGAAGCATATGAAGAACGGGTAAATGTTTTACGCATCGGTAATTTCTCGCGTGAATTGTGCGGCGGCACTCATTTAAGACGCACCGGCGAGATTGGTATGTTTAAGATTACGAGCGAGACAAGTATTGCTGCCGGAATACGCAGAATTGAAGCGGTAATTGGTAAGTTAGCTTTTCAGGAAATAAAAAGAGAACGTCTGTTATTAGATGAGTTGAACCAGAAACTGGAAGGAAAAGATAATTTACTGGTATCAAAAATTGACGATTTGTTTACAATACGGGAACAGAACCAGCGTCAATTAGAAAAATTAACAAGCCAAATTGTTGAGACCGAAGTCGAAAAAATCATGGCCAATATCGAAACGGTCAGCGCCATAAGAATCGTACACAAGAATTTTGATTATCTTGACTTGGCGGCTTTGCGGATGGTTGCTGACAAATTACGGGAAAAAATATCAGACAACTTATGCGGATTTCTCGTATCGAGCAGTATTGATGAAGAGCGGGTCCGTTATATCCTATTTGTTAGCGATAATCTGAAAAAGCAGATGCCGGCCAATGAACTGGCGCGTAGTATTGGTAAAGCGCTTGAGGGCGGTGGTGGCGGTAAACCAGAATTAGCCGAAGGCGGGGGCAAGAAAAGTAATATACAGGCTGCCTTTGAAATTCTCAAGAGCATTGTCAATCAAAGTATAGCTGATACCTGATGAGAAAATCAAAAATCAAAAATCAAAAATCAAAAACACAAACCAAAAATATTAAAATTCTAATTGGTTATGCATTATGTTTATTATTTTTTAATATCTTATTTGCACAATCTAATATTAATTACTTGTTTCCAGTCAAGTTGAATAATAAATATGGCTATATCGATGAGTGGGGCCGGATTATGATTAAGCCGAAATTTGATAATACCTGGGGCTTTGCCGAAAAACTCGCTGCGGTCTGCGTTGGTGATAAGTGGGGTTATATTGATATGGATGGACAATATAAAATCAGTCCGCAATACGACTGGGCAGAAAATTTCTCAGAAGGGCTGGCACGGGTTATCATAAATCAGAAAACTTTTTATATAAACCGAGAAGGAAAAATTATCATTAAATCTCAATTCAATGAATCCGGCGATTTTAAGGAGGCATTAACCTGGGTCAGTACTGGTGATGCTTATGGCTATATTAATCGAGAAGGCAAGAAAGCGACCAAAATCAATTATGACTGGGCAAGCGATTTTTCCGAATGGCTGGGTGTGGTCAGAAAAGGGACAAAATACGGTTATATTAATCGTAACGGCGAGTATTACATCTCTCCGCAGTATGACTGGGCTGGCGATTTTTCCGAAGGCATAGCTGTAATTATGATTGCCGATAAGTACGGATATATTGACAAACAACGCAGAATCATTATTAACCCGATGTTTGACCAGGCCGGTGATTTTTCCGAGGGTCTGGCTAAAGTTAAAGTTAATAATTGGTGGGGATTTATCAATAAAAACGGCGAGTATGTAATCAATCCGCAGTTTAAAATGGTCGGTGATTTTTCCGAAGGTCTGGCGATGTATCAAACCGATTCGCTGTACGGTTATATTGATAAAAGCGGTAAGATAACAATCAAAGCAAAATATGATTATGCAATGGAGTTTTCGAATGGCTTAGCAAGAGTACAAGTAAATAAGAAATGGGGATATATTGATAAGACTGGTAAATATATCTGGCAACCGAGCAAATAAGTTCTGTTTTTCAGTTTTTCCGGCTGCCTTTGTCTATGGAATGAAAGCAATATTTAAGAATTAAATAAAAAGGAGATAAATATGTCCAAGAAAATAATTTTCCTGTTGGTTATTATCCTGACTTTAATATCAAATAGCAAAGCTAAGGTTTATAAATCAGATGAATTATATCCGGTGCTCGTCAATTATCTTGACGGCTGGGGATATATCAATAAAAAAGGCGAGGTCGCCATCGAACCGTATTACCAATGGGCTGGAAATTTCTCCGAAGGCCTGGCAATAGCAAAGAAAGTCGGTCAGTACGGTTATATTGACTCAACCGGCAAAGTCGTCATCGAAATGCAGTTTGACGAAGCAAAGAATTTTTACAATGGCTTAGCAATTGTTGAAGTTGATGATTATGAAACAGGAAATATCAATAAAAAAGGTTTTATTAACAGAAAAGGCGAATTTGTGATTGACCCGGATTATTATTGGGTTAATGATTTTTCTGAAGGACTGGCATGCGTAGCGTATGAGATACAATCTGAACGCGGATATATTAACACGACCGGCGAATTTGTTATCGAACCGCAATTTAGTTATGCCAAAAGTTTTTCCGAAGGTTTTGCATTCGTGGCTTTTGGTGACGATAGCGCCGGATATATTAACCGGAAAACCGGGCAGATAAATATTATCCCGGGTGCCGAGGTTGCTTTCGGCGTTGATTTTAGAGAAGGATTTGCATGCGTATATATTGATGGTGATTATGGTTATATTGACACGACTATGAATATAGTAATCGCTCCGCAGTTTGACGATGCCTGGTATTTTAAAGATGGATTAGCTAAAGCGAAAATAAGAGGTTTGTACGGATTCATTGATAAGACCGGTAAATTTGTCATCGAGCCCCAATTTGACGAAGCCGAAGATTTTGTCGAAGACCGGGCAGTAGTCGTGATAAATGGTCAATATGGTTATATTGACAAGACCGGTAAAATGGTTGTTAAGCCGCAATTTTCTACCGCATATGATTTTTCCGAAGGGCTAGCAGCAGTTATCATTGATGAACAAGTTGGCTTCATCGATAAAAGCGGTAAAATCGTAATCAAGCCGCAATTTTATGATTTTAATTATTTTCATAACGGATTAGCCCGGGTATGGATAAATGAAGATGACATGGCATATATTGATAAAACCGGTAAATTTGTCTGGAAACCGAAAGAATAATCAAGGAGCAAAATATGAACAAGCAGTTAATATTATTTTTATTTTGTATTTTATTAGCAGTAGCATTTGCACAAACGAAAACTGAAGAAACGGTAAATTTATTTCCGGCAATCGATACCAATCGTCTTTCCGGCTACATCGATAATACGGGTAAGATGATTATTCCGGTTCAATTCGAAGGTGCGCAAGAATTTTCTGATGGTCTGGCAGCAGTCCGGGTTAATACCCAATGGGGTTATATTGATACAAAAGGTAATATGCAAATCGAACCGCAATTTTTTATCGCATTTAATTTCTCGGACGGATTAGCCCGGGTCTGGGGTGCGAAAAAGGGATATATCGACAAATCCGGTAACATGGTGATTGAACTCCCCAAAGGTTATCAAGACCAAAGCGATTTCTGCGATGGTCTGGCTCGAGTAAAAATCGATACGCTATACGGTTATATAAATAAAACAGGTAAGATTGCCATACAACCGCAATTCCAGATGGCAATGGACTTTTCCGAAGGCTTAGCCGCAGTACAAAGTAATGGTAAATGGGGATATTACAACACTTCGGGCAAGAGGCAATTTAAAACTGTATTTGACCGCGCCGGTAATTTCTCAGAAGGTTTGGCAATGGTAAAGACCGGTGACAGCTGCGGGTATATTAATAAAACAGGGAAAATCGTAATCCGGGGACAATTCCAGGACGCGCAAGAGTTTCAAGAAGGATTAGCCGGAGTCAAAATCAAGGGACGATGGGGATTTATCGATAAAACCGGTAAAATAGTTATCGAGCCCCAATTTGCCGATGTCGAATTTTTTTCTGAAGGTATGGCAGTGATTGACCGACTCAAATCAGGATATATAAATACAAAGGGTGAGGTTATGATTGACCGGCAATTTTATGTTGCTTATCCCTTTAAAAATGGCATTGCAAAAGTTATGGTCGGTTATTTGAATGGTTATATTGACAAGAGCGGCAAATTTATCTGGGGACCGAAATAAAAAAAACTCGCAAACAACGGTAAAATCTAAAAACAATTCCCTCTTGACAAAAAAAATCCGAGTTGTATAATCTGATGTTCGGTGATATTGAAACGAACAGAAAGGAGTAAAAATATACATTAGTAAAAGTTATCTATAAGAAAAAAAGTAAATAAAACTTGGAGGAAAAATGAAATATATTATTATGTGTTTAGTATTAGTTTTGTCATTCTCAATTGCCGAAAAAATTGATATGCCTTCGCGAATTGTGACGGCTACTCCACATGTATTTACTGGTGATGGTGCGGTACCGCGACAAGCACAGGTAAAAACACCGGAAATTATCGAGCTGGAAAAGAAAATGGAACAAGCAATCGAAATGAATAATATCGAACTGGCTCGAGAATATGAACGTCAAATATCAGAAATTCGATACCCAACACCCATAAATATTGAACAAGAAAATCCTGAATTCCAAGCAATCGCAGTTAGCGACAATGGTTTTTCACCGTTACCTTTTAATTGGGGTAGCGACCGATTGGTACGGGCTGGAGAGTTGAGAGATTTCGCTTGTGATTATGATACAAATGGGATTATGTGGGTAGCAGTTTCCTGTCCTGATTCTACAATCAGACTATATCGTTCAATAAACCATGGTGTTAACTGGACTCAATATCAAGGATGGTTTCATCCGACTAAGGATTACTATACTAAAGTTGGACTTGTTGTTACGACCGGGGATTCGGGATTTGCTCATGTTTATATGAGACACCGCAATAATGGGGGCGACCTGTATTTTATCCGGGTCAGTAAAACTAATCCGGCTACTTATGTTGCCGGTAACATTGGAGCAACAGCTGATACGATTGATGATTTCTCCGTGTGCGAGGATTATTTTCATAATTATTATCTCTATCTTTTCTATGTTAATGAACAACGTTCAGGTCAAAACGCTAAATATATGCGTTCCTTAAATTATGGTAAAACCTGGGTTGATACACTTAATTGGGGTAATGGTTTTGACCCCTCTGTATCTTTTGTCTCTTATTATCGGATTGTAGCTGCGTTTAGAACGCCATCAGCACCAGGCCGGTTATATATGCAAGTTAATACTTATTGGGGGCATCCTGATTCCTGGACAACCTTTAATTATGTAAATCAAGATACATTTTATTCTTTTAACCCTCGTATTGCGGCTACTAATACGCGTCCGGATAGTGCGGCAACGGTTTGGGTGCTTTATACACATAACTATGCCAACTCGGGTGATTATGATATGGATTATTCATACAGCACAAATGGAGGAAGAACTTTCACGACCGGTCAGCATCTTTCCTGGACTACTAATAGAGAAGTTTTAGGAAATATCCGACATTATCGAATCTATCCAAATAGTTATGTTAACGCCTGCTATACAAGTTATACTCTGACACCTTCACTGGCATCTAATGTTTATTGGTCATGGGCAAACGGACCAGCACCGACCGCCTGGGCAACCCGCGTTCAGGTTAATGATGCAGGAAGTCTTGCTTCGACCGGAACCGGCGGTAAGTTAATTTACTCGCCGCACGCGCCGGGCAGCGGAGGCGGAGTCGTATATCCTCGTTATGGACCGGATAGTTTATTCTTTGATGCCAACTGGGTTGGTATTGAAGAACTACCCCCAGTAACTCCGATTAATAATATCATCTCGGTCAATCCGAATCCGTTTACGAATCAGATTACGATTAATTATCAGATTAATAAACCAGGCAAAGTGGCATTAATGATATATGACGCAGCCGGACGAGAAGTAAAATCAATTACCAATGGAAACATCGGACAAGGCGATTATAGGTTTGTCTGGAATGGCAAGGATAATAATAATCGAACCATTAATAACGGCG
>JAGXRL010000032.1 GCA_018335915.1 Candidatus Latescibacterota bacterium
CTATGCCCGACCGGTTAGTGATTGGTGCGGCACGATTCCGGCATTGGAAGAGTATCGGGCTGGAGTCAGGCGAGCGCGGCCAACTTTTTCCGGTCCGGTTCTGTATATCGAAGATACGAATTTTCGGGTTCATTATACGATGCAAGGCAGTGATGCGGTGTCACCTGCTTATGCCGAAACCGTTGCCGGTGCGATGCGGTATTCATGGGCAAAACTGGTCGATACTTTGGGTTATGCTCCGCCGCCGCCAGATTATAATCAAGGCGGTGATAATCGCTATGATGTATATATAAAATCATTGCCTTCGGGTATTGCCGGAGTTACTTATGCTGAATACGGTTATTCTAACCCGTATCCGGACGGAGTTTGCTCTCATTTTCGAGTCGGTCTGGGTATGGGGTATAATTATCTGAAATCTACTGTCTGCCATGAGTTTTTCCATGCGATACAATTCCGTTACTCGAGTAATGAAGGCTCGTGGTGGATGGAAAATACCGCAACCTGGAGTGAAGAAGTTGTGTATCCCGAATATAATGATTATCTCGGGTTTCTTTCAACTTCACCCGGTCCGTTCACGACTCCTGAATATCCGATTACTACTTTTAATAATATCTATCAGTATGCCGGATGTGTCTGGCCCATGTATCTGACCGAGCGGTTTGGTAATGATTGTGTGCGTCAGATGTGGATTTATCAGGGCACAGTAGCAGGACAGAATACGCTGACCGGTATTGATTATATTCTTAATACGCAACACAGTTCAAATCTCATCCAGGCACTCAAAGAATATTCAATCTGGCGGTATTTTACCGGTTCGAGAGCAGATACGGCAAATTATTATCGGGAAGGTCATCTATGGCCCCAGGTTCGAATCTTAAGAAATCACAGTTCCTATCCGGTTGTCGGTGACCAGGGTAATTTTCCGGTTTCAAATCCGGGCGGCGCCAGTTATATCCAGTTTCAGAATGGCGGCGGAGATTTTATGGCGTCTTTCAATGCCCAGAGCGTTTATCGCTGGAAATGTCATTTGGTTGGTTTTCGGTCTAATGGTCAATCTTCAGTGCGTGAATTGAGTTTGAATGCATCAGGTGCAGGCGGCGATACTGTTGCATGGGGTGAAAATGAGCATTTTGTCTTGATTCCGGTTGGCTGTCAATGGGAATATAATACGGGCGGACTGCCTTTTTCCTATACCGCTGACTTAAATATTACATACGATATTGGTGTTACGCAACTGACCGGTTTTACGACTATGGTTGATTCTGGTGCGGTCGTGAATCCGCAAGCCGTAGTTAAGAATTTCGGTATGTATGCCGAAGCTTTTCCAGTAACTTTAACCTGGGGCGATTGTTATATAAGCACGGTTAATGTAAATCTGAATGCGGGTGATTCGTCAATCGTTGATTTTTCACCATGCCCAATGCTCTTGCGCGGTTTTCAGGATTATAAGTGTAAAGTTTATTTAGCAAATGACCAGCGGCGGACTAATGACTCGATAACCGGTCGAATTTTTGTACGGGTTAAAGACATCGGTGTTGTTGCGATTACTTCACCGGTCGGTAATATTACGCAAGGTTCGAACATTCAACCGAGCGTTCTTTTAAAAAACTACGGCAATCTGAGAGAGAATTTTGATGTCGAGTTCCGGATTGGCGGCTGGTCAGCAACCCAGAGACTGGGACTTAATGCGGGACTGGAATTTGAGTTTGTCTTTGATTCAATCTGGTCTGCGTCGAGTCCGGGTAATTATGTGGTAAAATGCACTGCTAAATTAGCCAATGATGTGAATCCAGATAATAACTACGCAATCGCCAGTTTTAATGTGCTGGCAAGCTCAATCGATGAGCAGGTATTGGGTTTTCGAGTAATGCCAATTGTGAGCTTGAATCGTAATCAGATATCTGTGTCAGGTATTGATGTTGGTAAACTTATCAAATTAAACATTTATGATGCTTTAGGCAATAGAGTGTATTCAGCAATTTCTCGGGACAAAGCATTTAACTTAAACCGAAAACTTGCCGCAGGACTTTATTTTATCTGGTTAAAGAGCGATAATCAAACTTATCAATACAAAAGGATAATTTTAGACCGATAAGAATAATAATTATAACGGTATGAATGATAAGCAGAGAATTCATATTATGGTTGCTGGTCGGGTGCAGGGTGTATTTTTCCGAGATTATACGCACCGAAAAGCAGAAGACCTGGGACTGACAGGATGGGTGAGAAATATACCAAATAACCGGGTTGAAATTATCGCCGAAGGAGAGAAAACCAAATTGCTATTGTTCATAGATGCGATAAAAATCGGACCAGAATCAGCACGGGTTGATAACTGCCAGATTGAATGGCAAGATTATACGGGCGAGTTTAAAAATTTTGAGATTGTTTATACGATGAAATAACAGGGATTAATAGATATAAGGGACGCTCCCAGTTTTATGGGTGCGTCCCTTATGTTTAATGCGTATCTTAGATTGTTCTTTCTGTTTTGATTTTACGCTGTGTTTATGTGTGGTAATGGCAAATTTAATTTACTATTAGAAAATTGATGGTCTGAAAGTTTGATTCTATGCTTGAGAGATGATTTTATCGAACCGTTCTTTGACTTTTGCTTTACCGAGCAATTCAATCGTTTCAAATAGGGGCGCGCCGACCGATTTACCGGTCAAGGCAACCCGGCACGGATGGACTAAGACCGCAGCTTTAATGCCTTTTTGTTCAGCCAGTTGTCTTAACTCGTTTTCCAGGTTTTGCGCCGTAAAATCAGTCAGTTTGTCAAACCGTTCATTTAATTCTTGTAAATGCTCTTTGGTTTGAGGATTGATATATTTATGCAGAGCATCTGAGTCATACTGCACATCTTTAGTATAGAAAGCACTAACCATATCGCGCAATTCGATAAGAGTGCGGACCCGGACTTTGGTTAAATCGAGTATTTTCATGAATCGAGCATGGTCATCCGGTGCAATATTTATCTCTTGTAAAAAGGGAAGTAATTCCTGACTTAATTTTTCGCTGTCCATATTCTTTATATAAACGCTGTTCATCCATTCGAGTTTTTGGATGTCAAATATGGCGTTGGCTTTGTTAACCCGTTCCAAAGAGAAAAGTTCAATCAGTTTGGTGCGGTCCATAATTTCCAGATCACCGCCTGGTGACCAGCCGAGCAGGGCGAGAAAATTGATGATTGCGTCGGCTAAATAACCTGCTTTTTTATATTCCAACAGGGAAAGGGCACCGTGTCGTTTTGATAGTTTTTTCTTATCTGTGCCTAATATCAAAGGCAGATGGGCAAACTCGGGAATCGGATAACCGAATGCCTGATATAACAGAATTTGTTTAGGTGTATTGGCAAGATGCTCAACCGCACGGATGATATGGGTCAGTTTCATTTCGGCATCATCAATCACAACTGAGAAATTATAAGTCGGGGTGCCGTCAGCCCGCATAATAATGAAATCTTCAATATCTTGCGGTTCTTTTTTGATTGAGCCATGGATAATATCTTCAAAGATAACGGTCTGGTCAGGAATCAAGAAACGAATTGCCTTGGGTCGATTTTCCGCATCAAACTTATCTTTGATGTCTTTATCAAGATGATAGCATCTGCGGTCATATTTCCAGGCGATTTTCTTTTGCCAGGCTTTTTGCCGTTCTTCTTCCAATTCGTCAGGATTGCAATAACAATAATACGCTTTCTTATCTTGTAACAGCTTTTTAGCATAATTACGATAGATATCAAACCGCTGGGATTGAAAATAAGGGCCCTCATCCCAATCGATATCGACCCATTTAAAACCTTCAATAATTGCCTGGACTGATTCTTGAGTCGAGCGGGTTGCGTCCGTGTCCTCAATGCGCAGGATAAATTTGCCTTTATGAGACCGGGCAAACAACCAATTATACAGAGCAGAACGGACCAAACCGACATGGATGGCTCCGGTCGGGCTCGGGGCAATTCGAACTCTGATTTCCTGATGTGTCATATGATAGTGATTATACTCAGTTCCTAATAAAAATCAAGGGAACGGAATTTAATTATAAATATTCGAATAAGCAATCATTAATAATTGTGTTGCAACATTAAAATTGTAAAATTTTTAGACTATTGTTTCAGGAGGAATATGTTTTTGCTCAACAATTGCACGCACTTCAGCAATTTCATTTTTATCAGCGATGATTTTCAAGATATCTTTTGCCTGGAGAACGGTCATGCCATTCGGTACGAAAAACTTTCTATCCCGGCAAATTAAAATTATCAATGTGTTAGGCGGAATGCCGATATCGACAATCTGTTTGCCAATGATTACGGAATTTTGGGGAACTTCTATTTCGGCACTTTCACTATGAAAGTCAGGTATGTGTTCGAAATCAATCGGATATTTTATAGTTGTTGTATAGGGCATGTCCAATCCTAACCAACGGGCAACTATTGGAATAGAAGTTCCTTGTAAAAGTGCGGATGTGATGACTATAAAAAAGACAATATTAAAAATCATATCTGCTTTGGGAATATTGGCAAGTAAAGGAAATGTCGCGAGAATAATCGGTACTGCGCCGCGCAAGCCAACCCAGGAAATCATCGTTTTTTCTTTTACCGACATCTTCGTAAATGCGGTACAGAGGAATACACTGACTGGTCGGGCAATAAACATTAAAAATACTGAGACAAGTAACCCAATCCAAATAATCGGAACAATCCGCGACGGAAAAACAAGCAGGCCCAAGGTTAAAAACATTATTATCTGCATGAGCCAGGCAAAACCGTCATGGAAGTGCATTAAACTTTTCTTATGAATGAACCGGCTATTACCCATTACAATCCCGGCAATATAAACAGCCAGAAAACCATTTCCACCTACCGCAGCAGTTAGACCATAACATAAGAGCATAAATGAAATCGTTAGTACCGGATAAAGACTTTCATATTCCAGCCTTAAACGGTTGATAAGCAGAACAACACCTTTACCCATGAAATAACCAAGCAGTGCTCCGAAAATCATCTGTTGTAAAAACATCAGTATTAATCTGAATACTGAATTTGTTGGTCCGATAATAAGATAGATGAGTCCGATCGTAAGAAAAATCGCCATCGGGTCATTACTGCCGGATTCGAATTCTAATAAAGGTTTCAGTTTTCCTCTCAATGCCGATTTTTTCGACCTGAGTATTGAAAAAACTGCCGCAACATCGGTTGAAGATACCACCGCTCCTAAAAGCATGCCTTCCAGAACTGAAAAATTAAAAAGAAGTGTAACAAAAATTCCGACTAAAACCGCGGTGACGATTACTCCGAGAGTCGATAGAGTAATGCCTTTCCATAGCACCGGCTTTATATTTGCCATGCTCGTTTGAAGTCCGCCGGCAAAGAGAATGAATACCAAAGCGACTGTGCCAAGTGATTTTGCCAACCAGGGGTCGTCAAAATAGATTCCACCCGGACCCTCAGCGCCGGCAAGCATGCCAACCAGTAAAAATACGAGCAGTGCCGGAACACCCAGTCTTCCGGAAATTCTGCTTGCGATAATACTGAGCAGCAGAAGAATTGATGCACCTAAGAGAATATATTCAATGGATATCATTAGATTCTTTTACAGTAAATTAAAAAAATGATAAGTTGCTTATAATTTAAATACTATATATTTTGACGGAGAGGGTGGGATTTGAACCCACGGTACGGTTTTACCCGCACGACCGCTTAGCAAGCGGGCGCCTTAGACCGCTCGGCCACCTCTCCGATTAGTTAATTGCTGATGGCTAATAGCTAATTGCATTAATTTATAGTTTTGATAAATGATTTAATTTTCTTTACTAATAATTCAGCATCACTGTATAAGTTCGAGAATTCTGATTCATTGATATAATTTCTCTTTTTAGCAATAAACATATGCGATACTGATTCGAATAAAGATTTTACAGCAATTCCGAGATATCTTTTAAATTCCGGTGCACTGTTACTGCCAGAACCTTCAGCAATATTTGCCGGGATAGAGATACCAGACCGGTTTAAGTCAGATGTCAAACCGAAAAGTTCTGATTTAGGAAACTTCTTTGTAATCAAATGCAATTTATCATTAAAGTTACAAGCAAGTTGCCATATTTCTAAATTCTCAAATCTGAATGCCATTTTTTCCTTTTTCCAAACACTATATGCTATTTGCTATAAGCCGTCTTCGTTAAGAAGACACGGAGGGCGAGGGATTCGAACCCACATTTCCATTGCTGGAAGCCGGATTTCAAGTCCGGTGCCTTACCAAGTTAGGACTAGCCCTCCAAGTATTGCCAGATTTTCAAAGAACTATTATTATACGATACTGAATTATTCACAAAAGTCAATTATTTTGTATTTATTGACAAATTACGGATATCGTTTAATATAAGATATAAGATATTTTGTAAAGGAGAAAAAATGAATTTAAATGCGGTAATTCTTGCCGGTGGCAAAGGTGAGCGGTTCTGGCCCAAAAGCCGGGCTGATTTTCCAAAGCAATTCGTGAGTATATTTGGAAAAGAGTCTTTAATCCAAACAACATACAAAAGAATCCGAAAAATTGTTTCCGTGTATAATCAATATTATGTGATACCGACCGATCTTATTCCGCTTTTAAAAAAACAGATACCTCTGCTTACAAAAAATATCATCGATGAGCCGGTCGGCCGCAATACCGCACCGGCAATCGGATTAGCCGCAATCTATCTTGAAAAACTTGCGCCGTACAGCACAATGATGGTGCTGCCAGCCGACCATATTATTCAAAACGAAAAAGCGTTTGCTGATTGCGTCAAGTTTGCCTATTCAATCGCACAAGAAGGTTATCTGGTTACATTTGGGATTCCGCCGACAACCCCAGATACTGGCTATGGTTATATTCATGTCGGCAGACAATATCAATCTTATAAAAGTATCAAAAGTTTTTACGGAAAAAAGTTCGTGGAAAAACCAGACCTCGCGCTTGCCAAAAAATATCTGAAAGCAAAAACTTATTTCTGGAACAGCGGGATGTTTGTCTGGCAGGTATCGAAAATACTTGACGCAATCAAGCAGTGTCTGCCCGATTTTTACCAGAACCTGAAAGAGTTTCAGCAGTATATCGGCACCAGAAAAGAAGAGGCGATGCTTAAAAAGATGTACGAGCAAGCACCGGCAACTTCAATCGATTATGCGGTTTTGGAAAAAGTAAAAAACATCGTGGTTGTCAAAGCGAATTTTATCTGGGATGATGTCGGCGCCTGGGCTGCGTTAGAGCGTCATTTACTAAAAGATACATCTAGTAATGTCACAATCGGCAAAGTTTTTAACAAAGATACTCAAAATTCGATTGTCATCAGTGACCAGGATATTGTGGCTACGATGGGTGTCACGAATCTGATCGTGGTCAAAACTAAAGATGCGGTGCTGGTCGTGTCAAAAGAAAAGTCAGCTCATTTAAAAGAACTGATTAATCAAATCAAGCAGGACAAAACCGCTAAAAAATATTTGTGACGCTTGTCTTAGCAACGCAAAATATTCACAAAGTTCAAGAGATGCGCTCAATCCTGTCGGATTGGATATGGCATTTGAAAGCATTATCAGAACTGAACCCTAATTTTGAAATAATTGAAGATGGTATGACATTTGAGGAAAATGCCCGCAAAAAGGCAGAACATGTCATGCAGGAGTTTGGTTATATCTGTTTGGGTGAGGATACTGGATTAGAAGTTGATGCCTTGAATGGGCAACCAGGTGTTTATTCGGCCCGTTATGCCGGTGACAAAGCAACTTATCAACAAAATGTCGAGAAATTATTATCTGCATTAAAAGATACTCCCAATCAAAATCGAACCGCAAGATTTCGGTGTGTTTGTGCGCTGGCGTTTCCTGTTCAATATGCTTTACCAGCAAAAATATTTGAAGGAATATGTGAAGGCATGATAATTGAGAAACCAAAAGGCGATGCCGGTTTTGGTTATGACCCGGTTTTCGTTCCCCGAGGATATACTCAGACCTTTGCCGAGTTAACCGCAGAACAAAAAAATAAAATCAGTCATCGGGCAAAAGCTCTGCAACAAGTCAGGCAGTTTTTAGATAAGTCAGTTATCTTAAAATAATCAGTTTTTGTAAGTGATTGTTGGCAGTATGTAAAAAATAGACACCATTTTTTAGATTTTGGCCGGGATGCCATTGGGTTGGAATAGTAATATGGTCAATTAATTGCCCGGCAGAGTCATAGATTTTACCTGATGTTGGTGCCCCAATGATATTACAGTAGTTATTAACCGGATTCGGAAAAATTTGACAGCGAAGATGAGTATTCGAATAATTTATTTCGTCGTTGAGATAGGAAGGATTGTATTTTATTTCAACGCTGTCCATGACCGAACTATATCTGAGCGAATCACCATAACAATAAAGGTAATTCCAGTTAGATGTATCATTGTGTAAATACCTTTCAAAATAAGCAGTCATATAGAGACGACTTGTTTTTTGCTGCTGAGCACGGGTGATTGTGGCGGTTCCGCCATTTTCCCAAAAGTAAGAATAATCCATGAAAAAGCCATGATTGGCACCATTAATTACTGCAAAACTGCCCGGGGCGGGTGCGTTCTGCCAATATGCCTGGCGAATTTGCTGCCAGGGAGCAATATTATCGACTGAGCCGGCAAGAATCATCTTCGGAACAAATAAATTTTCTGCATGCGTGGCTGGTGTTGTCTGCGGGCTGGCAAAAGAAACTACTGCCCGTAAAGTATCGGTCAATCGGAAAGTATCTGCTGCTAACAGGGCAATGCCTCCGCCCATGCTATGACCGACAAAACCCCAGTTTGTAACATCTAATTTATTGTGAAAGATATCATTCGT
>JAGXRL010000033.1 GCA_018335915.1 Candidatus Latescibacterota bacterium
ATATTATGCTTGCCAGTAAGAATTTTACGGGCAACCAGACACATTTGATAAAGCTCGGCAAGCGGAATAACATCTTCATGCGCGGCAATCTGGAACACGCTGTCAGCAGAAGTATAAACTATTGGTGATTGGGTCTGAATATGTTTATCGCCGAGCTGGTTGATGATTGCAGTACCTGAAGCAGGGATATTGCCGATTGTTTTCCGGCGAATCTGCTTTTCAAATTCTTTGATAATTTCAGCCGGAAATCCGTGTGGATACACGGGAAAAGGTTTTTTCAAGACAACACCCATCAATTCCCAATGACCAGAAGTTGAGTCTTTACCAGCCGACATTTCTGCCATTTTGCCATAAGATGCTGCGGATAATTCGAGTTTTTTCATGCCTTTGAGCTGAATAATATTACCCAAGCCGAGACTTTCCAGATTCGGTAGGTCAAGACCGGAAATTTTATCGGCTAAATTTTGAAGCGTGTTCGAACCGATATCATTATAAAGATTGGCGTCAGGCAGTTCACCACAACCAACACCGTCCAGGAGTAAAATAATCGCACGCTTCATACTAAAACTATTTTTTTGTTTTTAATTTTTGGTTTTTAATATTTAATTTAATAAAATGCCGGAGGCGGGATTTGAACCCGCACGCTGTAAGGCATACGCCCCTCAAACGTATGTGTCTGCCAATTCCACCACCCCGGCATACTCTTATTATAATGATTTAATTGATACTGTCAATTATCAGCCACGAAGTTTTTCATATTGCCAGGCATCCTTTATAATCGTAAACAGGTCAGATTTTACGGGATTGAAATTCAATGCCGATTTTATTTTCTTATTTGACGCGGTCAGAATCGAACAGTCACCAGCTCGGCGATTACCGATGACAAAAGGGATTTTCATACTAGTAACTTTTTGGGTGGTCTGAAACACTTCATAATTGCTATAACCTTTACCAGCACCGACATTGTAAACCACATAACCTTGAATATGCTTTTGCATAGCCAGGATATGAGCTTGTGCCAAATCATAGACATGGATATAATCACGAATACAGGTGCCGTCTCGAGTCGGATAATCATTACCATAAATCGTAAAAGTTCGCTTTGAGTTGACTGACTGCAGAATCAATGGAATGAGATGGCTTTCGGGTTGGTGATTTTCACCCCAGGCGCGGTTTTTGGTCAGATAGGCGCCGGCAACATTAAAATATCGCAAAGCAATCGCATTGATTAGTCCAGCATCAGCATATTGTTGCAAGATAATTTCGAATAGTTTTTTGGTCTGACCGTACGGATTAATCGGCTGCATTAGAAAATCTTCAGTGATAGGTATTTTAGTTGGTACACCATAAACCGCAGCAGATGACGAGTAAATAATTTTCTTGCATTTTTTATGCTCAATCATTGTTTGCAGTAGATTAAATCCAGCCAGAACATTATTATCAAAATATTTTTTGGGATTCTGAGTCGATTCTTCAATTCGAATCAGAGCGGCAAAATGTATAACGCAGTCAAAATTATATTTATTAAATATTTTTGCTAATAATTTTTTATCGCCGACATCTCCTTTGATAAATTGAGCGCCGTTGGGTATTGCTTTTTTCTGGCCAGAGGACAGGTTGTCAATAACAATGACTCTGTTATTATCTTCTAATAATAATTTAGTGGTAACCGAACCAATATAACCAGCACCGCCAGTTACCAGAACGCAATTTTTCTTTTTCATATCAGGTTTTCTTTTTTACCACGAATAACACGAATTAGACGAATTACACTTACATTTATTTTAAATTTCATTGATATAGAACATAAACAAATTTCGGGGATTAGTCAATAGGATAGTAAATTAGGTACAGGTGCGACCCGTACCAATCATTAGTTTAATCTAATGATTTTGTCAACGCAATTTTTCTCTTATCCTTCTAACAACCAACAACTAACAACCAAAAACTAGTCTTTTGATGGTACAGCCCCCTGAGTCGACTTCAGATATGAGTATGAAGTTGTAAAAGCGCTGAATAATGTGTTTAATACTCAATCCAAGTATAAATCTAAATACTAACTCGCGACAAAAACCAGACTCAGCTCATGGTTATAAACATACTTCGATTTATCTTATTAATTGTCTTATATAGCCGGACCCGAACCCGCGTGCATATACGGATAAGTTTTTGAACCCATATCTGATGCCATAACCGATTACGGAATATGGTTTGCCACTCGGAAAATCAAATGTTGTCCGAAAATAAACTTGACTTATGATGAGTTTTGATTAAACTTTTTTAGGATATTTGTGTCTAATATATCGTGGAGAAAAATTGGATAGAGATACTAAGGTATCTGAAAAGAGCGGGAAAAACAATCGAGAGACTCGGTTCGAGTCTTTTTCCGATTTGGAACTGGTGCGCGAGTTTAAACAGGGCAATGAGAAAGGATTTGACCTGTTGGTCTTGCGTTATCAGGAAAGAATTTACGGGCTTGCTTTTCGGATGGTCAGAAATGAACATGACGCCTGGGAATTATCTCAAGAAACATTTATCCGGGCTTATAAATCGTTACGCAAGTTTAAAGAGAAATCTTCTTTCTATACCTGGGTTTACCGAATATGCATTAATCTCTGTCTCAGTTTTCTCAAAAAATCCAAGAAAGAGAAATTGGTTTCATCAATGGAAACAATAACCGAAAACCGACTGTTGCTGGAAACGGTGATTAGTAAGGACATAACCGCTGAACCCGAGTCAGTGGTGCGTCAACAGAAGATTGCTCAGGCAATATCTCAAGCGCTGGAACAGTTGCCATTACAACAGAAACTGGTATTTATGATGCGGCAGTATGACCAGTTGAATAATGAAGAGATTGCCCAAAAACTGAAAATCTCTCTGGGCGGCGTGAAATCAAATTATCATCATGCGATTAAGAAATTACAGGCACTTTTGAAAGATTGGACAGCATAACGTGAAATGTGATAAAGTGAAGTCGTTATTAAGCCGGTTTGTAACTTGTGAATTGACTAGAAAAGAGAATCAGCAAGTCAAAGAACATCTTGCTCAATGTGCTGAGTGTAAGCAAGAACTGGAAACGCTCAAGTCAACTTATCAATTATTGTCGCAGGTTAAGCCGGTCGTAAAAATGGCTTATCCGAGCGAAGATTTCTTGCCGCAAGTCCGCAGAAAAATCAGAAACCAGACCGGGTTGATTCCGGAGCAAAAGATATTGCCAAAGCTGATTCCGGCATTGAGCAGTGTTGCGATGGTGCTTATCGGAATTGTTGTGTTCAATAATATCCGGGTTAATCAAGAAGCAGCAAAGCAGGCAATTGCGGTGAGTGCTGCAATGTATGAAGAAACGACAATTGCCGGTTATCTGGATGAATTAGATGCCTTATCGCAAGAACTGGTCGTGAGCCAGATGCTCGAAGAGATACCGGGCAGTGATTTAACATCACTGGAAAATGAGCTCATCACATCAATTGATGAAGATGATTTATTTTCCAGTATGGATGAAACTGAACAGGAGATTTTTATTAATCAAATTTTAACACAATACCAAGAAGCAAAAGATAAAATAAATCCGGATTGGGTGCAATTAGACCCGGTTGGATTAAACCCGACTTTTTGGGGAGGATAAATACAATGTATAAAATACTGATAACCTTATTAGCAGGGTTGAGTCTGGTTATGGCTCAGCCAGGGATATGTGATGATTGCGATGCGATGCACAATCACCAAGCCGTGAATCGTAATCTGCGCATGACGAGAACCGATGATATGATGTTTGAAGCAGATATGTTGTGCAAACATAATCCCAAAGAGATGATTGAAACGATTCGAATTTACAAGATTACCGAAGAACTAAATCTGACCGAAGACCAGAGCGTACGATTCTTTCCTAAGTTAAAAGAACTGCGAATTGCCAAAGAAGATTTTTTCGAGACCCGTGTCAATCTGAGTGAACGGCTGCAAAGATATTTACAGGACCCGGATAAATTTTCAAAAGAGGTAAAATCGCTGGTCGCGGAAATCGAAGCCAATGAAGCAAAGCTTCGTGACAAAGAAGCGAGAATCAAAAAAGAAATTGCGGGTATTTTAACACCCGAACAACAGGCAAAATTCATGCTTTTTCAGCAACGGTTCAACCGCGAGATGCGCGAGATGGTCGGTAAAGCAAAAGATATGCATAAAGATATGCGCGAGAAAAAAGAACCGGGTAAGTGGCGTATCTACTAATTTTTTAACCTTTTTATAACATAATTAGCAGACAATCTACAGTTAGATTGTCTGCTAATTTTTTATTGCATTCTGATTTATTTCAGGTAAGATAGTCTGTAGAGCATGACGGAAAAGAAACAATTCGTGCGCTTAAAAGAATTAATCCTGACTTTTCTGAAAATCGGGTTGGTCGGTTTTGGCGGCGGTATTGGCACGCTCGCTTTGCTGCGTAAATATATTGTCCTGGATAAGAAGTGGATTACAGACGATGATTTGGCATTTGCAGTAACTTTGGGTCAGATAATACCCGGACCGTTCATACCTAAATATGTTGCCTATATCGGTTACCGGTTACGCATGGTCAAAGGATTATTAGTGGCGATGGCAGCTTTTTTGCTCCCCGGCGTCTGTGCGATGATTGTGTTAAGTTATCTTTATTTTAATGCCGGTCAGACCGTTGCTTTTAATGATATTTTATTATGGGTGCAACCGGTTATTATCGGTATTTTAGCCTGGGCAAGTTATGATATGGGCAAAATCTACTGGAAGCACGGCAAAAGCATTGCCATCGGCATACTTGCTTTTTTCGGCAGTTTTTTTAATGTCTCGCCGATTATTACGATTCTTGTCTGCGGTTGTCTGGGTATGATTTTTTTCAGCCGAATCAACCGGCTTTTGAGCGTGGTACCGCTTTGCTTTTTGTTTGGGGCGAGTCTGCTGAGCATCGATGGTAAAGGATTGTTATCAGTAATTTTGTTATTCATTCAAATCGGTACGGTAATTTTTGGCGGCGGTTTTGCAGCAATTCCGTTTATTGCCAAAGAAGTTACAATCTTACGGCCATGGCTGACCAATCCAGAATTACTCACCGGGATTGCCTTATCTCAATTAACACCAGGTCCGGTGGCACTGCTCGCAACTTTTGTCGGGTATAAAATATCCGGTATCATCGGTGCAATTTTAGCCACGATTGCTATTTTTCTGCCTTCGACAATAATCCTGATTTTAATTCTGATATTATACCAATATGTAAAAAAATCGGGTATGCCCAGATTTTACCAGTATGCAATCGGATTTATTGAAGGTATCAAACCGGCAATCGTCGGGATTTTGATTGCGGCAACGATTGTGATGGCAAGCGCAAGCGGTGTTTTAATAACCGACTCGATTATCTGGTCAATCAGTAAAATTTTCCTGGTCGGTGTCAGTTTCGTGCTTTTAGTGCGCTGGGATGTGAGTCCGGCTTTGTTGATTTTGGGCAGTGCGGTTCTCGGATTTATTTTAACCCGGGTATTTATATTTTAGACTTGACATTGATAAGCGCATAGGATAATATTATATTATTATCGAATAAAAAAGTTTTGATGACACAACTCTTATTAATCAGTTTCATTTTGGCAATGGGGCAAAGCCCAATTACCAATCAAATCATCAATCAAGATATCTCGATTATCAAATCCGATGAAAACAGTCTAAGTCTTCAATACTCATTTACTCAGGATGATATCAGTCAGGATAAGATAATAATTGATAACCAGGAATATGTAGTTTATAATATTGCCAACACTGCCCGAACCAGTGAACCAGGCATGCTCGATATTCCGAGCAAAGAGATTATCATCGGCATTCCGCAACATGGAGATATTTCAGTATCGGCACAGGTTAATTATAAGATTCATTATAATAATGTAAAAATCGCTGCGGTACCGTATCAGACTTTTGAAGGAGAAAAAACTTACCGTTTCCGACAGGATTTTAAATCAGACTTGTATCCAGAACAAGTCTGCGAGATTAAGAGCATCAGTTATTTTCGGGATATGCGGATTGCCCGGTTAAAATTATATCCGCTCCAGTATAATCATCGAGCCGGGCAGGCAGTTATTGCTACAGATATTACTATATCAGTACGATTTTCTGAAACAGCCCAGATAAATCCAAGACCGGATTTTTTTGACAATGTATTCAAAGAGATTATGTTAAATGGTGAACAGGCTGTGAACTGGAAATCGGAGCGGTCAGAGCGTTTAAATATTAATACCGGGTATTCAAAATACCCGCCGGGATTTACCAACTGGTATAAAGTAAAGATAGAATCGACCGGTGTTTATAAGATTACCTATAATGAATTGAAACAAGCCGGGGTGCCCGTAAATATTATTGACACGCGCACAATCCGATTGTTCAATATCGGTGAATACACATCGAATATCTATTATCCCGATACCATGATTGAGATTCCTTTATATGTTGCCGGTGAACAGGACAGTTCATTTGATAAGAAAGATTATATTCTGTTCTACGGACTTTCTCCGGCTCGTTACAGCAAAAACCGGGCTTTATTCTATAACAATCCCTATACCAGATATAATTATTACTGGTTGACCTGGGGATTTTCGAGCGGTGTCGCGGGTTTGGGTAAGCGCATCCAAACAGTCAGCTCATTTTTGCAGGGCGATAAAAAATATTCAGCTGAGCATTATGTGCATCTGGAAAAAGACCGCGATTGTCCAGCCCGAAACGGATTATTATGGACTTGGGATTTATATGCCAAAGAGAGCGGACTCGCCAGCAAATCATTTGACCTGCCGATTGAATTACCTAATCCGGAAACGCTGATAACGATTTCCGGTAGATTTTATGGCCAGACCACCAATAACTGGCTGAAAATATTTCTGAATAATACGATGCTCGATTCATTTTATTTTATCGGCTGGAGCACGAATCCGCCGCCATTTAACTTTTCGATCAATCGTCAATTTCCTTTAGCGGAAAATAATACTGTAAGTTTCCAGCTCTACAATCAAGCCGGGCAAGAGGTGTTTCTGGATTTTCTTGATTGCCGCTACCGGCAAAAACTGGTATTTACACAAAATGATAAAGATTTGAATTTCTATTCGCTGCCCGGCAATTACGATTATGTTGTAAGCAATGTTTTGAATCGACCGCTTGTTTTTGATGTGACAGATTATTATGCACCAGTAATGATAACGGATTATTATAAGAATCGGGATACCTTAATTTTTGGTGTCTCAGCCCAAGACACGGCGTATTATCTGGTCACCGACGAAACCAAGACAAGACGAGTTTTAAGTATGGAAAGAAAATTTCCCGGCCAAACTTTAAGTTATGCTGACGGGCATTATTATATCGTAACTTCAGACGAGTTATTTCCGAGCGCACAGTTATTAGAAAATTATCATCAAAATAATATCCGGGGCATAAATCAGGCGCGAGTCAAAACCGTGCCGATGAGCCGACTGTATGATGATTTTACATTCGGGATTGAAGAACCGGGTGCGATTAAGCGATTGTTCAAGAAAAACCAGCCGTATTATGGATTATTATTAGGTGACGGTACTTATGATTATCGAAATATTCTCGGCTTGACTAATTTCCCGCCAGTACCGGCATATGAGAGCGGTTATGATATCGATTTTCAGGTCTATTCGACCGGTGCGATTGCGTTTGATGCCTGGTATGCAGATTTTGATGGCAATGGCGCCTCACCCGACATGGCATTAGGCAGAGTGACCGCACGCACAAGCAGTGAAGTGAGACGATTTTATGAAAAACTGGTTGAGTACGAAAACCAGCGGGCAACCGGGATATGGAACAAAAGGTTTCTGTTCTTGGCTGATGATGAATGGAAAGGACAGGGCGTACCAGACGAATTCGGTTTTGAGCATGTGGCAAGAAACGAGCAACTGGAAAATTCGCTGCACTTCAACACAAATAACCGATTCAAACATTATGAACCGGTCAAAGTATATCTGACCGAATATCCGTTCACGGAGACCAGAGATAAGCGCAAAGCCAGAGAAACTCTGCTTGAAGAATTGAATAAAGGTGTGTCGTTATGGTGTTATTTTGGCCATGGTGCCGGTTTTCAGCTTGCCCATGAACAAGCCCTGAATATCAGTCATGTACCGTTAGTAACCACGAACCGACGTAATTTTATCGGATTTTACGGAAGTTGCGGAGTCGGCCGGTTTGAAGATACGAAATACGAATCAGTGGCAGAAGAACTGGTGCGCAAACACGATGCCGGCATCGCGACAATTGCGGCAAGTAAAGCCACATATTCTGGTATCAATTACGCGTTTGCCAGCCTTTTCTTTAACAACTTGATAACTAATCCGGACAGCACGATTGGTCATTCTTTTTTACGAGTGTGGTATATTGATTCGTCTTATCATTTGTTTGGTGACCCGGCAACTGTTCCGGCTTTACCCAATAATTTTCTGAATTTGACATCAGCACCAGATACATTTAATGCCGGACAGATTGTCAATAGTCAAGGCTTGGCTTTGGGTAAAGAAAAGTATGCCGCAGCAGCCTATTCAACAAAATGGCGCCGGCAATATACTTCTCAACTGGGTACGATTTATTATAATCTTTCTGGTTATGAATTGTTCCGGGGCATGGGCAATACTCGAAACGACTCGATGAGTTTCAATTTTATGATACCGACCGGATTGCCCCGTCAAGCGCGTTATGATGTGTTAAATGGCGGCGGTAGTTATACTGAAGTTCCGAATACCGGGCGGATTAGCGCGGTTGCTTATAGACCAGGACAAGAAAATATATATAGTTATGTTATCGATTCGATTCCATTTGATACACTGGAGATATCAAGTTTTGATAATACGGGTCCCGAAATCAGGTTTTATCATGAAGACCGACGCATCAAAAATCAGGATAAAGTGCCAAGGCAATTTATGCTGACCGGTATTTTTACAGACAGTTCCGGTATTCTTTTAGCACCTTTGGTCGGGTTTAATCCAAGACTGATTGTGAAAAAACAACCGAATCGGATTATTGAAGATGTTGATGTCAGTGCTTATTTTAATTATGAAACGGATAATTTTTATCAGGGCAGAATTACCTATCCGGTTAATTTAGATACCGGGAAATGTTTAATCACTTTCCGGATTGCGGATAATCTGAGAAATGTTGCAATGGATTCAGTTGAAGTAACGGTTGAGCGTTCCCAGACCCTGATTTTAGAAAATGCGTTATATTATGCCCTGCCAAACTCGCGCACTGCATATTTCACTTTTGAGATTTCTAAACCGGCTGTGGTTGAGATAAAAATTTATACGATTGCCGGCCGGTTG
>JAGXRL010000034.1 GCA_018335915.1 Candidatus Latescibacterota bacterium
TTGTTTTTAATAATCTTTCCCTGTCGCGTATCAAAAACACACTCACGTTGGCAAGCAAAGGCGATTTCCGCAAAATTCAACAGCATATTCGGGAATTATGGAAATTGTATATTGGGTGGAATGAAAATAAACAAAAAATAGAAGAGTTGGATTTTTGTTTGGATATTCTGGTTACACCTGATAATCAAAAACAAAAAACAGATATAACCTCAAGTGTTGATATCATCATTCCTGTATTCAACGGAATACACTTGCTCGAACGTTTATTTACCAGCTTGTTTAAAAACACCAGATACCCCTTCAACGTAATTGTGGTAGATGATTGCAGCACCGACCCGGTCGTTCGCCCATTTTTAGAGAAAATTGCCGCCCAATACCCAAATATAAAATTGATTGCCAATCAAAAGAACCAGGGATTTGTGGCAAGTGTCAACCTTGCAGCCCGGCAGGCGCAGAACCATTTTGTTATTTTAAATACAGATGTAGAGGTGCCGACTGATTGGTTGAGCCGACTGATGCTGCCAATTTTTAACGACGACGCAATCGCCAGCACAACACCTTTTACCAATGCCGGCACAATTTGCAGTTTTCCTGAGCAAAATATGGATAATCCGTTGGCATATGGTTTAGACTTGGAAACTATTGATCAAGCGTTCCAATATATAAATTCTGTCAAATTTACGCATGAAATTCCCACTGGCGTGGGTTTTTGCATGGGGATAAATAAAAATGTATGGCAGGACATTGGAGAATTTGATGAAATATTATTTGGCCGTGGTTATGGCGAAGAGAATGATTGGTGCATGCGCGCGTCCAAGCGTGGGTATCGAAATATCATCGTAACAAATTTATTTGTTTATCATAAGCATGGGGGCTCTTTTTTGTCGCAGGAAAAACGCAACCTGCTGGCCAAAAATTATGCGAAATTGATAGATGCACATCCAGACTACCCACGTTTGGTGCATCAATTTATTTCTGATGACCCGCTTTTTCAAACCAGACTTGTTGCCAGGTTGATGCTTGCGAAAACCGTTGCCAGTCAAACCTGTTTGATTTTTGATCATGACCTCGGAGGGGGCACTACTGTTTACCGAGAAAGACTTCTTCAGGAGCGTGTTGCTGATGGCCAAACTGTTTTTCTCCTGACAAACAATCCTATCCAGAAAACATATAAATTGGAGGTTGTATTCCAGGGAGAACGCTTGATTTTCACATTGAATGACTTAAAAACACTAAATAGATTGAACCAGTATGTCACAATAGATGAAATCATATGTAATAGTTTGGTCAGCTATGAAGATGTACCGTCCGTACTAGAAAAGATAGTAGAGTTAAAATTAAAAAACGGCTCAATCTTAAGTGTTTGTTTGCACGACTTTTTTCTTCTTTGCCCTTCTTACACGTTGCTAAATCATCGAGGCGCCTATTGTGACCTGCCTTCGATTGATGTATGTGATAATTGTCTTCCTAAAAACCCATATAAATCAGTCAAACCCGAAATAAAAATTAATTTATGGAGACAAAAGTGGTCTGTTCTATTGGGGGTGACGGAGCGTGTCATCTGTTTCTCGAAAGATTCGGCCGATATCTTGCAGCGCATTTACTCGCTGAACGATGAGCAGATTATTATTCGTCCTCACACTTTGCCGCACACGCTGCGTAAAGTGAAAATATCGTCATCAAACATCCGGATTGGGGTTGTTGGTGGTATAAATTATCAGAAAGGCTATCAGATAGTTGTAGATACAGCAAAAATTCTCGAAAAATCTGCGCCTGATGCAAAGATTATCATTATTGGTGATGTGATAACCACTCCTGATAACAAGAACATTATTGTTCTCGGAAAATACAAACCAGAAGAACTTCCAGATATAGTCGAATCCTATGGAATCAATTTGGCGTTTTTTAGTTCAATATGGCCGGAAACTTTTTCATATGTCATTTCAGAGCTGATGCAAATGGAATTACCCATTTGCGCTTTCAATTTGGGGGCGCAGGCGGAACGGCTTCGTGCTTATTCAATGGCTCATTTGATAAGCAGGGTTGATGCTGGTGTAGCTGCAAATGAAATTTTGGAATTTCATGCCAAAATATTAGGTCAAAAAAAAATCTTACCAGATTAAAGTAAAACAAAATGAAAACGGAGTTTTATGTATTTATTAAAAAAAACAACACTAATAAATATACTGTTTTGGGTTGCTGCTGTAACTTATTTGCTGTTTTCCCCAATCATCTATGCTAACTGGTTTTTAACGGATGAAGAATCTACGCGTTTATCAGAGCCATTTCCTATGCCAAAAACCGACGATTTTAAAGCCAATGTAGAAAATTTATATTTATACAATAAACAAGGAACCTACGAACTGGCGGGATGGGGATTTTTAATAAATTATCCGAACCTTATAGAAGAATACTCTCGTGAAATAATATTGGTTTCTCCGAAAAAATATTATATTCTTCAAACAGAAGTTGTTAATCGTAAAGATGTAAATAACTATTTTATATCTATTCAGGAAAACCTGACAATGGCGGGATTCAAATCAAGAATCTCGAAATATAAGGTGACTCCCGGTCATTATCATATAATGTTGTCGTTCAAACAAAAATTTGGTGAGGTAGTATATGCTGATACAAATCACTGCATTACGCGTACACCAAACCAACTAATACTTAACGATAGTCTGGGGTGTAAATATTTACATTGGTTAATGGCGGAAGGAAAAAATATAGACTCTTTGGAACATTTTCTTGCTGAACCTGATGAATCCAAAGTTTATATTGACTATTTATCTTCCTATAATTCGCAAGGAGTTTATGAGTTAACGGGATGGGGATTTCTTACCAACAACATCCGGCAAAGTAAAATACACAGTCGGGAGGTTGTCTTGGTTTCTCCAAATCAATATTATGTCTTTCATGCTGTCCCAATGCAGCGAAAAGACGTTAACGAATACTTTAATCTTTCAGATGAAAATCTAGCAATGCCTGGCTTTCAGTCAAAAATAGCTGTTGGGTTATTAAACCCAGGAATCTACAAAATATACCTTTTATTTCACGCTATTGATGGCAATGTTATATATATTGACACAAAGCGCTGCGTGACGCATATCAACAACAATCTATCGTTGAATGACAATGACAAAAGCTGCGATTAGATTTATGAATGGCTTAATATGAAAACATACAATAGAGACAATCCTTTAATTTACATAAAATTTTCAATATTGCCGATATTGTTTGCTGCTTACCCGGTTATATTTCACTACGGAAACAACTTGGGTGTTGCCGCAATATCAAGCGCGGCTCAAATATTGTTCTGGTTTTTGCTCTTATCCATTCTCGTTTATGCTCTGGTGCTATTCATAGGAAAATTTCAACCTGCCCAGGCTGCTAATGCCAGCATTATTTTTTTATGGTTCATCTTGTTTTACGGTTTAGTTTTTGAAAGCCTAAAAAAGTGGGATATCGTTGCAATAGAGCACTATTCGCTTATACCTTTTGTTATATTTGTGTTGCTCCATGGTTCACGTATCATTTATCGTATGAATACAGCCAGTTCGATGCAACTTTGGAAAATATCTATGTTCGTGGTTTGCAGTTTAATTATTATGAATTTAGTTCCTGTTACTGTAGCAAACATTAGGTTGCAAATTAGTGAAACACAAAAAGGAAGTTTTATCCCTGAAAACCCAGCAACGTTTTCTTCGGCAAGTTACCCTGATATTTACTATATTGTATTTGATGAAATGGCGGGCTTTGAGGTCATTCGTCGATATTGGGAGCATGATAGTGTCAACGAATTTGTTGAATACTTAACCGCCAATGGTTTTTTTGTGGCTGAAAATAGTCACGCCAATGCACCTTCGACTATGAATGAAATGGCAAGACGGCTTAATTACGAAATTTTTCCTTATACGCCTGACTCTAGAGGGGAGCAATACCTGCTGGAGCAACAAGCCATTATTAACAACAAGAGTATGCAATATTTAAAAATGCTGGGGTATACAACTATTGTTTATTCGGAACTTAATAGTGATTTTCTTTTTGCTGCGATGCCGCCTATCAACGCAGATATTGTCTATAAGCAACCGGAAAACTATAAAGCAACCGACAGCAAAATGGTACTTGATGATTTCATCGTTCTTGTTTTGAGAAATACGCTCGCCATCCCCTGGCTGGAACAAGTTGACATAGCAAATCCTAGTCTTGAGCAGCATAAGCAAATGATTTTCTTTACGATAGAGAGCGTTCCTGCGCTAGATATACCCTCGCCAAAATTTATTTACGTTCACTTGGCTGTTCCTCATACCCCCTTTTTATTTGATCAGTATGGGAGACTCCTTGAACCGAGAGATTACTATAACTGGGATAAATATTTAGGGCAGCACATTTACTCGTTACGTTTGGCAAAGACACTATTAGATGGAATATTAAACTCTGCTGATCCTGCCAATCCTCCTGTAATTATCTTTCAATCAGATCATGGGGCAAGAAATTTGGAAGGCACAAATTATTTACAAAATTATCCAGATGAATATAAAACTTGGATAGTCAATGCCTTCTTATTGCCTGGTTGTGGTGATGCGCCATTAACTCAGGATATGAATCCTATTAATACTTTCCCAATTGTGTTTAATTGCTATTTTGATGCAAGAATCCCGCTCAAATAAAAAAACTCGACCAGCAAAGGAAAATTAAAATGAACTTTTTGGAACTGCCAAAGGAAATGGCTTATCTTGACCCAGGCTCTGGGTCATTGGTTTTACAATTGGTTCTGGCAGCCCTTTTAGGTTTGGGCATTTTTGTGCGCTCTCAATGGCGAAAAATAAAAGCCCTCTTTGGTCGCAAAGAACCAACACAACAGGATAAAGATGAAAATGACAGTGCCGGACAAGAGTAACTCTGTTAAAGCTTTACCCGCCTCTTTCCGGGATCCAAGCGGTTTTGTTTTTGTACAAGATGGGGCACTTTATCGGCAG
>JAGXRL010000035.1 GCA_018335915.1 Candidatus Latescibacterota bacterium
GGCCATCGCCGCCGCGCCCATCGGCAGGCCGGGATGCCCCGAGTTGGCCTGTTGCACGGCGTCGGCGGAAAGAAAGCGGATTGCGCTCAGGGCGCGTTGTTGCAAATCAGTGGTCATGGTAGCCTCTCTTGGAAAATGAATGATATCTGCGAAATTATGGATTATTTGACCGAAAGCCTGCGGCCCAATCTTCGCCACGTAAAGTCAAATCATCCCTTATTTTTATTGCGCACGGAAACGAGTCATAACCGCACCAGCCGTATATTTCGGCACAATTTAATAGCTTGTCATCAATGTAGCAAACACTTGTCTTCGGCGATTCGTATGGTGTCGGAAAAACCAACCGTGAGTGAAGATTGTCATTTTGCAGCAACATGAAAGATAAGTAACCCGGATAAAGCAAACAAAAAGCAAAAATTAAAAAGCCTAAAATGCGCATCGGCTTTATCGGAATTATCTCAAGGAACAGCAATAATACTAACATTAAAGTAATTGCTATGAAGCCTATTCCAAATCGAAAAGATGGTGCTGAAATGAACCAATACAACAAAGCTAAATAACTGCAAAGCGTTAGGATCAGCCAATCTTTGTTGATTTTTGTTGATATGAAATAGCGCAACCCAACAAAGACTGGAGAAAACACGGCCGCCCAAAAGAGCACTGTACGGAATCCGGTCAATACCCGAAACCATTCTTTAAACCAAACAGAAAATGGCTGCTGAATTGCATAGGCAACAGGCTGGCTGGGCATTCTCGCAAAAGCCGTTACCTCGTTGCGCGTATCCTCCACCCTTTCAGCCGGAACTTTCCAGTCAAAGAAAAAAATATCTATCTGTGGAAATGGATAGAGAAGATATCCAGACAAAATAACATTACGGGCAAGCCAGGGAGTAAAAACAAACAACGAAAACAAAGAAACAAGGATAATTATTTCTCGCCTATGGAAATTTTTAATAATTACAAGCAATGGGATTGCCAAAACAGGTAAAACGGATAATTTAATGGTAACCGCAAAGCAAGCAAGAACGATTGCAAAAATTTTGTAAACATCAGCCGCTACGACCTGCCTATCCAAAGCGTCCAAATATAAGGCGGTGCCAAGGCACAAAAAAAGAATCGCAGGAACGTCTGTGCCGGGTGATGAAATCTCCGACTTTGAAACATAAGCCAAAACCAGGATAAGCGAAAGTCGGAACAACCCGACAAGCGATTTTCTGGCAACAAAATCTGAAAAGCCAGTCAAAAAATACCACGAAGACAACACAAGTAAAAACCCCAGGAGCGCGCGCAAAGGTTGCCCAAACAAAAAACCAAAACCAAACAGGGCATTCATCGAAAGCCAGGATGAATTAAAAGCCAGGCGGGAATGCAAATTGGCCAAGCCGGGGACTGCCGGATAAGTCTCAGCCCAGCGAATCGTTTGAATGTGATACAGCAATGTATCGGGGTTGACGGCCTTGCCGCTAGCCCCGGTCAAAGCAAAAATAAAGATAATTCCCAAAACCATAAAAACAAGAAAATCGCATATATGACAAGATGATGCCGAAAATCTGGAAACATCCAACCTGTACGAGGTCCAATTCCGCCAGGCAAGAAAAATTGCCCCCAGTAAAAATAACAAATTCACCAACCACCCCAGGGGCAGGAATAAAGAAAACCATATACCTGCTGCTGAGAGAAAAACAAACCCAAGAATTACTTTGAGGGGAATCGGAATGTCAACTTCTTGTCGCTCATACTTCAAAACCCGAAGAATAAATACAAGAAGCCAGCTTCCATAGACCCAGGATAAAAGAAAAAGATAAAGCCAGGCAACGAGTGTAGCAACCATTTTTCAATCACCCAGCAAGATATCCAGGTCGTGCAGGTAACGTTCGGCAATCTCAATAATCACAATATCTGGAGACGTTTGTTCAATCCAATTAAGAGTCCAAATTGCGCCTCCAGAATAATGCGGAATTGAGATTGTTTCCCGAAAATTCATAGATAACCACCTCGCCAAAGGAAAGCCAAAAGAATCGTGGTACATCAACAGGCGAGGCAAGCGGTCATCATCCACCCACGACATTAAAATCCGGCGGTTATTAACATCCAACATTCTAAATGAGGCAGGATATTGAAATTTTGGCATGGCAACAACAGGAGACTCTAAAAGGCTTACAGATCCTATGTTATTGACTAAATCCAATACACCTGGCTCACCATAAGAAAAGTCAAAATCATCGATAGTATAAGGTTCAACGCTGTAAGACTCCTCTACTTTTTTCATTATCGCCTGATAAGCGACAAACATCCCATAATCATTCCAGTGCGAATCTGTCTTCGAAAAAACTTCATAGGGGAGGTCTGCATCTTGTCGCATCGTTCGCAAATCGACAACAACATTTGGGCCGTTTTCGTCTATATAAGACAGCAAGCGATTTAATCGTGTTTCGCCCGCCTGTCTCTCAATTTGCGGTGGGACAATTTCAGGATACAGGGTTGGCTTGTCAGGAACAATTACCAACAACAAGACAATGCCACGCTCGGACAACCTTGAGTGCAAGCGAAACAATTTACTTTGTATGGAACCTATTTTTTCATCGGTAAACTCGATGGTGTTCTGGTAGTTATCCATGCTGCGTTCGGCAGTAAAAATCATCCACCCGTCCTCGCCGACCAGCACATTTGGGAAAACCCTATCGCCAATTGCCAGACGCAAATCAGCATAGTTGGCAATCAGTTTGCGATAGCCCCAAAATGAAGTATCCAACCCTGAAACGCCCACATCCGCGCTGCGGACGAGGATGAAGTACATCGCGCCGATGAAGAGCAAGACAAAGAAACGGGGGTACCAGGTGCGAAGAACGGAAAGATTCATCATCAAAAACCAGCATAAATATTGGGCGCAAAACCGCCAGCCAGCAAGGCGGCCAACCCCAGCACAAACAGGGCCGCCAGCAGGGCATCTTCGAGCGGCTGGAGGGCAAAGAACAGCGCCGGGCGACTTTCTTCGAGACGGGCGCGCAAACCGCGCCACCAGGGTCCGAGCGGCAGGCAGAATAAGATGCCCACAAACAACGCCAACAGGAAAGACGGCTCGACGAACGGCAGGGGACTTGTGTCTGCGAACGGGCGCATCTCCAGGCCAGTCGTATCACCGCTTAATCGGCGGAAAAATTCCAGCGCGAAGGGAAAGTTGTTGGCGCGGAAAAAGACCCAGCCCGTCAGCACCACGGCCAAGACGTAGAGATGCCGCAGGGGCCGCCAGGCCAATTTCAGTCCGCGGCCCAGGCCGCTCATTTCGAGCGCAATTGCCAGCCCGTGAATCAGACCCCAGACCAGGAA
>JAGXRL010000036.1 GCA_018335915.1 Candidatus Latescibacterota bacterium
CCTCGATAGGCGTTGCGGATGCTTTTGGTTCAAGGGTAGGCGACAGGCTGGGCATATCCGTCGCAGCGGGAATGGACGTGGGGGTCGCAGGTACATCCTGACCGGGCAAACCGACCGGGTCGGGCAGGCCTACGGGCAGGCGGGTGTCCAGGGTGGCGCGCCCTCCGGTTGCCCAATAAAAAGGCATAAAGAAGCGCAATGAACTGTTTCGGTTTTTCTCTGGTGGGTTTTTGGTTGTCAAATGATAAGACATGAGCGAGGCATAGGCATAACCCGCTTCATTGAATGGAATATCCTGTGCCACAATATAGGCAAGCGTAAATTCTTTGGGAGAATCTTCATGAGAAGGTTGGCGCGGCCCACCCTCGGCACGCATAATGTCTTCGATGGTAATAGCTTTATAGGATTGCGCGCGTACCGTCTTTTTGTCATAAATATTTGGGGCGGTCAAAACATGCACAGGCGGCACTTCTTCGGGCGGAATTAACCCCATAACGTACAATTCCAGCGGGGAATATGGCTGGTTGGTGTTCATGGTTACGTTATCAATATAAGACCAGGTTTCGTTACCGTTATACTGAAAGCCGCCCATGCCGAAGGTCTTATCCTCATAGAATAATCCCATCTGACCGCCAATATCGGTATTTTCATACCAATGGCCCATCACAGAAATGCCGTGATATATATTACTGTTATTGACAAGCCCAAGGCTTTTCCCAATATCCATGCCCCAGATGTGCCCCAATTCGTGGTCAATCACATCCAGGCCGCCAAACGAATTGTAAATCGCCCCGCGCAGCCGTCCTGCTGAGCCAAAGGTTTGGGCATTATTAAAAATGGGCAGGCCAATATTTTTCACATCGTTGGAGACGCGCACAAGATAGGGAACGTTTTCATTAAAATCAAGGCGGCGCCATAACTGCAAGCCGGGTGTAACCATGGCAATATCAAAATCATCCGGCAAGACGCTGTATAGTTTTCGATACGCATTGAAATTTGAAACGCCACAGGTCAACTCGGAAAGCGGATAACCATCCAACACTTCACTTTTTGGGTCTTCAATGAAAAAGGCATAAGCGGTTGCGCTCAGGCCGTCGCCTAAATCTTTGACTTCAAACACACCGCGATATTTGTTTGCAACCACGCCCACGTTGATTGGAAACCATGAATTGGCGAAACGACCATCTTCAAGCTCAAAACGGGCGTAATAGTTAATAGTTCCATAGCCCCAATTGTTAACACTGCAACTGGCGGTCATACCTGAGCGGGTAAAAACCCGGTCACCGGCTTTGCGGTCACCATTTTCGCCATCGTCAAACATCTCACCATAGGTCACGTCCGGGGCGTTGTCGTCCCGCACAGAAATGCCGCCGCCCGGGTCGGAAATAAACACGCGTTTGACATCTGGCCTGCCAACGATGGTCACTTCAATGGTCAGACCGCCACGCTCATCACAAAACAAGACACCGGGTGTGGTGCGCGCATAAAAATTGGACTTCGGGAATTCGATTGACGACTGGGCCTGCGCGTTAAGAACAGGCAAGGATGAAAAAATCGCCAACGCAATACAAAGAAGGAAAAAGAAACGCTTCATATTAGGACAGCCTCCCTAACAAACCTATTTTGATAAACAATATGGCAATTTCATACTACCAAAAAAAAGACCCACCAACAATAGGCAATTTTCGGGCGGCCCACTTTCAAGAAGGTTATTCAGTTAGCAGCGATCGGGCGATGAATTCGGCCTCTTTAACGAGGTCAAGGCCGGCGGGTAGTTTGAATTCCTCGTTGACGCGCAAAGTCAGGTAGGCCGCCGACTGGCGAACCGCCTCAGGCTGCGACAAATCCCCCATCAACATTTGGAGAAGGTCATAAGCGCTGGGATTGCTGATGGATTGCCCCCGGCGGCGATAATACTCGCGAATGGCGACCCCGGCGGCGCGGCGCGCGCACACCCGCGCCTGGCCCTCGTTTCGACGCTGGCGCGCGGCGATGGCCATGTCGAGTTCCTTCTGGTAATCAACCTGCCAGTTGCTCATGGGCGCATTATACCCATAACAGCGGGATGCGGTTTGTTTCAGATATAATGGGCGAAATACAAGTTATTATCCAAAGAGAGATTATGAAACTGCGCCTTATCTCGATTTTATTTGTGCTTGCCTTGCTGACCCTGGCCTGCGGATTTGAAATCCCATCTGTTGAAACAGCCCCCGAGGCCGCTGCGCCTGAGCTGACCCTGGCCTGTCCTGAACAAGCCGAATCCTTGGCCTGCCCTGGCGCCGATGAACCTTTTCTGGTAAGCGGCTCTTTTACGTACAGCAACAGCATTATTACCGATTATTACGACCAGCACGCCGTTGCGCTGATTGATATGTACGCTTTCATCATCCGCGACAAGGAGTGGGAAATCCCGGTTTCATCGCAAACCCTGGGATACCTGGACATCGACATGGACGCCATGACCGGCGAGTACGTGCTGCAACTGCCCGCCCGACCGACCGGCATGCTGGCGGATGTTGACAACGACACCAATGAAGACACCGGCGTGCAGGTCTTTGTGGTGGCCTACTGGCCGAACATGACCGGCGGTCCCTACTCGGAAGGCGATGACCGTTCGAGCGGCTGGCCTTCATACCTGGCTTCCATTAGGACCGACACCAACAACCAGCACGAGGTGCTGGGCGGCAAACTAATCGTCTGGTCGCCGGACGGGGGACAAAACTTCCCGACCGGCTTCGGGGATGACGGTCTGCTGTTCACCGATGACGACCCGGTTGGGCCTATCCCGGCGGGTTATACGATTGTGGATTTGGACAGCAACCCATTTGAGTTTTACAAGGAAACCGAGCCGGAACTGGCCCTATTCGAGCCGACCGACATCGGCATCAAGGATTTTGCCGACCTGTCTTACACCGAAGCCTTCGAGCAGATGTTTGAATATTCAAAAATCAACTATGCCTTCAACGGCATCGAAGGCAAGGAACCCGATTGGGACACGCTTTATGAAGACCTGAAACCGCGCGTCGAACAGGCCGAAAAAAACCGCAACCCCAAAGCCTTCTACGAAGCCCTGCGCGATTTCACCTGGGCCTTCAAGGACGGGCACGTCGGCCTTTCTGCAGGTGACTATTTCAACCAGGATTTCACCGAACGAACGGCTGGCGGATACGGGTTTGCCGTCCGCGAACTGGATGACGATACGACCGTCGCTATGTTCGTCACCCCTGGCGGCCCCGCCGAGCAGGCCGGGATGAA
>JAGXRL010000037.1 GCA_018335915.1 Candidatus Latescibacterota bacterium
GCCCAGACTTTCCGGCGGTGCGATTCTTACCATCGGTTTAATCTCTTCGAATTTTTGTGCCGATATTTCTTCGATTTTTCTCAAATCATAAATACTTCGAAACCCGCCATAAAATAATATGTACTCATAGATTTTCTCACTGGCTTCTTGGGAAATCGGTAGTTGCTGAATCTCTTCAAAACTCGCCCGGTTAATATTCAATTGATTTTGTTGGGAATACGCAGTAATCAGAACAAATAAACCGCTCAATAGCACGCATAAGAAGGTTGAGACAATTATTTTATTGGCTGGATATTCGTGAAAAATTCTTGTTGGAAATTTCATTAGAAACTAAGTGCCAGTCCAAAGTTATGAGTTAATGGTAATTCAGCATGCGTGGTTAAGGCATAATCAAGATAGATATTTTTCATACCTGAGCGTAATCCAAAACCAAATCGTATCGGTTCGGTCTGGATACCGGCACGGACGGTTAAATAATCCTCGATTATCTGAAATTCCTGTCCGACCGCAATCCGGGTTGGCTTACCGACTTCTTTGGAAATATCAAAAGTCGAATTTATGCCTAAGGTCGGACGATAGGCAATTCCGACATTGATGACACGCGGTAAATTATATTTCACATCCTGACCCATTTTCGGACTGTTAATATTACGGACATAAAACCCGTATTGCCAGCGCTTATAAATTCTGGTTAAGATACCGAAATCAATGCCAAACGCAATACCCGAGCCAAAATCAGTCTGGCTTAACTGATAACCGCGAATATTATAGCCGAACGAAATGTCCCGAATCAGATTAAATGAATGCGATAAGGTCAGCACTTTTTCTGAATGGAGTGAAATCCCCATTTCTTGTAATCCGATGCCAACCACGCCGGCTTTTTCATTTATCGGGTATGCCACATTCAAACAAAAATGATGCAGGTTGACGCCAATCCCTCCGTATAATAACTTATAAAATGACATTGCTGATAGATTATTAACCTGTACCAAACCGGCTGGATTATATTGGATTGCTGAGGGGTCATTGCTGATTGCGGTAAAAGCATTTGCCATTCCTTCGGCACGCGCACCTGATTCCAAATCCTCAAAGATTGCAAAACTAAAACTTACGATAACTAAACTCAAGACAATAATTTTTTTCATAACTGAATAGTGTAGGAAAATAAATGACCAATGTCAAGAATAGGAAAAAAATATCTAATTTACGATTTTCATTAAGAAATAAAGACGATTTCAGGTAGATAAATAAAATATATTATCCATGCATTTTCTTTCAAATTTTATACAAAAAACCGAGTGGCAGCAACCTGTCCAGCACCCAATTTTTAACTCATTTGAAGAACATATGCAAGAACTAATGCATTTGCGATTGAATACTCGTATTGTCTCTTCAATTACTTGAATGCCTGACCAAATACCAGATACAATGTTTGAATATATGTCCAAGCATAAGATAAACAAGCTAATTTGTAAAATGTTACCAAATCCAGTTAATAAGCATATGCACAAGCCACTCGGGGATTAGTCCCCTCCCTTTGGTAAAAATCGAAGATAAGTCCATAAAATACAGTGTAATATACTGAAAAACAATGACTTTAAATATTATACCGACAGTATAACTTGTCAATATTCAGGAAACTTATAAGTATACATTTTATTCAAGTGCTGGATTATGTATTTAGTGCGTGTTTTTATCGGTCTTGACAATATATTTTATTGGCTTTATACTAACCAAACCTGCGAGGATGGCGGAATCTGGCAGACGCACTGGATTTAGGATCCAGTGGATAAAATCCGTGGGGGTTCAACTCCCCCTCCTCGCATAATTATATTAAAAATTAAATATCAAATATCAAAAATAGAAAGAATAAGAATGGAAATAAAATTTAAAGATAGCAAGCCTTGGCTTAAGGAAATCGAAGTAACGATTGACCCGGAAACCGTTAAAAACAAGATTGAAAAAATTACTGCTTCATATGCGCATAAAACCCAGATTCCCGGTTTTCGCAAAGGTATGGCACCCCAACCGATTCTGCAAAAACGGTATGGCGCAACATTTGAAGCAATGGCAGTCGATGAAATAATCGACGAGTCTTATAAAGAGATTATCGAGACTAATAAACTGCAGCCAATTACTCAGGCAAAAGTTAATGATTATGTCTTATCTGATGATAAAACATTGAAATTTGAACTGAGTTTTGAAATCATACCTGATTTTGAATTGAAAAATTATGTCGGTATCAAAGTCAAGAAGCAGGAACCGACCGGATTCGACGAAGAGTTTGACAAACGGGTTAAATCTTTACAAGAACGATGCGCAACTTTTACGACTCTAAACCGACCGGCCGAGAATGATGATTATATTCTGTCTGATTATGATATTCTGGAAAATGATAAACCAGCAGGCAAGAAACAGAATGGTGTTATGATTCAGGTTGGCAGTGATAAGAATATGCCAGAAGTGAATCAGGTTTTGGTTGGTGCTAAATCCGGCGATGAAAAATCAGCCACAATTATTTTTAAATCCGACTATCCCGAACCATCGCTTGCAAATCGGACTTTGACATATAAGTTTCTGGTCCGTGATGTTAAAGAACGGAACCTGCCTCAAATCGACGATACTTTTGCTTCTGATTTAGGATTTAAAGATTTGAACGAATTACGCAATCAGATTAATGAAGAGATTATTCAGGACCGCGCCAAGATAATTGACGAAGACTTGAAAAATCAGATTTATCGTTATCTAACTAAAGAGCACGCGTTCGAACCGCCCAATGTTTTTGTCGAACAGTCCTATCATGAAATGCTCTCTGAATTTAATATTAATGATTCAGAAGAAGCAAAACAAAAACTGATAAGCCATGCTCAGGAACGGGCAAAATTCGATATTATTGTCAACCGGATTGCCGAAAAAGAGAGTATAATGCCGACTCCTGAACAGATAAATCAGGAACTTCAAAAATTCATTGCTGCGGGTGTGAAACCCGAACAGGTTGAACCTTTGCGCACCAATCCAAATTTTATCGGACGGATTGTAAAAAATATGGTGATTGACTGGTTATTACAAAAAGCAGAAATATCATAATATGCTTTGTATTTTCACATTTGATATTTGTAATTTGATATTTAATAGGAGGTTGTATGTATATTCCAATGGTTGTTGAACAGACCGGTCGTGGTGAACGGGCTTATGATATTTACTCACGACTTTTGAAGGAAAGAATTATTTTTGTCGGTTTACCAATCGACGATAATGTTGCCAATCTGGTTATCGCCCAGTTATTATTTTTAGAAGCCGAAGACCCGGACAAAGATATTTCAGTGTATATTAATTCGCCCGGCGGTATTGTTTCATCCGGTTTGGCAATTTACGATACGATTCAATATATCCGTCCTAAAGTTTCGACGATTTGTATGGGCATGGCAGCAAGTTTTGCCGCACTTCTTTTATCCTGCGGTGAAAAAGGTAAACGGTTTGCTCTCCCCCATTCCCGGATAATGATTCACCAGCCTGAAGTCGGCGGACTGTCTGGCCAGGCAACCGATATTGAAATCCACGCTAAAGAAATACTTAAACTGAAACAACAGCTTGCCGAATTACTGGCAAAACACAGTGGACAAAATCTTGAAAAAGTTCTTGCTGATACGGACCGAAACTATTTTATGTCAGCCGAAGAAGCAAAAACTTATGGCTTAATCGATGAGGTCATTGAAAAAAGGTAATGAATAAACCGAAAACCCGCCGCTGTTCGTTCTGTAATCGACCCGAAGTAACGGTCAAAGCATTGATTTCGGGTGCCAAAGCATATATCTGCGATGACTGTATTCGGTTCAGCAATAAATTGCTTGAAGATAAAGAAAAACACAAGTTTTTTGCAACAGTTAACTCGGTTCCACCGCCGGCAGATATCATGAGATTTTTAGACGAATATGTAATTGGTCAAGAACGGGCCAAAAAAGTCCTGTCCGTAGCAGTATATAACCATTATAAACGGGTTTTTTCCCGTAAAGCCAAAGTTGATATTGATAAGAGTAATATTTTGCTGATCGGTCCGACCGGCGTTGGCAAAACCCTGCTGGCTGAAACTCTGGCAAAATTCTTAAATGTGCCGTTCTCGATTTCTGACGCTACACCATTGACCGAAGCCGGTTATGTTGGTGAAGATGTTGAAAATATTCTCTTGCGATTAATCCAGTCTGCCAATAATGACCTGGATTTGGCATCGATCGGGATTATTTATATTGATGAGATTGATAAAATCGGTCGCAAGAGCGATTCACCGTCAATTACCCGTGATGTTTCTGGCGAAGGTGTGCAGCAGGCATTATTAAAGATTATTGAAGGTACTGAAGCAAACATTCCTCCCCAGGGCGGTCGTAAACATCCAGAACAACAATATATCAAACTCAATACCAAGAACATTCTCTTTATCTGTGGCGGTACTTTTGTTGGTTTGGAAAAAATCATTGAAAACAGAATCAAGAAATCGGCATTGGGTTTTAAAGCCGATATCTTATCTAAACTCGACCAGGACCGGGACCGCATCTTAAAATATGTTGAGCCGGATGATTTGACCAAATATGGCTTGATTCCAGAACTGGTCGGACGCCTGCCTTTAATCTGCACTTTACATAGTCTGTCCCGCGACACACTCTTGGATATTCTGACCAAACCTCGTAATGCCCTGCTTAAGCAGTATGAATATTATTTTGAACTGGAAGACATTAAACTGACCTTTACTCAACCGGCTCTGGAAAAGATTGCTGATCTGGCTTTAGCACGGAATACTGGTGCGCGGGGTTTGCGTGCGATTATGGAAAACGCATTGCTGGATACGATGTTTGAACTGCCGTCAAAAAAGAATATTTCTGAATGTATTGTCACGCCCCAAGCAATTCTTGGTCTGGAACCGCCGAAAAATATCGAGAAGCCGCTCAAGCGCAAAAAAGCTTAAGTTACTTATGAAAATATTGAAATCACTTATAATCCTGTTTATCCTCTGTGTCTCGGTGTCTCTGTGGCAAACATCACATGCTCAAACCGAAATCTGGGCAAAAATAACTGCCGGTGCGACTCGTCAGCGGATTCGACTGGCAATTGCCGATTTTCTATTACCTCATGATACTGCCGAAGGATTAGCTTCGACCTCAAGAGATATCCGACAGATAGTGATTGATGATTTAGAATTTTCTCTTTACTTTGACATTATCCGGTCCGATACTCTAAAAAAATTCAGTTCGGTTGATAAAAAAATTGATTATACCGGCTGGCAGAGCACTGGTGCTCAGGTCTTGTTAGCCGCTGACCTGCAGATAAAAAGACGGACTGTGCTTAATATCCGGCTTTATGACCTGTTCACGCGCAAGCAGATTGGCAGTAAGAGTTATGAACTGACTGATGATAAACGCTGGCTTGCCCATAAGATTGCGGATGATTTGATTAAGATTCTTACCGGTGAAGACGGTGTGAGCCAAACCCAAATCACATTTTCCCTGCGTCAGGCAAATGGCAAGGAACTTGCCATAGTTGATTATGACGGTTTTAATCTGCAGCAATTAACCAGCACCGGCGAATTAAAACTCTTTCCTGAATGGTCTCCGCTCGGTCATAAGATTGCCTTTTGCAGTTATGCGAATCATAACTTGAACATTTATGCTTATGATATTAAAAAAAAGACGGCTGAGTTGGTTAGTGACCGATATGGTTTAAACACAACACCCGCTTATTCGCCGGATGGGCGCCTGATTGCGGCAAGTCTGACTTTTGAAGGCAATTCTGATATTTATCTTATGAATGCGGATGGCAA
>JAGXRL010000038.1 GCA_018335915.1 Candidatus Latescibacterota bacterium
GATGCCAAAAGCATTATATTTGACGGTCGCATAGTCTCTGGTCGCTAACGTGGTGCCACTGCAACTATGTCCAGTCACATAGACATTGCCTGAGTTATCCAATACGATTGCCTGTGCGTCGTCAGTATAATTTCCCGGTCCATTATATCTTTGCAGCCATTGCTGGACACCGTCTGCATTGTATTTGATGGTCGCATAGTCATAATACACTAAAGATGTTTGACTTGTGCTCGCGCCGGTTATATAGACATTGCTCTGGGCATCCAATACAATCGCCCGACTATAATCATAACCATTGCCCGGTCCATTATATCTTTGCAGCCATTGCTCGGCACCAAGAGAATCATACTTAATGGTCGCATAATCATAAGCGCTTGCAAGAGCATAACTGCCGCCAGTCACAAAGACATTACCTGAAGCGTCAACCGCGATTGCATAAGCATAGTCCATAGTACTGTTTGGTCCATTATAACTTCTGAGCCAGGCAGTATCGCCATTTGACCGATATTTGATTGTCACATAGTCAGCATTACCAGTACTTGTCATGTAGCTTGAACCAGTTACATAAACATTACCCGCATTATCAAGCGCGATTGCATAGGTTCTATCAACACTATTTCCCGGCCCATTATATCTGCTGACCCATAAGGTGTCGCCGTCGGCATTATATTTGATTGTCGCATAGTCAGAAGAAGTGCCAGAACCAATACTTGCACCGGTCACATAAATATAGCCCGCATTATCGACCGTAATTGCTTGAGCCGAGTCAGCACTATTTGCCGGACCATCATATCTGCTGAGCCAAATCATATCACCATTTGAGTTGTATTTAATGGTTGCATAATCACTGCTCGTGCTGGAAATACTGAAACCGGTCACATAGATATTACCGGAATTGTCTAATGCAATAGCATAAGCACGATCCGTGCTATCACTTGGTCCATCATATCTTCTGACCCAGGCAGTATCGACCTGCGAATATAAGAGAGCAGGGAGGAGTGAATAGATAGCAGTAAGTATTATAAATAATATTTTATATGGTTTCACAACGCCTCCTTATTTTGTTATGACTAACTTCTCTTTTATTATCTCATTCCCGGCTTTAACAAAATAAACCCCATTCTTAATCCCATCGAGTGAAACTCTTAACTCTCTAACTCCAAAACTCTCCAACTCTTTTACTATATTCCCTGTCACATCAAATATCTTTATCTCTGAGCGGTCAGCGGAAAGCGGTAAGCGAACATTGAAATATGTCTTTGCTGGGTTGGGAAAGACTGAAACTCTTAACTCTCCAACTCCTGAACCCATTAACTCATTTATCCCCTGCGTCTGCACATATTTGATTGTCGCATAGTCAGAAGAAGTGCCTGAACCAATACTTGCACCGGTCACATAAACATTACCCGGTCCATCAACTACAATCGCAAATGCTACATCCCAATCATTTCCTGTTCCATTATATCTTTGCACCCACTCTTGAACACCGGCTGAATTATACTTGATTGTCGCATAATCATAACCAGTACCAGAACCAGCACTATAACCGGTTACATAAATATTGCTCTGTCCATCTATCGTAAGAGAACGAGCTTGATCAGAATTATTTCCTGGTCCATTATATCTTTGCACCCATTGCTCAACACCGGCTGAATTATACTTAATTGTCGCATAGTCAGTATTATTGCCTGAAACAATACTACCACCGGTCACATAAACATTACCTTGCGCATCAAGCGCAATCGCATGTGCAACATCAAGAAAATTTCCTGGTCCATTATATCTTCTGAGCCATAAAGTGTCACCATCAGCATTATACTTAATTGTTGTATAGTCAGAATAAGTGCCTGAACCAGTACTTGAGCCTGTCACATAAACATTTCCCTGTTCGTCAACCGCGATATCATGACCAACCGCATGTCCACCACCCGGTCCAACATACTTTCGAACCCAGACTGTATCGCCCGCAGGATTGTACTTAATAACTCCGATGTTATAAATACCCAAACTTGGGCTTATCACACCGACAACATAAATATTTCCCTGCGTATCAAGCACAAGTCGATAAGCGCTGTCATCCCAGTTGTCAGGTCCGTTATATCGGTGGACCCATTGCTCAACACCAGCTGAATTGTATTTTATCGTAACAATATCATATCCAGAACCCGCGCCATAACTATACCCCGTTATAAAAAGATTACCGGCGCTATCAACCGCTATTCCAAACGCTTCATCGTGATAGTTTGCAGTTCCGTCATATCTTCGTGTCCAAAGTGTTTCACCGTTTGAGTTATACTTGATAGTCAAATAATCGAGATATGGAAAAGTTCCGCTCGAACCTGTCACATATACATTACCCGAGCCATCGATTGCTAATCTGTAGGCTTTGTCCGTGGCATAATGATATCGTGCAACCCATTGCTCGACTCCCGAACTGTTGTACTTGATAGTTGCATAATCCGCATCAGTTCCAGAACCAACACTATAACCCGTTACGTAAACATTGCCCGATACGTCAACTGCCATTTCCCAAGCATTATCTTCGTAATTACCAGAAGGACTATTATACCTTCTTACCCAGGCGGTATCACCGTTGGCAGTGTATTTAACTGTTGCATAATCACCTGTCGATTGTCCTGTTACATAGACATTACCCTGCGCATCAAGCGCAATCGCATAAGCATAATCCTCACCATTTCCTGGTCCATCATATCTTCTGACCCAGGCAGTATCGACCTGCGAATATAAGAGAGCAGGGAGGAGTGAATAGAGAGCAGTAAGTATTATAAATAATATTTTATATGGTTTCACAACGCCTCCTTATTTTGTTATGACTAACTTTTCTCTGACTATCTCTTCTCCGATTTTCACAAAATACACACCATTCTTTATCCCATTGAGTGAAACACTAACCGTATTGTCATTGCGAGCGATAGCGTGGCAATCTCCAACTAATTTACCTGTCACATCAAATATCTTTATCTCTGAGCGGTCAGCGGATTGCAGCAAGCGGACAGTAAAATAGGATGACGCCGGATTGGGAAATACCGATAAATTGTCAGTTTTTAATTTCCAATTTTCAATTTCCTGCTCTTCAATCCCGCTGCCGGTCGGATTTCGTTTATAATAAATTTCCCAATTGCCATCGCGGTTATCAATCCAGATAAGATGAACTTTTGTACCTGCAACAGCAATTGAAGGACTCTCCTGATGAAAAGCATCGTAGAGAAATGTATCCGGCTGCCAGGTTTGCCCATTGTCATTTGAACGCCGGTATCCGATATGCCATTGGTTGCTGAATCGGTAATCTCGCCAGGCAACATGCACATTTCGACCGATCGCCGAGATGGTCTGGTAATCAGCCATTATAATATCATGGGTCAGGGGAATCTCCGGTTCCCAGTTAATTCCATTATCCTGTGACATTCGGTAAAAAATCTGCAGGGTATCATTGCGTACATCAGTCCATACCGTATGCACATAGTTTCCGCTTACTGCAATACATGGTTGTGTTTGATTAACTGTATCGGTTGTAATAAATTGTTCTGGTTCCCAGGATAAACCATTATTAGTTGAGCGTATATAGAGTGTTCTTGCATCGTAACCAGGACCGCGCTGCCACACTAAATGCAAGAAATCGCCATTAACTGCAATGGATGGCACTCCGTCTCCGATGCCGTTTGCCGTATTAGTTAATCTTTGTGGGGTTGACCAGTTCAATCCGGCATCAGACGAACTCATAAAATATATCTCACTATTGTTTACCGGGTGGCGAGTATCACTCCAAACTAAATAGATGTTATTGCCATTTGCGGCAAGACAGGGCATAATAAAATTTGCGGGTGTGGTGAGAATCGTATTTTCGGCTGACCAGGTAGCGCCGGCATTGGTCGAGCGTCGGTATAAAAATTGGTTTTCGATATTATTTTCCCAAATAATATGAACAGTTGAACCAGAGACCGCAAGTGTATAATCCCAGATATTACTAAGATCCTGACTGATTATAATTGGTGTATTCCAGTTAACACCGCCATTGTAGGAAGAAGTATAATAAACCTGATATGCGCCATTTTCATTATCATTATAGATAACATGAATCGTATCACCTGACGCAGCAATGCACCAGGTGTTATTATTGGTTAAAAATGAATTGCCTGCCGTATTGGTTAACCGCTGGTCGGCTTCCCATTGGGCAAAGAGCTGCGAGGTCATTAGGACACTTAAACAAAAAAATAAAACAATCACTTGATAGTTTTTCATAAATACTCCTTTTGTTATTAATCAATATAACAGTATTATTATTATTGTCAAGTCTAATAAATTAAAATATATATCACTACTTCAGAAAAATCATATCGCCGGTATGGCGTGAATAATCGTGCATTATTAGCTTTGTCAAATATTCAACAACTACATACTCGCCTCACAAGGGGCGTTATCCAGGAGCGGGTCTTGAATATGCTTGTGATTTGGAATTTAGGCTCTAATCAGGATAGAAAAATAAAACTTAGATACCTGTGTCTGTTTATTTGTGGTAACCTGTTTAATTTGGCTTATCGGTTCGCATCTCATATCAATACTCGGCTTAAACCGAACCAGCATTTTGTAACCACGGATTTCACGGATTAGACGGATATACAAAATTACAATTCTTAAATCCGTGTCCATCTGTGGCTATCTTAATTCAAAATTCTCACTTTGTGCCCTTCGTGCCTTTGGCTCTCCCGCACCTTTTGTTAGGTCGTAATTAGATAAATTATCATAGTTTTGTATCATCTCCGCCCC
>JAGXRL010000039.1 GCA_018335915.1 Candidatus Latescibacterota bacterium
GTCAGGCGTTTGACCTGTAAGCAAGGAGCGAATATACCATATTGCGTTTCAGCTTCAAATGCTTTTGCCTTTGCCATATCAGTCGTGCTTGTTAAGGGACGCTCCCTTAAGTGTCCCTCAAACTCCAAAACTCTTTGTTTTTGATTCCCATAATAATTACCTCTGTTACCGTATGTAAGATTGCCACGACCACTTCGTGGTCTCGCAATGACATCACCCACCCATCTTTGCGCGGCAATCTCATTTGTTGTTTTTCCCTTTCATCAAGCCCCATACCCTGACGCCAAAGTATGGAAATGCAACTTTTGACAATGTTTCTGCCAGTACTGTTACAACTCCATTTACATGGCACAACCGGCAGACAACCACGCCAACAATCCATAAAGCCATAATGATATCTGTACCTTTCATAATTTGCTCTCTATATATAAATAACACGCTGCACCCCCCAAATGGACCCATCAAGTTTTCAAGATATTGAAAGACAAGGGAATAAATTACGGAAAATTACTATGATTTTGACTGGTTTTTACTAAAATTCGGAAGAATGAAAATAAGGAAAGGCAAGAATTAACACTAATGGACACTAATTTTTATACTAATTATTACGAACAGATTTTATCGGGACGCAGATCCCCGATAAAGTCCGGGGACAAGTTTGCGACAGAATAGCCACGGATGGACACGGATAAAATTCAAAATTCAGAATTCTCGTAATCATCCGTGCTTTATCCGTGGCAAAAATCCGTAAGTTTTCCCCTTGACAATCAGTCAGTTTTATGTATAAATTAAGATAAACCTGTCCTCGGATTCCCGATTATGTCCGGGAACAAGCTTAATCGAGGATAAGAAAGGGAGGAATTATGTGTAAAAGTAAAGTTTTGTTAGTTGTACTAACTGCTCTCTGCTCACTACTCCCTGCTCTCTTGTATGCGCAGGTCGATACTGCCTGGGTAAGAAGATATAATGATTCAGGAAATGATGATGATATTGCTCGTGCGATTGCGGTTGATGGACAGGGTAATGTTTATGTGACAGGTTATAGTTGGAGTTCAGGCACTTCTTATGACTATGCGACAATTAAGTATAATTCAGCCGGAGTCCAACAATGGGTTGCAAGATATGATGGTCCAGCAAATAGTGAGGATGCGGCTTATGCGATTGCGCTTGATGGACAAGGTAATGTTTATGTGACAGGTTATAGTTATGGTTCAGGCACTTTATCTGACTATGCGACAATCAAGTATAATTCAGCCGGAGTTGAGCAATGGGTGGCAAGATATAATGGACCAGGAAATAGTAGTGATTATGCTCGTGCGATTGCGGTTGATGGTTTTGGTAATGTTTATGTCACAGGTGAAAGTTGTGCCTCAGGCACTAATTGGGACTATGTAACAATCAAGTATAATTCAGCAGGAGTCCAGCAATGGGTTGCAAGATATAATGGACCAGCAAATAGTGATGATTATGCTTATGCGATTGCGGTTGATGGACAGGGAAATGTTTATGTGACCGGTAGAAGTACAGGTTCAGGCACTTATTATGACTATGCAACAATCAAATATAATTCTGCAGGAGTTGAGCAATGGGTGCAAAGATATAATGGTCCAGGAAATGGTTGGGATGAAGCTTGTGCGATTGCGGTTGATAGTTTTGGTAATGTTTATGTCACAGGTGAAAGTTGTGCCTCAGGCACTAATTGGGACTATGTAACAATCAAGTATAATTCAGCAGGAGTCCAGCAATGGGTTGCAAGATATAATGGACCAGCAAATAGTGATGATTGTGCTTATGCGATTGCGGTTGATGGTTTTGGTAATGTTTATGTGACCGGTACAAGTATTGGTTCAGGCACTTCTTATGACTATGCGACAATTAAGTATAATTCTGTTGGTGTCGAACAATGGGTTGCAAGATATAATGGACCAGCAAATAGTTATGATTTGCCTTGTGCGATTGCGGTTGATAGTTCTGAAAATGTTTATGTGACAGGTTATAGTGAGGGTTCAGGCACTTCTGATGACTATGCGACAATCAAGTATGTGCAGACCGTGCCTGTTGAAGAAAACGAGATTGCCAGGGTCCGAGACGGACAGCGCAACGACTTCGTCGTTTATCCGAATCCGGCAAGGAATTATTTTGCTATCCGCCTGACGCAAGATATGCTCAATCCGAACATAAAAATATGTGATGTCACGGGCAAAGAAGTGAAAGAGTTTAAGAGTTTTGGAAATGGAGAGTTACGAGTATCATTTAATGGAATTAAGAATGGGATTTGTTTTGTGAAAGTCAATGATGTGATGGTAAAGGAGAAGTTGGTCGTTACGAGATAAATTCAAAACTCAAAAGGCAAAAATCAAGATTATGACAACCCCGCATCTTTCGGTTAAGTAAATGAAAGTGAATCAATATAACTTAAATAAGATACTACACAACCTAACGAAAGGTGCGGGGCAAGGTCAAAATTCAAAGGTGATAAAAAAAGAGAGATTTACCGCCGGGATTGCCTTCGCCAACCGCGCAAAGACAATGTACTGGTCTGTCTTTGCGAACGAAGTGAAGCAATCTCATCTTTTACTGTCGGTAAGATTGCCACGACCACTTCGTGCTCTCGCAATGACAGAAAGAACGGTCGGTAAGATTGCCACGGGGTTGCTCCGCAACCGCGCAAAGACAAGTTATTCAGTATGTTTCAGTGTTTTCAGTGTTTTTCAGTGTTAAATTCTTTTCCTGTGTTTGTCTGTGTTAACCTGTGGTTAAAAGATAGATTCTGAATTATATTCTGAATGACAAAGAATGTGTTTAATCCGTGTTAATCCACGCACCTTTACGATTAAAATCGAATTGTATATTTTAGATCATAAATTTTAAATTTCCAATTTGCATTTTATAATTTCCAATTAAGCGAAGCGATAAGAGGTACGGAGCAAACTCCTTGCTATGTTGATTTGCTCTGTGTTAAATTAGATTAATGGAAATTAAAAAGTTTTAGGCGGTGCGGGTTTGGTGACCCAGGGCACCTGCCATTGTGATTGCCCGAACCGGGCAGGCATTAAAGCATTCGCCACAGCCAATACATTTGGCGATTATGCCTTTGTGTCTTTGCTCTGGACTGCCTTCGATTGCTTTGAACTGGCAAACTTTGACGCATTCACCGCAACCAGTACAGGCAGACGAGATAAATGCATATGGTCTTGCTTTGGCACGGTCAAGATATGAATCGGTCGGACAGCGGTGCACGCAAATACCGCAATCAGTACATTTGTTAAAATCCATGACCGGCAGGTTACCCTTCATAGTTAAAGCATTGTAAGGACAGGCGCGGATACAAATATTGCAGGTAAAACAACCGACCGTGCAGACATCTTTGACTGCTTTGCCTTTGTCTTGGGACACACAGGCAAGATAGACAAGTTTGGTGCGGGGGATTAAGACGAGCACATCTTTGGGACATTGTTTGACACAGATACCGCAGGCGGTGCATTTTTTGTCATTGATGACCGGCTGACGGTTCTTGTTCATTTTAATGGCGCCGAACGGACAGACCGAAGCGCAGTGTCCTAAGCCAACACAGCCAAAGACACAGCTTTTATTGCCGCCGTGCATCAGATATGCCTGCCGGCAGTCAGTGCCGCCGTCATAGATAAACCGTTCCCGGCATTCGTCTTTGCCGCCCCGGCAGATTAAGGCAGCGATTTTGTGTTCAAGCGCGTCGAGATCTTTGCCCATAATTTTGCCTAATTTTTCTAAAACTTCTTTACCACCAGGCAGACATTTATTAATAGGAAGGTTCTCTTTGACAATCTTTTCAGCATAAACTGCGCAGCCGGGAAAACCACAGGCACCGCAGTTTGAACCTGGTAATGCTGCTTTAATCTGTTTTTCCAGTTCACTGCCAGCAACTGCTAATTTTTTGAAGATAAATGCCAAAGCCACGCCCAAGCATAAACCTAAGCCGCCTAAGGTAATAATCGATTTGAAGAAAACGCTCATAAAGGTAATCCAAAAAGACCGATAAATCCGAGAAATGCCAGCGCCACCAATGATGCGGCAATAAAGGCAATCGGATAACCTTTGAATGAGCGCGAGAGCGGAGCAAATTCGAGACGTTCACGAATAGCAGAAAACAGGACTATGACCAAACCAAAACCTAAAGCATTACCTAAAGCAAAGATTGTCGCTAAAATCAGGGAAAACCGGTAATCGATTGCCAGAAAGGTTACGGCAAGTATTGCACAATTGGTTGTAATCAAAGGCAGGTAAATACCCATTGCCGAGTATAATGCTTTGAAATTCTTTTTTAAGAATATCTCGACAAACTGGACCAGAGTTGCGATGATAAGAATAAAGACCGCGGTGCGCAAGAATATCAAATCAAGCGGCAATAATAAGAAATGGTAAATAGTCCAGGTAACCCAGGTCGCAATGAGCATGACAAACAAGCATGCGGTACTCATACCAAAAGCAGTGGTCAAAGTCGTGGAAACCCCGAAAAACGGACATAATCCGAGATAACGGATAAGGATAATATTGTTGACAATAAATGCGGCGATAAAAATCAATAAAGGATTGGTAGTCATAATCAGTCAGTGGGTTCAGGCTTGATAATGAATTTATTGATAAATGCTTTTAAGAGACCGATCAGCAGGAACGCGCCAGGCGGGAAAATCATAAAAAGCATGGGCTGGGAAATAATAAATCTGGGTCCGATGACAAATCCAAAAATCTCACCAGTGCTGAAGTATTCCCGAATAATGGACATAATAACGAGCACCAAAGTAAAACCGACCGCCTTGCCTAATCCGTCGAGAAACGAGTCAAAGATATTATGCTGGTAGGCAAATGCTTCAGCCCGACCTAAAATCATGCAGTTGACCACGATTAAAGGAACAAATACACCGAGCACCCGATATAAAGTAGGTACATATGCCTGCATGGTATAATCAACAATCGTGACAAAAGTCGAGATGATAATGATGAATATCGGAATGCGTACTGATTCAGGCACGAATTTTCTGATTAAAGAAACCACAATGTTAGAGCAGATCAAGACAAACGATGTGGCGACGCTCATACCAAACGCATCTTTGGCAGTAGTCGAAGTTGCCAGAGCCGGACATAATCCAATCATGAGAATCAAGATAGGATTTTCAAGGATAATGCCGTTAAACAGATACTGGAGCCGTTTTGATTTCTTATTTCTCATAATCTGATTCTGTGGCACCGGTAGTGGTGTCGATTTGTAAGTCTTGAACTGAATTTGTATCGCCATCTAAATTTGATTGAAACCGTTCAATGCCAGCCCTGATACCATTGATTACCGCATTAGACGAAATAGTTGATGCAGTGATTGCGTGAATCGTGCCGCCGTCTTTGACAAGTTGAATTTCTTTATACATTTTATTGTAAAATTGTTCGAGAAAACTCGTTTCTCGGATTTTGAATCCCAATCCTGGTGTTTCTTTTAATCCTTCCGCGGCTGAGGCAATATAGATTTTTCTGATAACAGTATCATTGCCCAGACCGACTAAAATCGGAATCGGTCCGGCATAACCTTGCCAAGCAGTGCGAAAAACAATACCGATTTGCTGATTATCTTTATCAAACCCAAGCCAGAGCGTATCATCAATAGTTTCTCTAAAACTGACCGCTTCGGGTAAAACCTGGGAGAGTTGTTTTTGAATACCATCCTGTTTCTGTTTTTCAATCTGAATTTTGGTTACCGTATAAACCCGGGATAAAAGTCCTGCTGCAATCAGACAGACGATAAATAGAGATATTGCCATCCAGGATAATGATTTCATTGCTTTTTAGTTTCTCCGAAAATTTTTGGTCTGGTGTAGCGGTCGATTAACGGCGTTGCGACATTCATTAATAAGATCGAATACGAGACACCTTCAGGATAACCACCCCATAAACGGATTAACATAGTAAGAACACCACAGCCAATCCCGAATATCCATTTACCTTGAGTCGTAAGTGGTGAGGTGACATAGTCAGTTGCCATAAACAAGGCACCGAGCATGAGACCGCCAGAAAAGATATGAAACAGGGGAGAGAGCTTGGTTGGTAAGATTAATGACAAGAGTGCGACCGTACCAATATAAGCGAGTGGAATTCGATAATTGACAAAACCGCGGATTAAAAGATAAATCGCACCGATAAGCAACAAGACCGCTGATGTTTCACCAAGACAGCCACCGACATTGCCAAGCATAAGGTTTTTCAGCACAGGCCAGGAATTAAGATTCTGGATTACCGAGATGTCCGGGATTGTTTTAATAAGAGAAAGCGGGGTTGCCTGAGTTACGGCATCATAACCAGCCAGAAAACCGGATTGGGGCGGGAGCCAGTTTGCAGTTATTAACTGGGGCCAGGAGATGACTAAAAATGCCCGGGCAGCTAAAGCCGGGTTGACAAAGTTATAACCGAGCCCGCCAAAAATCTGTTTCACAATAATGATGGCAAAAGCAGAGCCGATAATCGGAATCCATAAAGGCACACCAGGCGGCAAGTTAAACGCAACCAGCATGCCAGTGATTACGGCACTGCCATCAGTAACCGTAATTCTGCGGCCGAATAATTTTTGAGTCACTAATTCAAATCCGAGTGCGGAGACGATTGCCAGACCATTTATGAGCAGTGCCCGGTACCCGAAAAAATAGACCGAGCCGATTAGAGCCGGTATCAGAGCAATCACGACACTCCACATAATGGTCTGGATTGAGATGCGCGAACGAAGATGCGGGGAGACTGATACATATAATTCTTTATGCATTATATGTTTCTGAGTATTTAACATATTTATTTAATCGAATAGCTCATGTTCGCTCTTCTAAGGCACGGATTTCCCGTTTTGCATAGATAAATGAATGAACCAGTTTGATTTTCGCCGGACACTCATAAGCACAACAACCGCATTCGATACAGTCCAGCAGATTATATTGTTTTGTTTTAGTAAAATCTTTTTTACGGATGAAATTATTTAGTTCACAGGGCAGGAGATTCATCGGACAGACTTCAATACAGCGGGCACAGCGGATACAAGGCCCTTCAGGTTCGATTTTGGTTTCTTGCTCGGTCATGACAATAATCCCAGAAGTGCCTTTGATTGTGGGCAGTTCGTCATTATACTGGGCAATGCCCATCATCGGACCGCCGAAAATTATCTTGGCAGGTTGAGCAGTATAGCCGCCGCAGAAATTTATTAAATCGTAGACCGGGGTGCCAAGCCGAACCCATAAGTTTCTCGGTTCTTTGATTGCCGAACCAGTTACGGTAACCAGACGCTCGACTAATGGCTTGTT
>JAGXRL010000040.1 GCA_018335915.1 Candidatus Latescibacterota bacterium
TAATCTCATTGGTGTGGGTTTTGAAAACTTCGCCTTCGATACCGAGCAGGTCGCCGATATCAACCAAATCTAATTTATCAAAAGCATCGGCTAAAAAATCTTTTCGAAAATAAACCTGAATCTTTTCAGTCTGGTCTTGCAGGTGTCCGAACTTGGTTTTACCATGCTCGCGCTTGGCAATGAGACGGCCAGCAACTTTAACAATTTGCTTGGTATTGGAAAGTTCGTCAAAGTTATTAATTATTTCAATATTAGTATGCGTTCGGTCAAAGCGATAGGGAAGACCGGTTTCAGATTTTATTTTTGTCAACTTTTCCAGACGAAAAGTTTTTTCGTCCTGAGCATGATGTTCTTGATTCATAGATTAATTATATGAGCGAATAGTGTAATGTCAACCCCGCACCTATTTCAGAGATTGCGTGGAAGGAGAATTATTGATTCAATTAAACAACTCTGTGTTTGAAAATAGGTGCGCGGGTCAACCCTACACCGATGTCGCTGCGCTTCATCTTTTTTCTGTCGGTAAGATTGTTGATGTTCACTTTGTTCCATCTACGCTTCGCGTCCAGTCGCTAACGCTGCTCGCAATGACATTAGACCTATTTGTCTTTGCGAGGGAGTTGCGAAAGCAACCCCGAAGCAATCTCATCTTTTACTGTATGTAAGATTGCCACGACTGCTTCGCAGTCTCGCAATGACAGAAAGAACTGTATGTAAGATTGCTTTATGTAAGGGACGCACCCACCCGCTTCGACTCGATTGATTTTGTCGAATCGAGGCGAGGCAAAACAGGAGCGTCACTCTTTTTTCGGTTTGTCATTCCTGTGCAGACGGGAATCTAGTGCTAAGAAGATTCAAAAATCAAATCTCGAAAATTAAAACTACAACTCAAATTCAAAACCTTGTGCCGCGTAATGACATAAGTCATATAAAATACATGAGAAAACCTGTTTTCGGTCAACGCTAATTTTACTGACAAATACACCTACCCTTGACATTGCGTATCGATTTATCAAGGAGCGGAATTTTTGTTCTTTATTAACTATCTGTAATATTAATAAGTTAGCATAATAACAGTATAAAAACTTAAGAAAAATTTTGCTTGACATCGACTTAAAATATAATAGAATTATATCGTTAAAGAGTATTTATAGCATGGGTAAAATAAATGTTACTAACACAAATTTATACAGTTGACGCAAGAGGACAAATCTTGCGTCAATTTTTTCGTCTTACTTACTATTTTTATTTCCGGCGATGACAAAACAAAACCTAATAGTTGCTGGTTTTTGGTTGTTGGTTTCCAGTCTGACAACTAACAGCAAACAACTAATAACTATTGTGGGCAAGCAGGTTTGTTTTTCATCGGGCACCGGTTTACAAATGTGCCAATGGCACGCAAGACTTGCCTTAAAAAATATAAGCCACAGATGAACACGGATAAATGCAAAAGGTTTTGTAATCCTGAGTTTATTGCAGGGTTTTTAACTAACAATGATGAAATGCTGAATCAAGCGCGTCATCATGCTAAATATCCTGTGTTAATCCGTGGCAAAAAATGGAGGAAATATGCGTAAAGTAGTATTGATATTATTAGCAATAGTTGTGGTTGGATTTGCTAATATCGCAACACAGAAAACAATGAAAGGTTCAATTCCGACATTACCAAGCGGAGAATCACACGCAAGATTAGGCGCGGGCGGTCCGGATGCTTACGGTTATCGCTGGATAGATAATGACACAACCGCACCAAATATACCGACATTTCAATGGATTGATATTAGTAGCGTCGGTACGCTAGTTACTGGATTAGGTGACGACAATGTTGTTGGCCCGTTTAATATTGGTTTTAACTTTCCTTATTACTGGTATCGGGTGAGCGATTTCTTTATCGGTTCCAACGGCTATATTGCTTTTGGCGATAATACGCTTGCTGCATCAGGATTTGGTAACGATGCACCGCCCAATCCGAATCGTCCTAATAATATGGTCGCACCGATGTTATCCGACTTAGATTATTCAGTCGGTTCGCCATCATGTCTTTACTGGACTAATGCGGCGAATGATACCTGTGTCATTACATTTCAGGATGTCCGATGGTGGGCTCGTCCGGCATCAAACTGCTCTTTACAGATTATTCTTGCTAAACCGGACAGTTCGATTACATTCCAGTACAAACGAATCATTGACCAGCCTTTTGGTGGTTGGACAACAGAATATATTGCGGTCGGTATCGAAAATGTACTCGGCACCGACGGCTTGACATATCTCTGGGGAACATCACCGGCCGGTAATGACCTGCATGACGGATTGGCAGTTAAATTCTACCCGCCGCAGACAACATCGTACGAAGCGATTGATGTCGGTATTAATAATGCAATGAATGAAAATTCAGGTGGTCTTCATTTATTGAACAACACCGCGCACTCGCTATGGGCAAATGTCAGAAACAACGGCAATGTAACCGTTACTAATTGTGATGTTTATTGTCGGGTGCTGAATGAGTTAAATGAAATCGTGTATGCTGATACTCAGGTGATAACTTCACTCGCTGCTGGCAATATGGATTCGGTCGTATTCATTCCGGATTGGACACCAACCGAACTTGGCGTATATCGAACAATAATTCGTGCAAAATATACCGGTGATATTATGCCGGGCAATGATTCGGTTGTTATTGAAACGCGGATTGTTGAATATCCGACTGAATTGAGTTTTGATGACGGACAGGTTAATACCCGTACCAGCTGGACTGGCTGGGGCGGTGGTTATGGTGTTAAGTTCACCTCGCCGGTTTATCCCTGCCGAATCACTGGTGCCAAAGCCAATCTATCTATTGGTGGTTCAGAACCGATAACCTGCACTCTTTATGTATTTGCGGCAGACGGTCCGAATGGAAGTCCTGGTTCAGTTATCGCAAGAAGAAATGTGACGGTGAATTCTAACACGCCAAAGTGGTATTATCTACAACTCGACACGACGATTAATGCGGGTTCATTCTTTGTCGGAGTCATCTCGAGCGATTCTTCCGAACCTCAATATAGTATAGATACCGATGCGCCGATTTCCGGACAAACCTGGGAATACACCGGTGTCTGGGCGCCGTATCGGGATAAGATGAGCAATGATGCGATGATGCGGGCATTGATTGGATATGAACCGATCGTTAATGATGTCAGCATCGAAGAACTGCTGGCACCGGTTTCAATGGTTGCACCGGGCGCGTTAATTACGCCACAAGCAATAATTAAAAACTGGGGTACGGCAAATCAGCCAAATATACAAGTCGTCATAAAAATTGATTCGTCCGGCATTAATGTTTATACCGGCAATGCGACAATTGCTTTGGGTGGCGGCGACGAGGATATTGTCAACTTTTCACCGCAATGGCGAGCAGGTCCGGCTCCGAACACTTATGATATCCGCGCCTATACGACCGTACCGGGTGATGAAAATCCTGCTAATGACACGATTTACAGTCTGACATCGTCTTTTGTCGTAAGTATTATGTATCACGCCAATTTCCGTGATATTCAGCCAACCATTGACGGCAATGTCGAACTAATGGAATGGGCAGATGCGATACGATACGATGTTTCTGATGTGCAAGGACAAGGCACAGGCGAACCGCATCGAGTCGGCAGTGCTTATATGTGGATAAAACACGATTCAAATTTTGTCTATTTTGCCGCGACCATGCCTTATGCTGATGAAGCCAATAACGGCGACCAGATTGGTCTGTATTTGGATGAAGACCGTAATGGTTCATGGAATCCGGATTCGTCAGAAGGCAACTATTGGGTCGTCAATTATGAGACTGGCGGAGTTGATTCATTAATCTACCGCGCTTTGCTACCGACAACACCTTTAACAACCTGGCGTTATGGTAATGTTGCGGACGGACAGGTTTCGTGTAATCTCAATAACGGCATCATGCATATTGAATGCGCTGTACCAAAAGGTACTGCTAAACAACATCTGAATATGAATGCGGTGCGGGATACGATGCGGTTCTGGATGTTTTCAATTGACCGACCGAATGATTATTATTACGGATGGTGGCCGCAAAGTATGCCATCCAACAGCTGGACCAATCCAATCTCGTATGGTATCTTGTTCTTCCGAGACCGTTATTATGATGTTGGCGTTGATAAAATTATCCAGCCGACCGGCGCGATACCAGCCGGAAACCCGGTCGTTCCTAAAGTCGTTGTTACCAATTACGGACTCGCCACCACAAGCTTCCCGGTTATCATGACAATTTTACCGACGACTCAGAAACAAGAACCTTATTATGACACGGTTTATATCAGTCTTGGTCTTGCGCAAAGTCAGACTGTTGAATTCAAAGAATTTCCAACTGAACCGGGTACATATTCAGTTCAGGCAAAAGTTGAGATGCCGGGCGACCAGACTGCAGCGAATAACATCAAGACAACCACTTGTGAAGTTGCAGTGGGCGAATGGTATGTATCAATCGAAATGCCGACCAATGACCCGCCTAAAACCGTCAAAGACGGAGGCGCTTTGGTAGCAGTTAATAATGCACACTATGCATTCAAAGGCTGGAAATCAGGTGAATTCAAAATGTTTGACGGTGCAACTTGGACTGATAAACTCGATATTCCGTTTGGCATAAAACCTGGCACTGAACCGCCCAAAATAAATAAAAAGTATCCGGGCAAAGGCGCGGCATTATGCTGGGATGGTGCTTATACTATTTATGCGGTTAAAGGTAATGGGACGCGTGAATTCTGGGCATTTGACATGACAGCCAATGAATGGACTGCCAAAGAATTCGTACCCGTACTAAAAGCGCTCAAAGGCGGAAGTTCGATTGCGTATCACGATGGCAAGGTTTATCTCTTAGCCGGCGGTCAAAAAGTTACTGAACAAGTATTCTATGTCTATGATGTCGCATCCAATACCTGGACAACCTTAAGCCAAATTGGACTTACCAATACATATAATAAAAAATGGGCAGATGGTTCGGCTTTGAACTATATGAATGGCATGCTCTATGCACTCAAAGGCAAGGACAAGGAAAACTTCTTATTTGCTTATGATATGACATCTGAAACCTGGGCACAAAAAGCAACTTTACCATTATTGTACGATACATCGGTTGTTGTCAAGCCGAAAAAAGCTAAAGTCGGTGATGGCGGTGCAATGACCAATGACGGAGCATCTCTGTATGCTATTAAAGGCGCTGGCAAACAGGATTTCTGGACATATGACCCGATAACTGATAATTGGACCGGTTTGCAACCAGTTCCATATATTACACCTAATGCTAAGAAATCGACTCCTAAGACCGGTGCCGGACTTGGTTATCTAAATAATTATGTCTGGCTGCTTAAAGGTAATAAACTTAATGAATTCTGGAAATACGGACCGGTTGGTGGTAAAGCTGACTTTGTCGCAAGAATTGCACGGACTGAAACTGCGATTATGGGCGATGCGATTGAAGTATTGACATTCAATATGAGCGTATCACCCAATCCGCTGACTCACGGAACCATGATTCGATATACCGTGCCGGCAGCGAGCAATGTTACGCTCAAACTGTATAACACGGCAGGCAGATTGGTTGAAACTTTACACAGCGGTTACACCAACAGCGGACATTACACAACGACGATTGGCAATATTTCGAGCGGAGTTTATTTCTTAAAATATAATGACGGCACAAACAATAAGAATATCAAGTTGATTGTGCAGTAAAAAATAACCCCCTCATCCTAACCTTCTCCCGCAAGGGGAGAAGGCACAGGAGGGGGAAAAACCAAACGGGTGCGTCCCGGTTTTGCGGGTCGCACCCGTGTTATTTTTAAGGGACGCACCGATGCGGCATAAATTCAAAAGTCAAAACTCAAAAGTCAAAACTACAACTTAAAAATCAAATATATATTCATGGGACGCACCCGCCCGCTCCTCTCTCGCGATAGCGAGGCGATTAGGTGCATGGAACTATTTTTCAGATTCGTTATGCGACACTAGGGGGCTAGCCCCACCCTCACTGGGGGGCTAGCCCCTTGTTTTATTTGTTGGTTTTAAACCTTTTCTGTCAGTAATTTTATATATCCACACGATTGGATATGGTTGATACCTGATAAAACTTGGTATTGGTATGCCTTGGGAGTTGTATTCGATGATTGGTTCGGTCAGGCGTTTGAGCCGTAAGCAAAGTGCGAAGATACCATATTGCGTTTCAACTTCAAATGGTTCTGCTTGTGTCATATCTGGCAACTCGCCTCTCGCCTCATATCCGCGCCCACTCCGATTCGGAATTGAGGCGAGTAAAACAGGGAGCGTCCCTTTTTATTATCTGTCTTTGCGAGGCGGAGCCGAAGCAATCTCATCTTTTACGGTCGGTAAGATTGCTTCGTCGCTAACGCTCCTCGCAATGACATTAGACCCGTTTGTCTTTGCGCGGTCCGTTTCGGACCCCGCGGTAATCTCATCTATCTATTCAATCTTAAAATTTTTATCTGACCCTTTATCTCAAAAATCAATTATTTACCATATTAATTATAAATTATCACAACACTATATATAAGTATTTGGTATGTAATAGTATCACCGATAGTAGTATAATAAAAAAATTTAAGAAAAACCTTGACAAGTGTAAGAACTTCGTTAATATCTATATATTGGTTGTGAGAGTATAAAATGGGATGAATATACATAATAACGCAAATAGGGTTATAAACAGGATACAGGAAAAATTAGCTTCATGCGTTATTATTCCCCACATACAGGCACCGGCGATAAGTGGCTTAAGTCTGACGGGCAATAGGACTTTACCATTATCATACCGGTTTAAAGATAGCATACAGAACACTGAATAAAGAAGGCAGGTATAAATGAAATCTTTGTTTTCTATATACTTTTTTCTGTCTACTATCTTAGGTGCACTGCACCAAAACAATTGCCCAAAATAAAATATATGGAGGAAAAAATATATGAGAAATAGCACAAAAATAATGTTTGTGTTGTTAGCAATCATTGTGACTTTCGCATTTGCCAAAACCGATATCAAAACTGATATCCCGGTTATGAGCACATCAGTTGCGAAGAACAATGTAATGGTTATCGAAGAAGGACGACCAGAAATAGAAGCAAACTTTACACCATACGCATTACCCGAAGGACTTAAAATACCAAATCGTTCATCGGCAAGTGATGACGGCGAATGGTACACATATACTCGATGGGATTCAATGAGTCATATGTTTTCTGGCTTGGCACAATATTATGGTCTTCGTTACCGGACTTATGATTTTAACATTAACTCATCATTAACATTTGAAAATATCGAAGCATATTGGGTTTTCCTCGGTACTGACGTTGATTCAACAATTCGATTTCAAATCTACGCTGAAGATGGAACAACATTATTATGGGAATCTCCAGACATAATACTTGATCCAGACTCAGTATATGGAGCTGCATATTTAGATTATGATATCAACCCAGATACTACATTAGATGTTGGGGAGACTTTCTTTGTAGTTGTAAAATCTCAAACTGCTGGCATTCCAAGAATTGTTGGTGAAAGTAATTTAGGCGCAACGGTCACACCGCGTAGAAGAAATATGGTTGGTGGTTCTCCTGGCGCATGGGGATTATATAGCATTTCCCCCGCTTTAAGTATTAAAGTATCCGAGGCAACTACTGATAATTATGCGTTTGATATTTTTGAAGGATTTGACGGCGCAACTTTCCCGCCAACCGGCTGGAGCGCAACTTCATTAGTCGGAACTTATAACTGGGTTAAAATGACTAATGGTCGTGGTTTTGGCTATGCATTCTTGAACACTTATCTGAATGGTGACAATACTGGTCTCACACCAACACCACCACCTGGTATGGCTGCATTTGAATCTTATAATGCTAATCAAGGTGACGAAGCAAGATTAGCCACTCCGGCTATTGCTACATCTGCAACCGATTACAAAAAACTGAACCTGAGATTTTATGCATTTAGAAGCACTATCTATTCTACATTTAACGATACTCTTTTCATCGAAACAAGTACTGATGGTGGGACAAATTGGACACCGGTTGGATTTGTGACTCGATATTCGACTACAATTGGCTGGACTGGATTTTTAGTGGATTGCGGTATATTCCCGGCTAATTCTAATGTCAATATCGGATTCCGAGCAAAAGGCGCATATGGCGATAATATCTATATTGACCAGGTTATGGCATGGCAGGAAGATGTAACTACCAATGATGTTGGTGTAATTGCAATTGATATTCCGGCACCAAGACCAATCTGGGTCGGTGACACAAGAGAAATCACGGTAACACTTAAGAATTTTGGTCTTTTAGAGCAGACATCTTTTGATGTTACTTATGACCCTGGCGATGGTTCGACTCCGGTAACTGAAACCTGGACCGGGACTCTTGCATCAACTGCAACGACAGATTTTACTTTTGATGCGGATTGGAACTGCAATACACAGGGTTCATTATTTGCTTTCAAAGCCTGGACTGAACTGGCAACTGATCAAGACAAGAGCAATGATACGGCAATGGTTGGTGTTGCGGTCTGTCCGATTGCTGGACATATTCCGCCATTCTCTAAAGACTTTAATGAAGGATGGGGACCGTATGGTGATAATCCGCCATTCTGCGGCTGGACTATTGTTGATTATGGTGATGAAGCAGTCCCAACATGGAATGGTAATGACTGGTTTAAAGCAAGTTTAGGCGGTCATGTTGGAGCAGCAATCACCTGGAATCCGATAGAAAATTCGAATGATTGGTTAATCACGCCGAGATTAGACTGCAGTGCCGACGGATTCTATACACTCAGTTTCTGGCATACATTCTATTCTTGGGGTGCCTATGACAGCGCAGAAGTTTATTACACTACTGACGACGGCTTGATCTGGAATCTGATTGCTGGATTTTACGGAGATGGTGCAACAGTCGGTATTATTGACCAAGGAGACAAAACATACGATGTAACCAGTCTGGTTGCAGGTGAAGACAATGTCAAGTTTGCCTTTGTCTATCGTGCCTATGATTCCAATTACTGGATTGTTGATGATTTCTTACTCGACTATCTGACTCCGCATACTCTGACAGTTACCGCAACAAACGGCAGTGTCACCAAAAATCCGGATTTAACGTTGTATCCTTATGGCTCTACAGTTGAGTTGACCGCAGCGCCGGATTCTGGCTATGCATTTGTCGGCTGGAGCGGTGATTTGACCGGTATGACTAATCCTGAAAATATTCTGATGGACGGTAATAAATCAGTAACTGCTAATTTTGCAGTAATGGGCTGGAATCCGTCAGTCGCAATGCCGACCAATGACCCGCCTAAATATGTCAAAGACGGCGGTGCTTTAGTCGCAGTTCCCGGCTTGACCGATGACGGCGGAGTGCTCTATGCATTCAAAGGCTGGAAATCAGGCGAGTTCAAGATGTTTGACGGTGCGGCATGGACTGATAAAGAACCGATTCCGTTTGGTCTCAAACCAGGCACAGAAAAAATCGCTAAAAAGTATCCAGGCAAAGGCGCTTCATTATGCTGGGATGGTGCTAATACGATTTATGCAACCAAAGGTAATGGCACCAGAGAGTTCTGGGCATATGATATGACCGCCAATACCTGGACTGCTCTTGAATATGTGTCAGTACCAAAAGCGCTCAAAGGCGGTAGTTCGATTGCGTATCATGATGGCAAGGTTTATCTCTTAGCCGGTGCTCAGAAAGTAACCGAACATGTATTCTATGTTTATGATGTTACAACCAATACCTGGGCAACTTTGAGTCAAACCGGACTTACCAATACCTATAATAAGAAATGGGCAGATGGTTCAGCATTGACTTATATGAATGGTATGCTCTATGCACTCAAAGGTAAGGATAAGGAAAACTTCCTGTTTGCTTATGATATGACAGCCGAAACCTGGACACAGAAGGCGACTTTACCATTGATGTATCCGACCACAATCGTTGAAAAGCCGAAAAAGACCAAAGTTGGTGACGGCGGCTCAATGACTAATGACGGTTCAATTTTCTATGCCATCAAAGGCGGCGGTAAAGATGATTTCTGGTCATATAATCCGGGTGCTGACGAATGGACCGGTTTAGAACCGGTTGCTCGCTATGGTGCAACACCGAAAAAATCAGTACCAAAGACCGGTGCCGGACTTGCCTATTTAGATGGATATGTTTACTTGCTCAAAGGCAACAAGACCGATGAGTTATTATATTATATTCATGGTTCAACCTTTGACAAAGTAATGCCGAGCACGATTGCAACTACAGCGGCTGATATCACAAATACCTCAATATTCAACTTCACGGCAACAACCTTCTCAAAAACCATCAACTATTCGATTCCTGCATCTGGCAAAGTTTCCTTGAAACTTTACAATGCAACCGGTCGTCTGGTTGAAACGATTCATAATGGTTATACCAATGCGGGTAGTTATTCGACAACTCTGCCCAAACTTGCGAATGGCGTTTACTTCCTCAAATACAATGACGGTGCGAACAGCGCAGATGTAAAAATTATCGTTCAGTAAAAACTGAACTGATAAATAAACCAGGGACGCTCCCTAAACAGGGAGCGTCCCTTTTTATTATCTGTCTTTGCGAGGGCGTTGCGAAAGCAACCCCGAAGCAATCTCATTTTTTACTGTATGTAAGATTGCCACGACTGCTTCGCAGTCTCGCAATGACAATTCCCCATTGTCTTTGCGAAGGAACGAAGTGACTGAAGCAATCTCTTCTTTTTACTTAATTATGGAAGTCTAACTTCCATAATTTTCCGCTTTTTATCAGTCTGGCTCGCAGTATCTGTACCAAAGATTATATGAGCATATTTACCTGCGGATTTAACCCGGCAAATATTTATCTTTATAACAAATCGGAAACCAGATTAAATTGGATAATTAATAGCCTGATTTTTAACCAATCATCATGCCTTGCCTGCTGGCGACCAGATAATACGCTTACCGGTTAAGCAGATGTCTGGTATTGGCTGAGCTTGACCATGCCAGGGTACAGCACCCGGGCTTTATATCGAAGTCTAACTTCGATAATTTTTCCTGTTGTTTTTAAGGGACGCACTGATGCGGCATAAATTCAAAAGTCAAAATTCAAAAGTCAAAACTACAACTTAAAAATTAAATATATATTCAAGGGACGCACCCGTAAAACCGGGAGCGTCCCTTTTCTTCGGTTTGTCTTTGCGCGGTCCGTTTCGGACCCCGAAGCAATCTCATCTTTTACTGTATGTAAGATTGCCACGACTGCTTCGGGGATTGACTTCGTCAACCGCGCAATGACATCTTGCTTGGTTGTCTTTGCGAGGGCGTTGCGAAAGCAACCCCGAAGCAATCTCATCTGTTTACTGTATGCAGGATTGGTTCAGGGGTTGTCTATTGCATTTTATAGTGATTTCAAGTAAAATTATTATTATGAAAAAAACTTTTATATTGGTATTATTTGTTGCAATAAATTTTATCTATGCCCGACCGGTTAG
>JAGXRL010000041.1 GCA_018335915.1 Candidatus Latescibacterota bacterium
CCCGCCATAATGCGAGTTCCTGGTCAACTGCAAGCGTATCAGCGCGAGTCCACCAGGGCCAGGCGGCCGGCGGTTCGGTTCCGCACGAGTTGAGAAATAAGAGCAGACAGACGCCAAAGAGCGCCGGTGCTAAATATATTAATTTTCGTTTTGTCATATTTGTTCCTTATTTCATTTTTTCATGAAAAATACCACAGAGACACAAAGGCAGTTAGGACGCAGATTTTCGCAGATTTCACATCTGCGTTAATCCATATCAATTCAGCCACGAATTAACACGAATCCACACTAATTCTTTTTTAAATTTTCTTGAGACTTTATTCGTGTTCATTAGTGTCCATTCGTGGTTAATCTATCTGCGTTTTTCTGCGTTCTCTTTTCTTTCCGTGTCTTTGTGGTTTCTTTTTTTCATTTTTTCATGTTTTAGTTTATTATCAATTTTTTAGTAATTTGTCTGGCATCTGTTTTTAGCGAGCAGAAATAGATGCCTTTGGCTAATGTTTGCGAATTGAGTGTTATTGAGTAGTTACCGCTTGATTGGTGCCCGTTGATGAGGGTTTTGACATTTCTGCCCGTAATATCATAGATTGTGAGATTGAGATGAGTGTTATGGGGTAATGAGTAATGAATCGTGGTGTTGTTTTGGAACGGATTAGGCAGGACATTGAGCGTAAGATTATATGCGTTATCGATTGGTTCTTGTTCAATGCCGACTGTAAGCGGTACTGGCACGCGGTGCAAGACCATGGGATTGACGCAATAGCGGTGTTCGCCCTGTACAAAAGCACCGGCAATGGAATCGACCATGTATAAGACAAGCAGGGTGTCTTTGTCAGTCGGACTGGGCGTAACCTGGACACCGCCTGCAACCGGGAATCGTTTTGAGGTCGTGTTCGGGTCTGTGATGCGCGTTTTACCAACCCAGGTCAAGCCATTGTCTCGTGATTCAGCAACCCAAATATCAGCCCGGGTACGACTAGTTAAAGGCTCTAAATTAAGCGAGTCAAACATTTCCCAGGTTACATACAGGTAATTGTTTGACGGGTTTCGTGTAATTGATGGTCGGCATGCTGCTAAAGTATTATAACCAACACTGCCGGCAAGGGTATCATAATCGCGGAGATGAATGTGACTCCAGGTTGGATTATTAGTTGGGCAATAATGCCAGATTTCAGCAGGCCAGGCAAGTCCAGGCGGTGCGGTTTGAGTTACGAGATGGAAATTGTCATTCTGGTCAAAGCAGGCATAAAATCCGCCGATATGAAATGACGGGCTGTCTAAACTTGATGGTGGAAATGGAATCTGGACAGGTGCATCCCAGTTTACACCACCATCATTGGAAAATCGATAATAACCGCGGTCCTGATTATTAGCTGGCTCTGATTCTTCCCAGGTAATAATCACCTTATTGGATGTTTTTGATGCTTGAATATTGTGATTGGGAAATAATGGGGCAGGAGTACCCTGGCAGACATTAATCGGCGCTGACCAGGTTCCCCAGGGTGAACAGCGGGTATAGTATAATGAGTCAGTGGTCCCGACATCAACACAAGCAACATGGATAGATTGGTTCTGGCTGACCGCAATAAAGGGCCAACGCCAGCCGAGCGGTCCGTCCGAGTATTCAAACAGTCCGCCGCCCGGCACCAGGTCACGGGCAAGTTTAGGCAGAATTGAACCGGCTGATGAATGGTTACCGCAGATGACGAAGTTACCGGTTGTACGGTCCAAATCCGAACCGCCAGCAACACTGGTTAATGCCTGGGAAAAGACATTGATGCCTGAATTCATATAGTTATTGGCGTCAATCCAGTTCCAGGTACTGGTTGACCAGTCATAAAAGTTGTAACGCATATTCCTGTCAGAAAAAGTCTCGGTATTTGACCACATCCAGGTGACATGAATACCATTGTTCTGGTCGTTCACGCACCAGGACGCGCAAGGTCCGTTAACCCAGTCATAAGCAGTGCCGCCAATGCACTCGATTCGACCAAGGATTAAATCAGTTGGAGAGTTGGGAGTTTGAGAGTTGAAGAGTTGAGAATGCGGAGTTTCGAATTTGGGAACATAGTCATCAGGGATAATAATGGTTTTGCGCTGCGTTAGGTCTGGGTTAGATGCGAAAACAATTGAAAATAATGCCAGGAAAACAAAAATATATTTCACTAAACCTCCAAATGCTTGAAGCCTGACGCTTGAAGCATAAAACATTTTATGGTACAAGGGACGCACCCGTAAAAACCGGGAGCGTCCCTTATGTTAAGAATTAATTAGTTTTAATTATTTTGCGTGAGATTTGTCGGTCCGAAGTCTTGAGCGTATAGAAGTAGACGCCGGCTTTGGCGATTTCATTGGTATTGGTTCTGCCATTCCAGATTGCGGTGTAATTGCCAGCCGACTGGGTGCCGGAAACAAGCGTCTTGACCGGTCTGCCTAAGATATCATAGACAGTCAGGTTGACATCACCGGTTGTCGGTACTGAATAAGCAATCCGGGCATTGTTATGGAACGGATTAGGTTGCGCATTAAGCGTGAATTCATAAGTCTTGACCGGCGGCTGTTCTTCAATCGCAATCGGAATTGAATTGACATGCAGGCGATGCACAACCACTGGATTGTTGGTGGTCGGACCCTGTCCTTGTGTCGGACCAAATCCGGCGACCGAATCAATCTGATACATTAGAATAAGTGTATCATTTTTAACGCCGCCAATGCAGGGGAACCGTTTGGTAAAGTTATCCGGGTCAGTAATTCTGCCTTTACGGGATACGGTCTGACCATTATTGGTCAATTCGGCAACATGAATGTCAGCCCGGGCAAGTGAGGTTACGGGTTCATAGTTTAAAGAATCGAACTGCTCCCAGGCAACATAGAAATTGCCATTGCTGGCTTGAGTAACCTGAGGACGGCAGGCAAAAATCGCATTGTAACCGACCGCTGCAGCCAAAGTTTCCGCATCATAATGATGCACTAATGTCCAGGGATTGGCTAAATGCGGGCTGTACATCCAGATTTGTGCGGGCAGGGTAAAACCAGTATCTGAGACTGCGGCAACAATACGGAGATTGTCTGAATTGTCAAACATGGCAAAGAATGACGAGATATGATAACCAGGTGTAATGCCGCCATATGACGGCGGGAAAGGTACCTGAGTTTGTGCAAGCCAATTAACTCCGCCATCGTTTGACAGGCGATAAAACATCCGTTTTGGATATAGGTCTTCTGAACATTGCCAGCCCGCTACTACTTTATTCGAGGTTTTCGAGGCATGAATATTTTGAGTCGGAAACATTGGTGCGGCACCAGATTCAGGAACACGAACCGGAGTTGACCAGGTTCCCCATGGCAGACCACGGCTATACCATAACGAGTCACGGTCAATGTTATTTGTCATTGCGATATGAATTGCCTGATTATTGGAAACCGCAACCGGCGGCCAGAGATTATTTGAAGGTGCATTAGAATATTCGAAAAGACCGGTACCCGGTGAAATGTCTCTGGCTACGACTGGTGTTAAAATACCGCCAACCGAACCATGAGCGCAAATCACGGCATGACCGGTAATCGGGTCATAATCCATTCCGCCAAAACCGGTTGAGATTGAATAGACATTAACACCCGTATTAGGCCAGTTCCAGGTACTGGTCGAGAAATCATAGAAATTATAGCGCGTATTACGGGGGTCAGAACCAAGTTGATACATCCACGAGACATGAATGCCATTGGCAACCGCGTCAACCCGGCAATTTGTATAGCTCGGTCCGTTAAACCACCAGTCATAAAAAGTCCAGCCAACGGTTTCAACGCGGCCGATAACCGGCATGTAATCAAACGGAGCGTTATTGTTTGCTAAATTCAGCGCCGGACGATTGATATCGATTTTTTCTTCGAGCGGCGGCAGGACAGTTTGAATTCTCGTGTTTACTGCCATTGCCACTGCAACTAAAATTAATAGTACACATAGTTTCTTCATTTTTTCCTCCACTTTCTTATATTTGCCGACTGTTTTTAATTGTCGGCATGGATTTACTCCAAAATGCGTTTTGTTTCAATCCCTCCTTTCTGCCTGTACGCTTGCTCAAGCAAGCAGGACTTGGTTTAGGATATTGGTTCATATTTTATAATTATTTTCCGCCGATCAAACTGAATTTGAACGGGATTGAGACCCAGACGCGGACAAACTGGTCGCGCTGTTTAGCCGCACTAAAACGGGAATCTCGCGCCGCAGATAAAGCAGCCTGGTCTAATGAATTATTGCCGGATGATTTAAGAATTTCGGCATCGATAATCGTGCCGTCAACATCGACTAATGCTTTGACCACGACATTTCCTTCAACCCCGGCTTGACGGGCTAAATCCGGATATGACGGTTTGGGAATGCTGATCGGCTGGGGTTTTACCTCAACCACCCAATACGGCACAACCGGAATATCAGTCTCGGTCGGTTTTTTGATGATTTCCTGAAATTCGGTTCGTTCGATTGTCTGCGCCTCGATTTCTTCAGGCGATTCAGCCGCAACCGGTAATTTGGGACGTTCGACCGGCGGCGGTTCAGCCAGTTTTTCCAGTTCGGGCGGCAGTTGTTCGGCAATCGTGATGGTTTCCCTTCGCAGTTGATATGCTTGATAGATGAATTCGCGGGGAAGCAGGAAAAAGACCAAATTCAGAATTAATAAAGCAATAATCGCACTATACCGGATGTATACTGTGTAATAACTATCCCAATCTAATACTCGTTTCATAGACACCTCTAACTTATTTGACTTTCAAGTTTTGATAAAAGTTGCAGAACAAATCGAGATTTTTTTCGACTATGCATAATTCCATCCTACTTCATTTCAAATTCGGTCGCAAAAGTTATTTTTAAAGTACCGGCGTCTTTGAGTGATTCCAGAATATCGGTTACTTTGCCGTATTCGACATCCTGGTCCGCACGCACGACCATAATGATATCCGGATTATCTTCTAATTTGGAACGGGCAACCGACATCACGCCGTTTAAATCCAGGAGATTGTCATTAATCGTAGTGCGGCCGGTATTATCAAGCCAGACATGGGCAACATTGCGGCGTTTCATAATCCGTTCGGTTGCCTGCGCTGAAGGAAGGTTTATTTTCAATCCCATTTCGGTGCGAAAGACCGTGGTTAGCATAAAGAAGACAATCAAGAGAAAAGCAATGTCAGAAGTGGATGCGGTCGTGATTTCGGTTTCCCGCCGGGTAATTCTCTGTAGTTTTTTCATAATTAACTTCCTTCTTTGACCGGTATTAAACTGATTTTATCGGCTTTGGCAAGTTTTAATTCGTCAAAAACATTAATCATAGTCCGATACGGCGCCGAGCGGCTGACTCGTAAAGCAATCACTAAATCTGGATTATTTGCCAGTTCTTGTTCAACAATGCTTTTCACATCAGGAATCGTTACGACCGCATCTTTAATCAAGACTTCTCCCTGCGGGTTAACCGAGATGGTTAAAATATTCTCGCTGGCAATTTTTACTTCCATACCTTTTTCCGGCAGCACGATTTTCAATCCTTTCTCCCGCGAAAAAATCGAAGTCGTCATAAAAAAGATAATGATTAAAAATGCGATATCGCCCAACGAGGCGGTCGGAATCTTGATACTGGACCGGGGTCGTTCTCTAAATTTCATAGTTCCTCACGTTCATTGCTTATCGCATAAATTATTGGCTGCTTGTTTCGGAGTACAGACAAATTTTTCCGCCAAATAGTCAATCAGAGTCGAAGCAGATGATTCCATTTCCCGGGTATAGGAATTGATTTTACTCTGAATCAGAATAAAAACAATTGAAAGCGGAGCGGCAATCATTAATCCCCATTTGGTGGTAACTAATGCCTCAGAAATACCGCTGGCAACAACGGTCGGCTCAACTTCACCAACTGCGGCAACTGCGGCAAATGCGCGAATCATGCCGGTTACCGTGCCCAGAAAACCGAAGAACGGAGCAACCGTAATAATACCGCCCAAAAGACTCATACCACGGTCAAGAAATGTCAGTTCGGTTGAAGAAGCGCGAAGCACCGCATCTTCCATCAAGGCGCGCCCGCCCGATGATTTTTCCAAAGCTGATTTTAACACTTTGGCAACTGGCGATGTTGTGTTATCACATGCTTCCATACCTGCTTTTACGCCGCCTTTTTCGATTGTTTGGATAAGATTGGCTACAAAAGTTTTTGTGTTCAAACGCATTTTCAGAAATATCGTAAAAATGCGTTCGATGAGAAGAATTAAGCCGAGCAATGCACATGCTAATAAGAACCACATGATGCTGCCACCGACTTGAAATTCATGTATCATTTTGCCTCCTGCTTATATATTTTTAATTCGAGATTTTCTCTCATAGTTTTACATAATAATTTTACATACCTTTAGGATAGTGTCAAGAGGAAATATAGATATAATAATTTCATCTCACAGTCTTTACGATAACATATGAAGTGTTTAAACGGTTGATAATGAAAGACACATTTTATGTGGAAATACACAAGGTATGCAGGTTCCACTTTATATATTATCAATTGGATTTTTCAGTCGATTTTGCGAGTGCCAGCCACCAAGCCAATCTCTGTTGCAGGCTCGGAATTGTGCGCCCGAACTGACCCAAGTTGAAACTCGCGAGTTTACGCTATAGGGGGCAGTCTTGGCTGCAATATGGAAACGGACCGGCGATACGGGTTATTAATCGACAGAGCATAGTACAAGGAAACTTCGTGAATTCGCAACAAAGCAACTTAGAGAGGCAGGGCGACCCCCAGGGTGACTCCCGACTTTGTTTGCTAATAATGTTTTAATAACATAGACATTGACTTTTAGCAAATCAGGTTTATAATAGTTTAAGGGGGCGAACGGTTTTGACGGAGTGACTGAGAAGTTTGAGGGCATAGCGAGTTGCTTCGGTATTCTCGTTAAAAAGCCGAAGAACAAACAGCTGCCAATAACAGCTTTGCACTGGCTGCTTAATTAAAGCAACCACCTTATGCTAACAGTTCACTCGGGTTAGTAATAGGGTCTATTAGAGTGATTAAGGTTTCAATTATGTCTTGTGGTTGGAACCGGATTACTTAATAAGACTGGCTGGTTTTTGCCTGTTATCCGGCGAAAAGACCGGCGAGATTTAAAGAATAACTAACTATGTAGAACTCAAATTTCAAACGCTTCGGACGCGGGTTCGATTCCCGCCGCCTCCATTTCATTACGGCTCTGGTCATCGTCACAGTCATAGCGATTCCCAACTATCTCTATTCCATTTCGGCTTTGGTCATCTTCACAGTCATAGCGATTCCCGCCGCCTCCATTATATTATTGTTAGTTGATAGATATTAGTTGTTGGTTAGAAACGAAAAACTAACAGCCAACAACTTTTTATTATCTTTTATAACCGATTTTTCTTAGGAAATCTTTGCGGTCTTGTTTGTCTTGGTCAGTTTCAATGCCTTTACATTTTTCACCATCAATAACACCAAGAATCCCTCTGCCTTGGCTGGATTCAGCAATAACCACTTCAACCGGATTAGCACTTGCACAGTAAATCGAACAGATTTCCTGGACTGATTTGACCTGATTAAGCACATTAATCGGAAAAGCATTTTTCAGGGCAATGAAAAACGAGTGACCACAACTTAGATTATAAGCGTTTTCTTGAGCAAGTTTGATTAATTCCAAGTCATTGCCTTCACTGCGAATCAAACAGGGTCCGGACGCTTCGCAGAAAGCAAGACCAAATTTTATACCTGGCACATAACTTATGAGTGTTTCATACAGGTCTTCAACAGTTTTGATAAAATGGGATTGACCAATAATTATATTGACATCTTCTGGTTTTTTGATTTTAATTGTTTTTAATTCCATTAGACTCCTCCTAAAAAAATAAATGGGTCGTGCAGGACTCGGACCTGCGGCCACCGGATTAAAAATCCGGTGCTCTACCAACTGAGCTAACGACCCATAACATAATCTTTATGCCGGGAGCCGGAATTGAACCGGCATGTCCGATAAGGACGAGGGATTTTAAGTCCCTTGCGTCTACCAAGTTCCGCCATCCCGGCTTTTATATTCAATCAAAAAGGCGGCAATGGGAGTTGCACCCATGAATAGCGGTTTTGCAGACCGCCGCCTTGGCTACTTGGCTATGCCGCCAAATAACTTAAAGCGGGAGACGAGATTTGAACTCGCGACCCTAACCTTGGCAAGGTTATGCTCTACCAGCTGAGCTACTCCCGCAAATTCTGGTCCTAACGGGAGTCGAACCCGTGTCTTCACCTTGAAAGAGTGATGTCCTAAACCACTAGACGATAGGACCATCATGTATAATTATTAATCGAAATTATCTAAATTGTCAATAATCTCTTTACAATTAAAAGAAATCCGCACTTCGGTAATCAATGACCTCAGGTTGTTTTACAGCATGCTGGAAAATACGATTTCCGACTTCAGTTCTTCGGTTTTCCCGGTAAATCAGTTCGTCAAAGAACTGGTTATCTCTTTTATCATCACAGCGGATAATGTATGAACCGATGTCAGTTACGAGCACGCCATAAGTTTCACCCGGGTCTAAAGCATAGGCAGCGCCGGCAAACTGGGAACCTTTTCGATTACGGCATTCACGAAAATTATTGTAAGTTTCATTGTGTAATTCAATGAGCGTATCGTTAAGGATAATCTGTTCTAAAGGAGTTTGAGCCCGGACTCTTTGCATGACGGTCTCAGCATAATCAGCAATCAATTCTTTTTCTTTTTCACGGCGGAGCTGCCACTCGATTGACGATTTTACCTGTTCTAATGGCTGAAGTTTTTTCGGTTCAACCGCAGTAAGCTGGAAAATGTAGTAGCCACCGCGACCTTTATATGCCGGAGAGATTGTCTTTGGTTTTGAAGACAAGATAAAATCTTTTAGTTCATATTGATTGTACAAAGACGGAAAACTGATGCGTTCTTCGGTCCAGGGCGGCATTTCCCGCGGAAACAGACCATAGGCAAGACTTAGGGTATCAAAGTCAGCAGATTGAGCTTGAGAGAGAAAATTGTTAATGCTGTCGGTAAGGACAAATTCTGTTTCCCGGGTAACCTGGATAGTTTTCGAGATTCGACGCAGTAATAAACTGTCCCGGGTCTGTTTGTCAACTTTTACTATCTGCCAGTTATGAAAAGTTAAGAATGGCGGAGTGATAGAATCGTCTTTGAGGGCACTGAGAGCATTACGGGTATATTCGTCTAAGTCTTTTATCTTATACCATCGAGCATTGGTATCGGTCGGTGTATCAGAAAACTCCTGAATCAAAGTAGTGAATTCTTCGTTTCGAGCATATTGGTAGATATCATTAACTTGTCGTTCAACTTCCATTGAGTCCCGTGAGGTAATCGTGAGCGGGAAAAACACGTAACGTACCCGATATCGCTGTTCTTCAATGTACTTGTCTTTGTTTTTTTCGTAATAAGCTTTAATCTCATCTTCACCCGGGGTATAGGGCTGGGACAGGACTTTGGGTCCGAAAAAGAGATAGGTCAGGGTGATGCTGGTATTCTCTCGACTTCGGGCATTAAGTACTTCGTTGTCAGTGACGCGGTATGCATTGATAACATCAATGCGGAATTTTTCACGGGGCAAACCGTCGATCAGTTCACGCGCATAGAGCGTTAATTGGAGGCGATTTTCCGGAGCAAAGATGTAATTCTGATATTTTTCCAAGTCAAATTCGCCATTGGTCATAAGGTCTTCGCGGGTTCTTAATTCCTGCGGCGGATTTGCCTGGATGATTTCGATTAATTCAGGGTCAGTAATTTTTATCTGGCTTTTCTTTAAAACATCGGACCAGGTTTTTTCTTCAATCAGATACTGCCAGGCTTGCTGGGTAATTCGTTCCATATCCTGCTTGGATAAGTCTCGGACATTATTTTCAGTTCTGAATTTTACAGAAAAATATTCAAAGGCATTGTTGTATTCTTGCATGGTAATGGTTTTGTCACCAACTTTACCGACAATCCCTTTTTCGAGCATATCCCGGCCACCGCGGCGTCCCAATATCTGCCAAAGTTCTCCTAATAAGAAGCCGGCAATAAAAGCGACCGCGACAATTATAAGAAAAAATTTACTCCATCGACGTATTTTAGTAAGTGTAGGCATAATTAAATATCATACACGGTTTTTTATAAAAGTCAAGCAGGCGTGAATCATAAAAACAAGTAACCTGAAGTAGATGTTGTGATACGTTTCGAGTTACGAATTAAATTAATGGCTTAATGCGTAGGCAACGATATTGATGCCCATCTGAAAAGCCTGTTCCCTTATTTGATAAGGATTATCATGGGTTTGAGTCCAGCCGTCGCTGATATTCGTATTCCAGGTGTAATATACAACCAAACGGTTCTTTAAAAAAATGCCGAGTCCTTTAGGCGGCCCTTCATAATGTTCGTGAATTTTGGGCAGTCCTTGCGGAAAATTGTATATCGTATTGTAAATCGGATGATTGTGCGGTAATTCAACCAGCTCATGGTCAGGAAAAACTTTCTTGATTTCACGACGGAACGCTTCGTCCATACCATAATCATCATCCGCATACAGAAAACCGCCGTTAGCAAGGTAAGTCCGGAGTCGTTTGACCTCAGCGTCAGAAAAATTGATATTGCCATGACCGGTCATAAATATAAACGGATGCTGAAAGAGTTTTTCATCGTTTAAGGAGACGACCTGCTCGCTTAACTCGGTTTTAATATTAGTCCGTTTGTTTAATTCCTGGGCTAAATTAGGAATTGCATCCGGGTCATTATACCAATCGCCGCCGCCATCATATTTTAAACGGGCAATGAAAAAAGACTGGGCATATAAGTGAGGCGTAAGAAGTAATAAACAGATAGTTGGGATAATTAAGGCATGCATTGTAAAACGTGAAACAGGAGACATTATCGAGCGTGTTTTAAATCTTTAACTGCTTGGTATGGGACTTTTGATTCACCGATTAGAATCTTGCCTTTTCTGCCACCATGACAGTCGGTTCCTCCGGTAGCTATCAGATGATGATTAGTGATTAAGTTATTCAGGTATCGCATTTCATTGTCTGAATGTTCACAGCGCCATAGTTCCAGACCTTGAATACCTTGGTCAATCAGGTAGGCAATCAAGGAACGGTTATTATAAATCATGGGATGGGCTAAGATTGAAACGCCGTGAAAATCTTTGATTAATTTCATTGCATCCAGCGGTGATAAACGCTCTTTGAGTACATAAGCCGGGCAATGATAGCCGATGTATTTCCAGAACGCTTCGTCGTATGATGAGATATGACCTTCTTCGAGTAATGCCTGAGCAATATGCGGACGACCGACCGCACCATTACCAGCTATCTCGAGGACGCGTTTGATTTCAACATCAGCGCCCTGCTCAGTCAATTTTTCAACAATCTTTTTGGCGCGGTCAACTCGTTTTGCCTGAATATCATTTAAAACAGTGATTAATTTTTTATTCTGATAATCAATATAATAACCGATAATGTGGACATCGGCATCACCAACCATACAACTCATTTCCACAGCCGGGACTACTTCGACACCCAATTTTTTACCGATTTGTATTGCCGGTTCAATACCACCGACCGCATCATGGTCAACGATTGACACTGCATCCAGTTCCCGTTCTTTGGCTGAAGCGACGATCTGTTGCGGAGTTAAAAGCCCGTCTGAAAAAGTCGAATGGATATGTAAATCACAGTATTTTTTCTCGGGTTTTTTTGCGCCAAAGATTTGGTTAAAAATCGTGATCATGAATAATTTCTATAAATTTGCCTCGACGAGCCCAGTCAGCTCGTTAATTGTCTTGTTGATTACACTTAAGGTATTTTCAATTTTTGCTTTTTTGGTTGAGTTATATTGTTCGTCTTTAATGGATTTGAGATTAATCAGAATGTTCAACTTGGCACCGTCGATGGCAGTTTTCAAATTAGCAATCGCAACGCCGACATCAGAGATTGCATTCTGGTTTCCTTTTTGAGCAATCGGGTGGATTAAATTTACGGTTTCAACGGCTAAGTCAAAAATCTGTTCGGGCACAGCACAGGCATTTTTCAACGCTTCCTGTATTTTCTGGCTGCGGATGGTTTTATCCTGGTCAGTTGCTTTGGGTAGTTTATAGGCTTTCATAACGCCGTTGAATGCTTCGCTGTCCAGAGTAATAAGTTCATAAAATCTTTTCTGATATGTGGAGAGTTTATCTTTAATCGGCGTAAATTCAAAGGTGATTTGTTCTGATTCGGGTTTTGCTAAAGTCAGATTAGTTACCATGGATAATAAAGCACAACCAATCGCGCCAGCTAATGCCGCGCATGAACCACCACCCGGGGTTGGTGTTGGCTGGCTCAGTTCAAATAAAAATTCTTCCAGTCCTTTATCTTTGCTTGCGATTAATTTTGATTCAAGGACCTGTTCGGGTTTGAATTCGTCCAATTGTAAATAGTAGATTGCGCTATCGAGCAGTGCTTTTTGGGGAGTTAAGCCGACAATCTCACTTTCTTTAATCATCACACCATATCGCTCTGCTTCCCGCTTGACGGTTTCAAAGACACGATAGAGCGGGGTGCCAAGATAATTAGTCATGTTGATCGATACCTGCACACAGTTCTTTTCTTTGATTGCAAAACCCAATGCTTTGACATAGCGAAAACCGCCACTGCGGAATCGAATTGCTTTTGCAATTTTTTTGGCAATGGATAAATCAGTCGTGTTAAGATTGATATTATAGGCGATCAATGGAAATCGGGCACCGACTACAACTGCACCAGCAGTCGGGTGTAATTCTGGTTTGCCAAAATCAGGGGCACGATTCGGGTCGGTTTTAATAGCCGTCCTAATACATTCAAATTCGCCTTTGCGGATATTGGCTAAATCGACCCGGTCGGGTCGGGTCGCGGCATTTTCATAAAGATAGACCGGAATGTTTAGTTCTTCAGCAATACGACGGCCCAATTCTTTGGCTAGAAATATACATTCATCCATCGTGGTATTGGCAATCGGAATAAACGGGATGACATCAGTCGCGCCGAGCCGGGGATGTTCGCCCTGATGCACAGTCAAGTCAATCAACTCTTGTGCCTTTTGACAGCCTTGAAAAGCAGCTTCTAAAACCTGATGCGGTTCGCCAATAAAGGAGACCACAGCCCGATTATGGTCAGCATTCATTTCTTTATCCAAAAGGATAATGCCGTCAACTGACTCAATCGAGGCAAGAATCTGGTCAATTATCTCGGGTCTTCTGCCTTCAGAAAAATTCGGAACACATTCAATTATTTTCGCCATGTAATTTATCTCAAACATATATGATACTTTGAGATTTAAAGTTTGTCAATTATGAGCACAAAATTGCTTAAAAAATTATTTTTCAGATTTTTATTGACATTCAGCACTTTTTCATTAAAATCGTTTTAAGTGAAAAAAAATTTTCATAACATTTTTTCGAACGGGGCAGTAGCTCAGTTGGGAGAGCACTTGAATCGCACTCAAGAGGTCGCCAGTTCAAATCTGGTCTGCTCCACTTTGAAAAGCGAGATAGGAAACAATAAATGATTCTACCAAAACGGGTTTTTTTAACCAAAGGCGTGGGTCGGCATAAAGACAAACTTTCCAGTTTTGAGGCGGCTTTAAGAGATGCGGGCATTGAACGTTATAATATTGTGCGGGTCTCAAGTATTTTACCGCCCGGTTGCAAATTTACGCCCCGCACCAAAGGGCTCCAGTTTTTAACTTCGGGTGAAGTTATTTTCTGCGTCTTGTCTGAAAACTCGACCAATGAACCGCACCGTTTGATTTCCGCATCACTCGGCGTGGCGGTACCAAAAGATACAAATCAATACGGTTACTTGTCCGAATACCATTCTTTTGGCGAGACCGATGCTAAAGCCGGTGATTATGCCGAAGATTTAGCCGCAACCATGCTCGCGACAACATTAGGGGTAGAATTTGACCCGAATGCAAGCTGGGACGAACGTAAAGAAATCTGGAAAATCTCAGGTAAAATCGTGCGCACTATGAATGCTACCCAGTCTGCAATCGGTGATAAGCGCGGCTGGTGGACAACGGTTATTGCTGGTGCGGTGCTGGTGCCTTGATTTTGCGCAGCAGTAGAAAAAGATTATCAAAAGAGTTTTGGTAAAGACCGATATCATGCGTAAGTATTTGACCGACCCAACCGAACCATTTCGAATCAATCCCCAAACAAGTATTAAACAGATGCTGGAGCAGATGTCTCAGATATCGTTTCAAGGCAGAAATTTAGCGCTGGTCTTTACAGTTTATCAAGAGATGCTGAAGGATAAAACATTTATTTTCTTAGGTCTTTCCGGTGCGATGGTGCCGGCGGGCATGCGAAGAATTATCAGTAATCTTATTGAGAAGCGGTATCTTGATTGTATTGTCTCGACCGGTGCGAATATTTTTCATGATATTTGTGAAGCGCTCGGTTATCACCATTATCTTGGCACTAATGTTTGTAATGACCAGGAACTATTTAAATATCATATTGACCGTATCTATGATACGTTTGCATCTGAAGATGAGTTTATTGCCACGGATAATTTTATTGCTAAGTTTGCCGAGGCGCTGCCCGATAAATTATACACGACCCGCGAATTTTTCTATTTGCTGGGAAAACATATAATTAAATATCAAAAATCAAAGGGATTAAAAATTACTGACAGTATTATTGTATCGGCAGCAAAATATAAAGTGCCGATTTATTGTGCGGCACTCGGCGATTCCTCAATCGGCATTGCTCTGGCAGAACTTTTCTATCATAAAAAGAAGAAGATAAAATTTGATATTATTAAAGATATCGAAGAAACCGCTTATTTAACTGCAGCTTTGAAAAGTTCATCGGTTATTTATATTGGCGGCGGTGTACCCAAGAATTTTATCCAGCAGACTGAGGTAACCGCACCATTTTTAGGATATAAGGTAAAGGGACATAAATATGCGATTCAGATTACGCAAGACGCACCGCATTGGGGCGGTTTGTCAGGCTGCACATTCAAAGAGGCGCAGTCCTGGGGTAAGATTGCACTTGATGCCAAAACAGTTATGCTCTATGCCGACGCAACCCTGGTTTTGCCAATCCTTGTTTCTGGTTTAGCTCAGGTAAAAATTAAGCGCAAATTCACACCGACTTTTGATATGGGAGAACAGGTACGGGTTAAATAAAAACCTAATATATCTTAACTAATTTAATGTTCGTGTAATAATGTTTGAGAATGTCCTGATAAGATTTTTTTTCTCTTGCCATTGCCAGCGCACCATACTGGCATAAACCAATGCCATGTCCCCAGCCATAACCTTGAAATTCAACTGAATCTTTAGTTGTCTTTATTGTGAATTGAGTCGATTTGAGATTGAATGCTTTGCGGATTGCATCACCAGTCAGTTTATATTCTGTAATACCTGAGAAGCGTAAATATTCAACCCGCTTGGTTGTTTTATTGATATCAAGTTTAGGTGTAATATCAAATTTATAGGTTATCCCGGCTAATTTGAAAATCGTATCCTGAAAAGCACGGCGACTTATTTTCAAGTTCCATTGATAATGAGGTGATTCGTGACAATAAGATTTTTGCTTATCTGAATGATTCGGGGCATCAATAATTGATTGTAAATACGGGTATCTGCCATGGGCAGTAACACCGCCGCAACAAGCATGATATTGGGCAAGAATCGGTTCTTCTCCAAATTGCATAATTTCACCTCGGGTCTGGTCCACCGCCTGAATTGCCAGTTTATATTCTCTTAAAGCGCCTTTGTATTCCTGGTCATAGAGATAAGAACCATATATATCAAAATCTTTACGCTTGCCAAGCAAGGTCATAGTATAACTGCGGGCAGCAACTGCCTGGGCTTTGACTGCTTCTAATTCGTGCTCTTTTGCCATGCCGATTTCACAACTGACTACTCCGTGTAAATATTTTTCAAGGGACACGAAGTTGATTGCGGTCAGATTTTTAGTAACCGCAAAACGGTGGCTTAAATTTTTCTTGAGCACAATCCGATTATGATAAGGGGTCATATTTTTAAGATTATAACCGACTGAAATCTGGTCCGGGCTTTCGAAAATTAACTGGTCTGGACTGGCTAATAATCTTTGTTGATTTGATTTCAAAACCAGCATGCTGTCTTTAGCGTAGATTATCAGTAAATCAGTATTGGCACTAAGACTACTCGCTTTGCCCTGGGCAATTACTGAAAAAGGGTTTTTACCGGATACATAGATGGTATCTGTATTCCATAAGACCGCAACTGATATTTTTGGTTCTTGAATTTGCGGTGTTATTTTTGGAGTGTAACTGATTGGTGCCCGAACCCGAAAACAACAGCTCATGGGCAGGCAAAGCAGAACGAATATGAGATATTTCATCGATTAATTATAGTATAGGGACAATGCATATAATGTCAATTAAAGTGATGTTTTACTTTACAAAGCGATATTTTTTCTCCATAATTATCTATGCCCTATCGAACCGAAAAAGTAGCCGAAGCAATTAAAAGCGCGGTTGCCGAGATTATTGTCGAGGAATTAGCTGACCCGAAACTGGGTTTTGTTTCAATCACTGCAATCAAACTTGCCAATGATTATAAACAAGCAACCCTCTATTTTTCATCGTTCGGTGAAAACATCGAACAGGAAGTGGTGATGAATCATCTTAATCATGCGGCTAAGTTTATTAAAAACCGGTTGAAAGATAAAGTTGTATTACGATACATACCTGAGCTCGTTTTTGAAATTGACCGGTTATTACAGGAAGAGCAAAAAATCGGCAAGGTGCTCGACGATTTAAAGAAATCGCAAGCCAACAATGAAACCACGGATGAAACGGATTGTTCTGAAATACCTTAATTATTAAAGTGAAGATACGCGGGGTTCTGCCTTTAAATAAACCAATCCATCTTTCGTCGTATGATTGTATTCGAAAATTGAAACCAATTTTCCCAAATACCAAACTTGGCCATGCTGGCACTTTAGACCCGATTGCGCAAGGTTTATTATTGATTCTGTTTAATGAGGCGACTAAAATTGGACAGTACCTGAGTGATAAAGACAAAGAATATGTCGCCAAAATACGATTAGGCATAGTCACGGATACTGATGATATTACTGGTCAGATTATTGATGATAAACCCTTTGATACAGTTACTCAAATTCAAGTTGAACAGCTATTAAAATCATTTATTGGTGAAATAAACCAATTACCACCTAAATTTTCTGCATTGAAACAAAAAGGTCAGAGAAGCTATGTGTTGGCAAGAAAAGGTATTGATTTTAGCGTCTCTTCGCGTAAGATAATCATCAAAGAAATTGAACTATTGAGTTTTAATTTACCAATAATCGAGATTAGAACAATGGTTAGCAAAGGAACTTATATCAGGGCATTAGCAAGAGATATCGGCGAGAAGTTAGGTTGTGGAGCGACTTTAGAAGGATTAAACCGAACTCAGATTGGCAGGTTTCGAGTTGAGAATGCAGTTGATTTAGAAGATGTAAGACCAGAGAGAATCAGTGAGAATATATACCCGATAAACGAAGCAATAGCTGAGATACCAGCCATTGTTGTTAATAACGCAGATATGCAGAAATTATTGCAAGGACAACCGCTATCGCGAATTGAAGATTGTAAATTGAAAATTGAAAATTGTATTATAAGAGTTGTTGATAATGAGAATCGGGTATTAGTAATTGCAAAATACAAAGATAATAAAATTTATCCAGAACGGCTTATCTATGCAGATATATAATATCAAACCACACGGACATTATACGAAGCTTTTTGGTGCCGTAATCGCGCTGGGCAGTTTTGACGGTGTGCACCGCGGCCATCAAAAGATTTTACAGACGGCAAGGATTTTAGCCAAGAAATATAACAAACCTTATGGCGTTATTACTTACCAGCCGATTCCGCAGGTATTATTACATAAGGATTTTCATTTCCTGCTTGCGACCGATAAAGAAAAGGTGAAAATCTTTAGAGATTTATCAGTCGGATTTTTAGGATTGATTAAATTTACAAAACAAATAATGAATCTTGAAGCACAGGATTATATTCTGCAATATATTGTCAAACCGATTCGGCCAAGCGCGGTTGTGGTCGGTGTTGACCATCATTTTGGTAAGGCGCACAAAGGTAATGTCGCATTGCTGAAAAAATTCGGTAAAGAATTCAATTTTGAAGTGAAAGTTGTATCAAGTCTAAAATATCACGGCGCACCGATTAAATCGACACGGATTCGTGAACTTATTATTTTAGGACATATCAAGAGAGCGAATGAACTATTAGACAGAAAATATTCAATGACTGGTAAAGTAATTAAAGGTAAAGGATTGGCAAGGCAGCTTGGATTTCCGACCTTAAACCTGCATATGCCAGACAAAGCAAAACTGGTGCCAGCAGATGGCGTGCATCAGGTTAAAGTAAATTTTGAAGGCAAGCAATATGACGGCGTGATGAATATCGGTTTTGCACCGACCATTACCAATTCGTTGCAGGCTTATCAAATGCGGTCTTTAGAAGTTCACCTGTTCGGTTATCAAGGAAATGAACAGACTTCGTTGAACAAATTAATTACAGTAGAATTTTTCGAGCGGTTAAGACCGGAAAAGAGGTTTGATAATCTGGAAGCATTAAAAAAACAGATTGCAGATGACATAATGCAAATAAAGCAAAAAATATTACCCGCCAGGAGTTAAAACTCTTACAGGATATAGAAGTTATATCTAAATCAGGAAAAAAAATCAACGGGGCGCAATATCGTTTTTTGAAATTTTTTTGGTGGGGAAAATGGGGTATAGGGTATTTAATAGGCGAGTATCGCGCCCCGTCTACATAATTATTGTAACAAAATATATTTTTTTGTCAAGGTTTATTTTTTAGAAGTTGTCAATAGTCATAGATTTGTAAATAACCTTTAAACTCAATACAGATATGAATTTAAGAGTTTCTAATATTTTTACTTAAATGTTTAATGTAAACTGTTATGATATAAACTGTTGGGGGTATGTCGATTTTATAAAATTTTGATATAAATTTTCAGTATTTTGTTTGCTTTGTTTTGACTATTTTTTAGGTTATTGTTCTGTCATCAGTTTTAAGCATACAGAAATAGATACCGGGTTTGACTTGATTGCGATTATTATCTTTACCGTTCCAGATTACAGGGTTTTTAGTTTTTAGTTGTTGGTTGTTAGAA
>JAGXRL010000042.1 GCA_018335915.1 Candidatus Latescibacterota bacterium
TGCCGAACCAGTTACGGTAACCAGACGCTCGACTAATGGCTTGTTATATCGGCACGCTTCATAAATGGCATTCACGGTGCCGACATTATGCACAACCACACCAACATCAAAGGGCAGTTTTCCAGCCGGTACGGTTCGATTTAACAGGGCTTTGATTAACTGTTTTTCCGCACCCAGCGGATATTTAGTTCTGAGCTGAACTACTGTGTATTCTTTGTTCGGTGATACGGCTTCAGTCATAATCAGAACTGCATCTGGTTTATTGTCTTCAATCGCAATGATGACCTTTTGGACATCCAGTATTTTGGCAATGATTTTAATACCTTCATAGATTTGTGCCGCTCTTTCCAGCATAAGCTGGTGGTCAGCCGTAATGTATGGTTCGCATTCACAACCATTGATGATTAGAGTATCAATCGGTTTGTCCTGGGGTGGTGATAGTTTGACATGAGTCGGAAACGCAGCGCCGCCAAGACCGACAATACCAGCATCGTGAATAATCTGAATCAGTTCCTGTTTGGTAAAATTACTATAATCGCGCTCTTTGACGCTGGGTTCCCAGATATCCTGGCCATCTGATTCAATAACGCAGGTAAGGGTTCGTTTCGGTAAAACTGGGTGGTCGATTTCTTCGAGTTGCACGACTTTACCGGAAATTGATGCATGGGTCGGCACTGAGATATAACCCTGGGCTTCGCCGATTTTAGTGCCGACTTTAACATAATCACCGACTTTGACAACGGGTTGGGTACGGATACCGGTATGCTGAATATAGGGACGCCAGACTTTTTTCGGAATCGGTGCTTTGTCCGTATATTTATGAGCAGATAAAGATTTAAACTCAGGCGGCTGCATTCCGCCTTTAAATCCAAAGGTCTTTTGTTTTTTTCCCATAAATTATGATATTTTCTAATTTTATTCGAATTATTAAAAATGTCAACATTAATCCTCAATATTAAACAGTCTGATAAACTTTTGCAGGGGCAGGGTATTTACTACATCTGCTTTTTCAAGCCAGGCTCGGCGGGCAACACCAATGCCAAAACGCATCCAGTATAAATCATTTATTTCATGAGCATCAGTACTGATGGCGAGCTTAATTCCCATTTCTTTTGCTTTTCTTGCCCAGATATCATTTAAATCAAGCCGGTCTGGATAAGCATTTATTTCCATTATCTTATGATATTTTGCCGCATGCTCTAATACTTTTTCCAAATCAATATCATATCCTGCGCGTCTTGAAATCAATCGTCCAGTCGGGTGCGCTATTATATTAACATAAGGATTTTCAATTGCATCACAGATGCGCTGGGTTACATTCTGTTTAAACCCTTGATGAATTGACGCGACAACAATGTCCATCTGTTTTAAAATTTTATCCGGAAAATCAAGTTTTCCATTCACCAAAATATCAACTTCATTAGCCTTTAGGATTTTAATACCTTTGAGCTTTAATTGAACTTTTGATATTTCATCCCATTGCTTTTTTAATTTATATTCGTTTAGACCGCCAGCATAAGATGCGGTCCTGGAATGGTCAGTTATTGCAATATATTCATAACCCAGTTTAATCGCAGCTTTTGCCATCTGTTCGATTGTATTAACACCATCAGAATAAGTAGTATGCATCTGCAAATCACCTTTAATATCATGATAATTGATTAGTTTGGGCAATCGTTTTTCGAGTGCTGCCTGGACTTCACCCCGGTCTTCTCTTAATTCAGGCGCAAAACAAGGTAATCCCAAAGCTTGATAAACTCCGGTTTCAGTTTTGCCGGCAATTCTTTTCCTGCCTTTATAGACACCATATTCAGAAACTTTTAAGCCTTTTTCTTTAGCAAGACTGCGAATCCGGATATTGTGTTCTTTAGAGCCAGTAAAATATTGCAATGCCGCGCCATAAGAATTCTTATCAACGATTCTTATGTCGACTTGTAAAGTGTGTTCATCAGTTTGTATCATGACCGAACCTTTGGTATCACCAGACGCAAGAATTTGTATGACACCAGGCAATTTAACGAAATAATCAACAATCTTTTTTCCATTTTTACCGGCAACCAGAATATCAATATCACCAATCGTTTCTTTCATGCGACGCAGCGAACCAGATGCATTGATATCAGTAAGACCAGGTGCTTTTTTCAGATAAGTGATAACCTGTTCTGAGATTTGCAGAGCAATATTTATCGGGATTCTTGCCCGGGCTTGTTCAAACAACTGGATGCCTTTGCTGATATTATCAACTTTTTTCTCACCCATCCGGAATTGATTTGCCAAAGAGCCATTAGCAATGACTTTTTTCAAATCGGTAAGATTTCTGACATTGAGTTTGTCATAAGCAAGACGCAGAGTTTTAGGTCCTAAATTCTGGACATTTAACAGGTCGAGCAGGTCTTTGGATATATCTGACATGGCTTGGTCCAGTTTCTTCATTTTACCAGTAGTCAGGTATTCATTAATCTTTTTAGCAATGCCTTCACCAATACCAGGAATTGCTCGTAACTTGTCTTGTTGGTCTAATAGTTCAATATCATCGGTTAGCTCTTCGATAATCCGCGCCGCTTTACGATAGGCAAGGACACGAAAGAACATCTCGCCTTTAAATTCCAGAGCATCGGCAATCCGGCCAAAAATAGTAGCGATTTCTTTATTTTTCATTACAAGCAGCCACGGATATACACAGATAAATACAAAATAAATTCTGCATCATTTTTATTTTTCATATGTGTTTTTAATTTTTAATTTTTAATTTTTAATTTTCTATTCGCATACCCCAGTTGCCTTGCCTGACTTCGCCAATAACGATTGATTTGAAAACATATTTTAAAATTTTATCCACATTCTTAGGTCGTGCGAATAGAACCATTCCAATGCCCATATTAAATACTTTATACATTTCCGGTTCACTTACCTTTCCGTATTTTTGCATTATCTTAAATATTGGTGGTACTTGCCAAGTGCTTTTATTGATAATACAGGACAAGTTTTTGGGTAAGAGCCGTTCAACGTTTTCATAAAATCCGCCACCGGTAATATGTGCAATGCCTGAAACATAGGGGAGAAGCGGATAGACTTGTTTAAAATATGACTTATGAGTTTGTAAAAGTGCCTGGCCCAGAGTAGTTTTTAATCCGGGCAGGCGTGAATTGACAGTAAACTTGTTATCTTTGAAAAATATTTTACGGGCTAAAGAATAACCATTAGTATGCAAACCAGAGGACGGGATACCAATCAATTTATCACCAACGCTAATTTCTTTACCGTCGATGATTTTATCTTTGTCAACAATCCCGACAATGAATCCAGCCAGATCATATTCATTCGGTTTGTACATATCTGGCATCATCGCAGTTTCACCGCCAATCAGAGCACATTCATTATTCTTACAGCCTTTTGCAAGTCCTGTAATCACCTGTTCGATAACACCCGACTTAACTTTGGTATAAGCAATATAATCTAAGAAAAATAATGGTCTGGCGCCTAAAGTAAGACTATCATTGACACAGTGATTGACAAGATCTTCGCCGACCGTATCGTGTTTGTTCATCATAGAGGCGATATTCAGTTTAGTGCCGACACCATCACAACTTGCGACTAAAACTACTTTCTGCTTACCGCTATCTGCTGACCGCTTTAATTCGTACAATCCGCCGAACAGACCGATTTGGGATAATACCTGCGGCGTAAAAGTCTTTTTGACCAAAGATTTGATATCGGATTTGATTTTTGTGGTTTGTGAGATATCAACACCGGATTTTTGATATGCTCTGGCAATTACTGGTTTATTCATACAATCAATGTAATCAAGATAAGATTAATTGTCAAGTCTGATTGAAGTTCTCGTATTTTGTTACAATTTCCGAATGGCAATGCATATGCCGTGGTCGGTTATGGAATCGGTTATGAAAGCAAAAACCATTCTGGATATGAGGGCGGTTATCTGCCCGAATATATGCGATAATTGTTAAGATGTTTAATAAGCTATTTTGTGCGACGATTCGTGTTAAGATTTCAAAGTAGAATTGTATTCAAATTTGTATTTAATTGAATTATTCAATGCGATACTATGGACTTGCTTATACACTTACTCATATCTGAAATCGACTCAGGGGGCGGTACCATCATTTTGAGGAATTTTGAATTAAGAATATGGAATTTAGAAGGTTAGAGAGAATTTTCGGCTGACAAAAATATTAGTTTAAACTAATGTTGTTGGATGTCTTAGAGAAGAAACAAAGCAACATCCTTATTTGGGTGTTTATAATCTTAGTCTGTTATTCCTGCGAGGCTTGTCCTCGGACTTAATCGAGGAGCAGGAATCCAGTTTATTAGTATATCAAATATCAAATATCAAAATGCAAAATGAAAAATCAAAATTGTATTTATTGTCATTACGAAGGAATGAAATGACTGAACTAATCTTTAATCTTTTTCTGTATTTTAATGTCGAAAGTGCCTGATTCCGGTAAAGAGCAGTGCAATATTGTTTTCATTTGCGGCCTGCATGACTTGTTTATCACCAAGCGAACCACCGGGTTCGACAATTGCTTTAATGCCGTTCTGAGCCGCTAAATCTACAGAATCGCGGAACGGGAAGAATCCGTCAGATGCCATTACTGCGCCGTCTAATTTTCCCTGTGCTTTTCTGATAGCTATTTCAGCTGAGTCAACCCGTGAAGTCTGCCCGCCGCCAATACCGATTGTTGTTTTGTTTTTACTCAAGACAATCGCATTGGATTTAACAAATTTCGTAACTTTCCAGGCAAATTCCAGTTCAGCTAATTCATAAGGAGTCGGCTGGCGATTAGACATAACTTTCCAGTCTTTAGTATCTTCTTTTATCGTATCTTTATCCTGCATCAGAATACCGCCCAGACAATTACGAATCAACATTTTACTGGTCTGACCGGTATATTCTATAACCCGTAAGTTTTTCTTACTTTTTAAAACTGCCAAAGCTTCTGGAGTAAAAGACGGCGCGATGATGACTTCCAGGAATATTTTAGTCATTTCTTGAGCAGTCTCTTGGTCAACTGTTCGGTTGAATGCAACAATACCGCCAAATGCTGATTTTGAATCAGATTCGAGCGCTTTCAGATAAGCATCTTTCATAGTCTCGGCACAAGCAACACCACACGGACTGTTATGTTTGACAATGGCACAGGTCAGGTCAGTAAAATCTTCGACAATCGACAAAACTGCTTCCACATCCAGGAGATTATTATAAGATATTTCTTTGCCCTGCAGTTGTTTCATATTGAAGTTGGAAAACGGGTCAGTATAATAGAATGCTTTCTGATGCGGATTTTCACCATATCGCAAGGGCATTGATTTAAGATAAGTTTTTGTATAATATTCGGCAAAATCAACAGACTGGAATTGATTGTAAAAATATTCCTGAATAACACTGTCGTAATGAGCAACAATTTCAAATGCTTTAAGTGCCAGTAATTGCCGGGTTTCAATCGTGATTTCTTTTTTCTCTTTGAGTTCATTTATTATCATAGGATAAAACTTTTTATCGGGCACGACTGCAACATGGGCATAGTTTTTGGCACCGGCACGAAGCAGTGTGACCCCGCCAATATCGACCATTTCGACCATCTGCTCAAGAGTTAGATTTTTCTTGAGCGATTCTTCGAATGGATAGAGATTACAGACAACGATATCAATCGGTTCGACCGCATTGTCCTTGCGAAACGAGAGAATACCGCCAGCAATTTTCGGGTGCAGGGTTTTGACTCGACCGCCTAAAATCTCCTCGGCATCGGTAAATTTAGATACTTCGACAATCGGGATGCCGGCTTGCTTTAACATATCGGCAGTTTTTGAAGTAGCGAGGATTTCAATCTTGTGTTCGGTTAAGACCTTGGCTAAATCAACAATTCCTTCTTTATCATAAACACTGATAATTGCCCTTATTGGTTTCATTTATGCTCCATACTTCTTTAATTTCAAACTATTGGCTAATAATAATTGCATAACTTTAGTTTGCGGAAAATTGCCGAGATTTCCCTGAGCGCAGGATTTTTCAGAAAATTTATTAATGTTATCCTGACGGCAATATTCTGAATGGAGTAAAAATGGATTGGGATGCCAGGAATGACCTTTTAACACTGCCGGAGTCGAATGGTCTGATGTTATTGCCAATACATCGAAATTGAGTTTTTGGATATCGGGTAAAAGCGCATCAAATTTCTCAATTAATTTGACTTTACCTGAAAAATCACCGTCTTCACCTTTCATATCGACTTCTTTGAAATGGAGATAGAAGAAATTATATTCGGAATAATTTTTTGCGAGGGTTTCGATTTCAGACTCCCAGGTTTCTGAACAATCCAATATATCCATACCGACTAACTTGGCAATACCTTTGTACATCGGATAAGTCGCGATTACGGCAGGTTTGATATTATATAATTCAGACATTGGTTTAAGATTGGGATGATGAGCAAAGCCGCGCATCAGAAAATAGTTTGCTTGCGGTTCATCTTCGATGATTTGGGCAGCGGTTTGGATAAATTTATTGACGATTTCCGTGCTGCGTATTGCATCATTTTTCAATGGCGAGACCGGCACCGGAGGTTTATCGTCTTTTTGCGGGTCAGATTCAGTTATATTAGATGAAAGATCTTTACCACGAAAAACAATGACAAATCGGTGTTCTTTGCCAGGATGGATAATTATTTCAACATCATCAATTTTTTTTATTTGCGAAGAAAGTTTATCACAAAGCCGTTGATTCTTTTGAGTCGGAATTCGACCGGCCCGGCGGTCGGTAATAATTCCATTTTTTATCGTCGCAAAATTAGCACGGACACACAAATCGTCAGGGTTAATATCATGACCGACGCCGACTGCTTCGAGTACACCCCGACCAATTTGATATTGGACCGGGTCATAACCGAACAGCGCAAGATGTGCAGGTCCGGAACCTGGCGTAATTCCAATATCAACCGGTGTTGTTAGACCGAGACTGCTCATTGATGCTAATTTATCGAGATGCGGAGTAAGGGCGGTTTCGAGTTCGGTTTTACTATTTATGGGCAATCCGCCAAGCCCGTCAATTACAATTAAGAGTATTTTTTTGTCATTGTTTATGATACAAGACTGCATAATATCCATACACAATTTTGAGGATAATTTAAGAAAAGTCAAGGGTAATATTGACATTCCGCTTTTTATGAGTAAAATCAATTTATGACAAACCGAGTATTAAAACTACGACTTTACACAGAGAAAACTTGTGTAGGTTGTGGCTTTAGAAAGTGTAGGAGGATATAATGCCTTTACCAAAACGGCGACATTCGAAACAACGGGGACGCAAACGACGCACCCACTGGAAACTTACAGAACCGAATATTGTGGAATGTCCACATTGTCACAAGAGCAAATTACCGCATCGGGTGTGTCCGAGCTGCGGTTATTATAATGGCGAAGAAGTCTTAGTTGTCAAGAAAAAAGATAAGAAGTAATCTATTCAAAATAGAGTCCTAACAACATGAGAATCGCCCTGGATGCAATGGGCAGTGACAAGGCACCGAAGCCCGAAATCAAAGGCATGCAGGAAGCATTGCATGAGTTTAGTGATTTGGGAATCAGTCTGATTGGTAAAATAGATTTGCTGAATAACGCAAACTCTCTAACCGAATCATCACGACTTGAAATTATCGACACTAATGAAGTAATCGGTATGCATGAAGCCCCAAGCGAGGCATTAAGACTGAAACGGAATTCATCGATTGCATTAGCGATAAATCTTTTAAAAGAAAAGAGAGCCGATGCCATGGTCAGCGCTGGAAATACCGGTGCGATAATGGCATTTGCGATGTCGTATCTCGGCACGGTTGCTGGTATTGACCGACCAGCTTTAGCAGCGATTTTTCCGAATCTGAAAGGCAGTACTTTTGTGATCGATATTGGTGCGAATGTGAATGTGAAACCGATTAATCTGTATCAGTTTGCCGTGATGGGTTCGATTACGGCAAGTTTTATGTTTAAGAAAGCAAATCCGACAGTTGGGCTTTTAAATATCGGGCAGGAAGAAAAAAAAGGTACTGAGATTACCCAATCCGCATATAAACTACTGCAGCAAAGCGACCTTAATTTTGTCGGTAATGTTGAAGGTTATGATGTCTTACGGGGCTCATGTGATGTGATTGTCTGCGACGGCTTTGTCGGTAATGTGGTGTTAAAATTCGGCGAAGGAATGGCCGAAATCGTATCAGAAATGCTTGAAGAATATCTTGCATCAGCATCCAAATACAGAGTGCGGCGCTGGCTGTCAAAACCGGTCCTGAGCGAGTTTATCTCAAGAATGAGTTATGAAGAATATGGCGGTGCTCTATTATTGGGTGTAAACGGGACCGTGGTCATTGGACATGGTCGCTCATCGTCAAAGGCACTGAAAAATGCAATCAAAACTGCAATCTGTGCAGTACAAGGCAAAACTCTCGAACATATTGCGGAGAAATTTCAGGTAAAATGAAAAAAAATAGAATTATTCAAATGATAATTTGTATTATCTCTTTTGTTTTGTTGTCGTGTGATAAGACGCCGGTCGGATACAATGAACTGGAGCGAGATATCTCAGAAGCAACCTTTATCGAGCTCAGAACAAATGAACGATACTGTTATGGTAAATACATTCCATTAGGTGTTGCCAGTAATATGGTATTGGGTAAAAATGATAATTATGAGGCACGGATTCTGATGCAGTTTCCATTAGGAGATTCTTTATTGGATTCGGTGCAAACGGTAAAATTAATATTGTATCCGAAAGTTCACAAAGATATCGGGTTTAAAATTCATCCGGTCATAAAATCGAGCGAATGGCGGCAAAGTTTTGCAACCTGGATTCGAATGGATGAAAATGTACCCTGGCTTACTGATGGCGGTGATTATTATCCGACCGTCCTGGCAGAAACCACTTTGACTCAGGACAGCATTGTGATTGAACTACCACGAAATAAACTCGATACCCTGGTCAATCACGCTAATGGAATAATCTTGATTCCTGATAATACGGTATCTGATTTTGCTCTGATACATTCTCGGGAAAAAGTTCCCAAGATTACTTATCAATATTATAATTCTACAGCTATATATACATTCAGCGCTTCGGAAAGATGTCATATTCTTGATACCACCAACCTTGATTTAGGCATGTTCGATTACTGGGTTGGCAGCGGTTTTACCTATCGGACACTTCTAAGATTTCCAGTTAAAGAGTCTTTACCAGCCAATGTCACGATTGCCTATGCTGAACTGTTATTACCAGTTGCACATGAGTTTTCCATACTCGATACAATGCAGGTCGGAGTGAAAAAAATACTTGATTCATTGCCATTCGGAATGTCAACCCGGTTTGCCGATTATTTTTGGGCACGGGCAGATTATGTTTTAAGAACTGACAGTCTGATTGTGATTGATGTCCGTAATATTGTTCAGTTCTGGAATAAATTTAACGGTACGCAAAATCGACCAGATTCGTGTTATGGTATCTTAGTATCTAATTATCCAGAAGAATATGGACTGAGCCGATTACAACTGAAAACATCGGCACCAGGCATACGATTGAAAATCGGCTATATTAATCCACCTAAAGGGCGGTTCTGATGAAGATTCAAAGATTGATTCGATTTTCCCTAATCAGTGTTTTTATCTCAATGTCTTTTATCTTCGGGCAATCATTTTTCTCAATGAAAGGTTTTGGCGAGGAGATATTGTTTACTGATGGGTATGCTGCTGGTCTGGGTGGACTGACAAGCCTGAGTAATGAAAATCCGGCATTTCCACTAATACTGAATAAGACCGAATTTAGGGCAACTGTTTTAGGTAATTTTGTGTATGGACAGCAGGCTGGACAAGCGCGAATGGCGCAGAGCATCCGACCTTTAACCGTGAACGGTAAATTCCCTTTGCCTTATAAATTCAGTTTTGGTTTTAGATTGTCAGAATTGTTTAATCAGAATTTTGATGTCTATTCAGATTCAATCCAGGTTGCTAATTATTGGACCCGGCGGCATATTATTGGCAAAGGTGGAATCTATGGTCTTTCTGCACAAGTAGGAAAACACTTGTTCGATGACAAACTTTCGTTTGGATTTGAATATACGAAAATTATCGGTCAGGAACTGGAACAGTGGAATTTTGAAGTTTTCCAGGGTTCGTATCTGACCTCAGATACGGTCGAGATTCTATATTCAGCACACAGACTTGGTGCCGGTCTGGTTACTCACCTGTCATATTTTACAATCGGGTTAAGGTTCGAGGATTTTTTACCAGGTACAATCGACCAGAAAGTCATCAGTCATAACTCGATTGTGGATTCAGCGAGTGGCATCAAACTTAACTTACCAAATAGTATTGGATTAGGGTTAAGTTTTGATAAGATTACTCAAACTATATTATATGCTGATTTATTTTATCGCAACTGGAGCACGACCACGCTTAACGATACCGTAATCACCCAATATGTTAATAGTATGAAGATATCTTTAGGGGCAGAATATTATCTTAAAGAAAATTTACCATTAAGACTCGGCATTCGTTATTACCAGTCATATCTTGCAGATATAACCGGCAAAAATATTACCGAATATGCATTCACTATGGGAAGCAGGATACCAATTGTTAATTTTGGCGGATTTGACTATTCACTGGAATTGATACAAAGACAGGGACGAGAACTTAAAGAAACTATTGCGAGACTGAATTTTAGTCTTGCTTATGAAGAAGCATGGAAAAAACGGACTCGACGCTGGGGTTATTAAGCAGGGAGCAGGGAGTGGTCAAGAACTCCTCTCTTCTCACACCTCTCTATCTTCTGAATTTTATCTTAAATATAAGATCTTTCCGAGTTTGGTTTCTTGTTCAGTTATAATACGGTACAAATAAGTACCATAAGATAGTTTCTGGTCTTGTTCGTTTCGGAAATTCCATTGTAGATTATGCTGACCATTGGTTAAATAACCTTTGATTAGGGTTTTTACCTTTTGTCCAGCCGGGTTATAAATATCTATTTTGACATTGCCGGGTCGGTCAATATTAATAATAAAGTTAACACGGTTATTGGTTGGACTCGGATAAATCCTGAATGATGACAGAATATACGGACTGCTCGGTTCTGCAACAAAAACTTCGGGTTTGACACAAAAAGTGTAGGAATGAAGCGGGGCGTGATTGGGCGAGTTGCGCAGCATATTTTGTGAGTTTTGAACAGTTATATAATATTGAACAGTATCACCTATGTTTTGCGCGGGTATGTAACCGGCAAAAACTCCTGGCGTATCGGTTACGGCAATAAACGGCAGAATTTTGACGGTCGTGTCACTGTTAACCTGATATTTGATAAAACAGGACTCAGGTATTAAACTGCTCGAGCTGATGATTTGTGCCCGAATCCGATACGGATTAATCGTATCATTTGTGTCGGTTAGATAGCGGTGTTTGATATGTATAAACTGTGATTTGGGAATCTGCATGGTTATACAGTGTATGGCACCACCCGAGCCAGACATTGCTGCGCAATTGATACCGACAATCTGATGACCGGGTAAGATGTTCTGGTAAAGTGCCAGCGCTGCGGCGTCTTCGGGCAAACCCCAGGTCGGAACCAATACTTTATTATTGACAAATAATGAGTTTAAATAAGTCGGCGGTGCGTTCGATGTTGACCACGGCATTGGAATGCGCACAATCCGATAATTAATTCCTTCCCGATTTTTAACCCGGGACAGAGAATCAGCATTCTGATTTAATAAGGTATGATTAGAGTGACCTGGTGCATATTCACCGACCATGATTAAAGTATCGTTCAGTATTTTGGTCCATAAGTCAATATGACCAGTATATTCAATGTTGATTCTTGGCACGACCACAAACTTATCCAGACCGCTGTAGAGCCGTATTAATGAATCGACCTGGCGCTGGGTGTATGAAGAGTTTTCCGAAAAAATCAGATTCGAGGCAAAACCAGTGCCCAGACCATCGACCATATAATTTCCACCCGGATGAGTTATTGGTGAATTGTACACTGGTATTGACCAGGTTCGACCAATCAATCGGGAGATCGTGTCATCAGCCGGTCTGGGTCGATTGTAAATAAAATCGACCATACCTTCAGTATTGTTCTGATTTCGGACAAACCATGGTCCATAATCCCGAATCCAGATTGAATTATAAGGCCAGACATAGAAAACGATTGAATCAAAAGGGACACCATTGGTGGCTAAATAGTTTTTAATATTAATCGTATCTGAAGCGGTTGAAATGATGTAACATTTGGACACTTGCGCGACTTCGCGAACAATTTCCCGGAAAATCGGACGATAGGAGGACTGGCTATAAATCCAGGTAATAAAGACTCCGCGGACAGGTTCAAATTCAGCCGGCGTTTCAACCCAACCTTCAGGCGGTGCGGTCGGTACATAATGTTTGCCTATCTCATCAATGCGTAATTCTTCTTGGGGTGTCATCCACTGCGGCAAAAAAGTATTTTCTGGCGCACTTACAAGCAAGGTTAAACAAAGTAATATTGTCATAGATTATTCGTTCTTTTTTGCCACGAATTAACACGAATCCACACTAATTCTTTTTTTAATTTTCTTGAGACTTTATTCGTGTTCATTAGTGTCCATTCGTGGTTTATCATCTTAATATTAAATCCTTAACGGCTCAAGATTAATTTTTTTGTATAGTTTTTTTCTGATGTGTGTAAAGATAAGAAATAAATTCCTTCAGGTACATATCTGTTCAGTTCGTCTTTTGCATTCCAGGTGCAGGTATGAATGCCCTGATGCAATGTTTGATTGACAAGGGTTTTCACAACCGCACCAGAAGCATCGTAGATTTTTAAAGTTACCGGCATGGTTTGTGACAGCGAGAACGCAATGTGGGTGTGGTTGTGCGAGATTGGATTTGGTTTGACATTATTTATTGATGTTGTCGGTACAATGTTGTTTATGGTTTGTTCATAAATACCCGTAAACATATTTGTTAATCTGACTTTTTGGTCGTTAGATGGATTTTCGTCGTTAATCAGATTGGTTCTGAATTTTACCGTGCACAACTGACTGATAGTCGGAGTCCAGCTCATAAAATCAAGGGTTATGGTATCATGTGGAGTAAGGGCTGCGACCGTTTGTGTGTTGGCGTATTGTACGATTCCATTCGAACCGATAATCGAACAGGTAACAGTAAAATTGGTCTGGGTCAGGACACCGTAATTTTTGATTCTAGCTCGAGGAGTGATGGCAACGTTAACCGGGTGTGATGTATCTGGGGCAAGAATAAGATCAATGCCGACATCATTGGAGATGTTAACAAGGACAGTTGTGATTGCCGTGTCATTAGCACGAAACTGGTCAACTTCCAAGTCAGTATAAGCAAGTACCAGATAATTACCCGGTACAGATATCCATTCTGGAAAAGCGACCGTAATTGTATCGTTTGGCGCTAAAATTACATCTTCAACAACCTGGCTATAAATCGTGCCGATGTTCATTGCCACGACGAAAGTATCAAGCACACTGCCATAATTTTTAACTTTAACTTTGGGAATAACCGGCACGCTCGAATTGATCACGCCGGTTGGTTCGATGATTGATAAGATGCCGACATCATGATTGAGCGAACCATATCGAACCGAGATATTCTGTTCATAAGGAATAAAATTTTGAGCAGTTACCGTAACTGATATAGAACCGGTTGAATTGGGGTGAACGAAAAAGCTGATATTACCAGACGCATCTGTATATCCGTATTGATAAATTAAAGTGTCCATCATAATACAAACTAAAGCATTGGCAAGCGGTTGGGTTTGATTACGGACCGTAACATTAAAATTCTGGGGAATGGTTTGAATACTGGTATCATGCTGAACTGTCAATGTTCTGGGTCTGGTTGTCCATAAATTTAGTTCTGGGTCGCCAAAAAGATTCCATTCCCGATACCGGTCAGTGGTAAAATAAGGCGGACGGATAGAATCGATGACAAATTTAGCGCGTTTTGCTGCATCACCTAATTTATAAATTCGCTGGTTAAATACCGCATTAAAAAATGACTGGGTAACCGTGCCTCGTAATCTTGCCAAACCATTGCCATAGGTTGAAATCGTTGTGCCGAAAAATCCGACCGCACCTTTTGGATTGAGCACAGTTCCTGCATTCATAAACCGATCACCGAGATAATCAGTATAATATAAATCCATCGTCGCACAGGTTGCGGATACGATTATCGGCAGTTTAAAACCATTGGTCATATTATTGGGATTGACTTGCTGAAACGGGTTGTACCAGGTAGTTGTGGCAGTACCGCGATATAATACAAAAGTCCGACCATTGTTGATGGCATTCGTAACACTGGTTGAATTAGAACCGCGCAAACGGGATAAAGAATCAATATTAGTATAGCTAGCATTTATCCAGCACGAATGCGCATATCGAGCGTCATTCCAATAGACCGTGTCGGGATGAGTTGTACCGTCTTCACGCACAATCGTAGTGCTTTTTCGATACCAGGTCGTATCAGTGAGATAGGGGGTTCGTTCATAGCCAAGTGTTTTCGCGACATTAATACTGCATTGAAGAGCAGTGCCAACCGGAAAACGACCGATTGATATTTCCATCCGCATATCACCGGTTACATTACCATAGTAATCGTCATAAAGATTACTTTCGGCACGAAGATATGTCCCATTACCAACTAACAAAACATATTCAGGTCGCGGCGTCCAGGTGTTATAGGCATTAACAATATAGTTTTTAATAACAGAAATACTGGTTGGAGTGGCTCCGATTTCAGAGAGTTTGACGACTTTGGTCGGCATACCCTTTTTATGCTTCCAGCGAGCTAAGGGCTGTATCGCATTATAGAAATTATCATGAGTAATGATAAGATATTTAGCGCCTTGGGCAAAACACAAATTTATGATAATAAACAAATACAATAAAACAAATCTAATTTTCATTTAATACTCCCTATTTTAATAACTTTATAATTTTAATACTTAATTCGAAGAATGTCAACACCCCGCACCTATCCATAATATTGTATCAAAATAAATATTTGAGCCGTAGTTTATCTTCGCTGTATTTGAGAATAGATGCGGGGTGAATATAGATTAACGCTCGCCTCGATTCTACAATCGAGTCGAAGCGGGCAGATCTGAAATCTGCGCGTTCGAAGAACCCGCAAAGCGAATATCTGCGAAAATCTGCGTCCTGATGTAAGACCTGAATCTGATACTGGTTCAGATTGCGGTTATAATTGCGAACACCTTTCCTGCTTAGACCGCGGCTTTACTTCCGAATCCACAACTAATTTTCTGACTAAAACTTTGTCTTATTCTTTGTTACAATCCGAAATTGGATTGTTGTTTATATTGCTACGAGCAATCTAATCCCAATCCTAATCTAAACAGGTGTTTAACCAGCAATTTGAATTTTTAGCGATATTCTAAGGCAGCCCAGGGAGCTATACCATCAAAAGACCAGTTTTTAGTTTTAGTTGTTGGTTATTATTAAGATAAGAGAAAAATCGGCTTGATAAAGATATTAGTTATAACTAATATCTTACTATTACCTGATTTATTTTTATTGCTGACCGTTAAAGAGAGCTCGGAAAATTCGCGCTCTATTTGTTCAGTCTCTTAAATATAAATTGACTTTTCTTTTTTTCGGATTAGAATTTTATTATGTATAATTTTGACCTAAAAGCAATTTTTCCCGAAGATTTGGTTTTTATTGACGCGCAGACTAAATCGCGGGATGAGATATTTGCTTTTGTTGCTCAAAAGTTGAAAGAAAAAGAGTTAATCGGAGATGAGCCCGCCGTCGAGATTGTCAATTTATTAAAAACCCGCGAAGATATGACCTCGACCGGGATAGGAAAAGGCATTGCCGTGCCGCATATCACGCTCAAATCAGCCCGGCGAATTTTTGGCTGTGTCGTAAAAAGCGAACAGGGCATTGAATGGGATGCGATTGACGGCAAGCCGGTCAAATTAGCCGTGTTCTTGTTTGCACCAGACACCCATCGCCAGATATATCTGCAGATTCTGGCTGAAGTTGCCCAAATCCTGAACATACCCGAGTTGCTCAATAAGATTGTCAAAGCCAAAAAACCGAACCTGATTCGTCAATTGATAACCGAAGGATACCGCCCGAATTTTTTTGAAAAATACAGCCGGGCGATTTATTTTATCGGTGGTTTGATTTTGATTTTCCTGCTTGCCAAATTCGGTTTGGGTCATGTCAGATTACCCGAACTCGAGATTTACCAAAAACTGGATTATCTGAAATTCAACGAGCCGTACTGGATTAATAAAGAAATCATCTCAATGGTCTTGTTTTTCAGCATGGTCATTGGCACGCTTTTATTTTTCCGGTACCGGGTTGCGTTCGGTGCGGTCGCACTCAGTTTGTTATTGGTCTTTGGGGTGATGGATATCGAGACGACGGTCAAGTTTATGTCGATTCCGACGATTTTGTTTATAATTGCGGTGATGGTTTTAGTAAAATGGTTTGAAGCAAAAGGAATGTTTAAATTTTTAGTGGTAAAAGGACTAAAATACTTTTTCCATTCGCCTTTGCTTTTATTCGGCGCCTTGATGTTTTTCTCGGCAATTCTGGCCGGTTTGATTGATGAAGTTTCGGCAATTCTGATTACCTTTGGCATTGCGATTGAAATCTCGCGCTACACCAAAATCAGTATTGTACCGTTTCTCCTGGGATTGGTAATGGCAACTAATATAGGCAGTGCCATGACTTTAATCGGCAATCCGATTGGTATTTATCTTGCCTTTGCCGGGAAACTGACCTTTTTCGATTTTTTAAGAAACTCGACAATCATATCAGTGAGTACGGTAATACTGGTGATATTCATTATTCTGCTTTTTTACCGAAAGAAAATCGGCTCGGGTGTAAAAATCGACCGCAAGCAGATTGAAGATAAAATTGAGATTCCGGAAAAAAAAGAATTGGTGACCGCATCTATCGTATTTGCGGTTTTTGTCGTGTTAATTGTGTTTCATTCGTGGTTAGAACATTTACTACGAGTTGAAGAACGGACTGTACTTTTAGCGACCGTGCTTGCGATTGTCGGTTTTATTGTCTTGCGCGAAGAAGAGCGGGGACGGTATTTTATTGAAAAAGGACCGGACTGGTGGACCGTGCTCTATTTTATGTTTTTGTTTGCCAATGCCGCATGCCTGGAATATACAGGCGTGACGGCTAAACTGGCGCATCTCTTGGTGCAGGCAGCAAACGCAATGCCGTTCGGGTTTTTAGGCCCTTTAAAAGAGAGCGCCGGGATTATGACCTTGATGCTGTGGAGCTCGGGTATTTTATCCGGTTTTGTCGATAACCTGCCGATTGTTGCGGCGCTCGTGCCAGTGGTCAAAGATTTGACGACGCAGGGAATTACGGGTTCGAATATTTTCTGGTGGAGTCTTCTAATCGGCGGCTGTTTTGGCGGTAATCTGACCATGATTGGTTCGACCGCAAATTTAGTTGCCATTGGCGTGTATGAAAAATCATACCGGAAAAAGTTTTATTTTAAAGAGTGGATTAAAATCGGTTTTATTGTTACAATATTTTCATTAATAGTCGCCAACATCATTCTATTGGTAAAACTGCTGTTGGTGAAATAATATGACAAAACTTATCATAATTGTGATTGACGAGCAGACCAGTAATAAGAAAATTCTCAATTGGTTAGCCGGCAGTCATTATAAGATTGTGCTTATGGGTTTGCTCGGTTCTGATAAAAATACGGAACAAACGCATGACCGGACGAGCTGGCATGATTTATTCGTATGGCAGGAAGATTTTAACAAAGCGGGTTTTAATGTATCAATCAGCACGGAAAAAGGCTCGCTCTTTAATATCATCAGCACAATCCAGAGCCTGCAAACCGATTTGCTGGTTCTGCCCAAGTGTAAGTTTTTAAGTCTGGCTAATGATGAATACGAAGATTTTTTAGAACAGGTTTTATGTCCGGTGATGTTATATTAAATTACATTTAAAGAAAGGGTTTAAGAATGAATAAAAATCAGGAATTAATAAATTTAAGTGCGGATTATAGTGCCAATAATTATCATCCTTTGCCAGTCGTATTGTGCAGGGGACAGGGCATCTGGGTGTATGATGTCGAAGGCAAGAAATATTTGGATATGCTCTCATCTTATTCGGCATTAAATCAAGGTCATTGCCACCCGCAAATATTAGAAACGCTCACCCAGCAGGCAAAAAAATTAACTTTGACTTCACGCGCTTTCCATAATGACCAGTTTGGTTTGTTTTGCAAATATCTCTGCGAAATTACA
>JAGXRL010000043.1 GCA_018335915.1 Candidatus Latescibacterota bacterium
CAGCCCGGGGGCTCACCCAGTAAGTGACCTACCGGCTCACTTATTAGGTTACATACTATCTGACCTGCTCGGTCACTTAGCAGATTACCAGGCAGTTTACCTGGTATGTCACCTAATAGATAATCTTTTAGATAACCTGCTCGGCTACCTATTAGGCAACCTACAAGGTCAAACTCGCCTCTTATTTTTAAAATAGATATTTTTCGTGTTAGTTTTGTAAATATTTTTTATCTTCATTCTACATTCAACATTCTAAATTCTATATTCTCGACCTACATTTTCGTGGCAATTCTATAAAATGTGGTATTTTTACAACACCTATTGCATAAATACAACATTTCTTCATTCTTTAGCCCCTCAACCCCAAAACCCTCAACTCATAACCCTCTATTTATCAATATCTTTCAAATCAAGTTGTTTATCGGCTTGTTTGGCACAATATTTGCTCATTATATAGTTGTGTGAAAAATAGGGTTTCAAAATTCAGCCAACACGCGCACATCACGAACAGACATATTTCGAGTCATTCTGCACAGTATGGATTTGAATTTGGATTGACTTATGAAATGTTATTTAACGAATCAATCATCAAAGCACAAACACAAGGACTCTTAGCCGGACAGGCAGCGGGTTTATTTCATCTGACAAAATCTAAGTGACAATTATATTGAGACTGATAAAACAAAATCAATTCTTGAAAGGGGCAGGACAGCAGCATTCGTACAAAGGCACAGGCGGAGATACAAATCTCCGCCTAAATTCTTACATTTCTGATTCATATTCCTTTTCATCCAACAACCAACAACCAATAACTAACAACTATTATAATATGGCGGCACCGAGCCAAAGACGAGAAAAATTTATATGGTGCATATAAGGTAATATGGAGGATTAATGAAGTATGTAGTATTGTGTGTATTATTCGTCATTTGTATTGGCAATGTAAACGCAGAAGCAATATGGGATCCCAATTTTTACTATGGTCTTCAATATTGGTTAACTGCCCAAGAATATGCGTCCTGGGGACCTGTACCATTAGGTACAGTTACTGTAATGGACACGCTTGGCAGTACATGTGCAAGAATGCATGTTAATGGCGCCCCTTCTTGCGTACGACTTGTAACCACGACAAAAGATATATTATATCCAGGAGACATAGTAAGAATTAATTTTTATAATACAGATATGTATGCAGGCGGAATCGAGCTCTGTGTCGGAGATTTTTGGGATAATACTGGCGCCTCCGGGCAATTTACGACATGGTCAGGAGGACCAGGTTATCATCAATTACAAATAACCTGTAATAGAACTTATTCGAAAGGTACTGCGATTCAAATTAAATTAGTAGTTTGGCCCGGCAATATAACTGCATGGATTATGCAAGCCAGTGCTTCAGTTGAAGAAAATTCTTCTTCAAATAATGTTATAAATACTAATAATCTTACCATACAAACACCTAATCCTACAAATAAAGATGTTCGTCTAACATTTTCCGTCGATAAGCAGTCCAAAACAACAATTAAAATTTACAATACTAATGGACAACTCATTAAAGATTTTAACAAAGGTATTCTTAACCCAGGACAATACGATTTAATTTGGAATAGAACCGATAACTCTGGTCGAATGGTACCAAATGGCATTTACTTCTATAAACTGGAACTAGATGATAAAGTATATACAAGCAAATCTCTGATAATGCAGTAGATTTAATGTAACACACATTAGTTCAAAAGGGTGGAGAAATGATCTCTACCCTTTTATTTTAAGTGTTGACATCTTAATATATCAACTTAGAATAAATCATGCTCAAGATGCGCTATATCTTTATGGCAAGCATACTTTTACTGCCTGTGTTATTTTTTGTTCCTGATACGATTTTCGCCGCCAAACAACTGCCCGTAGAAGTCAATCCGCTCTGGGAATTTGAAAGTTATTATATTGCCGCCTGCGGCGACATTGATAAAGATTCAGTTGAGAAACTTATTAGAATTGAAGCAGATTTTTGTTTACAGGTTATGAATCAATGTATGTCGGCTGCGTCAGCGACAAGGGTAGTGGAAAAAGGCACTTTTATTCATCATGCACTTTGCGGTGGTTATGATTTTGAACATATCTGGGCATCATTTCTACGCAACGATTCTCTGTATCTTTTAGATGTTATGCGGCCAAGAGAAATATTCATAACAACCGGCATTGATATTCAAAAACCATCAGGTTGGAATGGTAATGTTAAACAACTTGAAATTGGTGATATAAATTCAGACGGAAAACTTGAAGTAGTGATTAATGTTAATATTGGTTGGGATCTACGACCGCGCGGTATTTTTGTCATCGATTGGGAAACCGGTCAATTATTGTGGAAATTTCTATGCGGTCCGATTGTAGAATCATTTTCATTAATCAGCCGTGATGAAGATGGCAAACAGGAAATTTTATGCGGTACACAAGCAGTTGGCAATGGTAATGTTGATAATGAAATGGCAGACTGGTTAAGTTATGTATTTATGCTTGATGCTGACGGCAGCCTGATATGGAAAAAGCAAATCGGTGTCTATTCGTCTCGGACTGATGCACGCTGGTTCGAAAACCTGAAGACCCAAAATAAACAAATCGTGGTTGTGGAAAGAGGCAATCCAATATTCGAACGCAAACATGATAGTATTTTTCTCCTGGATAAAAACAACGGTGAATTTCTGGCAGGCGCTCAATACGGAATGTATAATCAGGGCTATGCTATTGTGCACGATAAAAAAGGTTATCCGTTTCTGGTCACTATCGGTTCTGATGACACGCTCAGAATGCTTGATGAAAATTTACAACTCGTTCGTAAAAAGTTTTTAAACGGCGGCGGTGCTTATGATATTATATCAGGAAGGTTTCTTGACCAAACCGAACCGCTCATTCTGGTTGCGACAAGAAATGGTCAAATCCTTCTTTTCAACCAAAAATTCCGACTTTTATCGGAATATAAAACTTATGGCGATTGCAAACTCTTTCCGGTAAAGTATTATCATAAATCACGCCTTCTAATCTGCCACGAAAAATACCCAAAACATTTCTGGCAATTCGTAGAGTTTAATGAGACTCCATTTCTGCATCGCCGTATCCCTGTTTTCAATGTCATCATTGGTGCAATGCTCTTGTTAATCTTATTCAGCATCGGTATGATTTATGCCCGCTATACTAAAACCCGCGATATCCGCACTGTGATTAAAGGTCTGACCGGTAAGTCGGGTGTGATTGAGATTAATCATAAAGGCGATATTATTAATATCAGTCAAAAAGCGCGAGATATCTTAAATATTAAAGACAAAACTGACGCAATGACAAAATTATCTGAATTAAAACAATTAACCCCAATTCTGGAATTGGCAAGGTCAATGATTAGTGACTTGAAAACTCAATCTCCGCAAGAAACTGCAGTCTCAATATCCCAGGAACAATCTTATCGGGTTCGGTGTATTCGGGTCAAAAAAGGTGTGCTTATTACCTTTGAAGATATATCTGCGGTCGAATATATGAAAAGAATGTCATCCTGGGCACCAGTCGCGCAAAAACTCGCTCATGGTATTAAAACTCCTTTAATGAATATTCAGCTCTCAGCCGAACAGCTCGAATCTGCCTGCGCACCGGTCAAAGATAAAACCGATAAAATTATTGACGGTATTAAGAGTGAAGCAAAACGATTAAGAAAGTTAACTGATAATTTTATGCGCTTTACTCAATTTGCACATCTTAACCTAAGCTCAGAAAATATCAATGATATTCTGAACGAATTATGTAATAAATATAGTTTGTCTATCCCTCAGTCGATAAAAATCGAATGTAATTTAACCAACAATTTACCAAAGCTTATGCTCGATAGAAAAGAGATGGAAAATGCGATTGCGATTATTGTCGAGAATGCGATTGAATCAATGATAAGTAGTGAACAGAGAGAAGTGAGCAGGGAGAAGCAAACCAGTAAAGTCTTAAGCGTTAAAACTTCGATATCAGAAAAACAGGATAACAACAAAGTCAAGAAATATATTGTGATTGAAATCTCGGATACTGGTAAAGGTATCCCCCAGAAGTATCTGAGCGAACTCTTCAAACCCTATTTTACTTATGGCAAACCAGAAGGAACCGGACTTGGACTGCCCCTGGCAAAAAAGATTATTGAAAGTCATAATGGCAATATTGAGATAAATAGCAAAGAAAATATCGGGACAACGGTGACGATATGCTTGCCAGTATGACAAGTAGAATATAGAATGTAGAATATGGAATGTAGAATAGGAAAATAAGAATGAAGAATATAGAAGAGATTAAAAAGATACAGAGGTTTACTGATTTAGTTGTTTGGCGGGAAGGACATAAACTTATTTTACTGATTTATAAAATAACGAAAAGTTTTCCGTCCGATGAGAAATTTGGATTAATTGACCAGATGCGAAGAGCGTCCGTATCTATCACCTCGAACATCGCTGAAGGTTTTAGCAAGGTATCATCAAAAGAAAAGTATAAGTTTTACAACACAGCAAAATCATCAATGACCGAATTACAGAATCAATTAATTATTGCAAAAGATGTAGGTTACTTGACAAAGGCTTCATTTGATGATATTGCACAGCAATCGATTAAAACAAATAAGCTGTTAAATGGTCTATTAAAAGCAACGAAACTTAAAAAATATGAATCTGGAATATAGAATTATGGTTCTCGAATATAGAATATTGAATGTAGAATTTAGAATAAAAGAATTTTTTATACAAGTTTCCATTCAAGATTCAATATTCCAAATTCTAAATTCTTAAATAGAAACTAACTATGCAAAATAGTAAAGCTAAAGTATTAGTCATCGATGACGACCCGCGCGCCAGAAATACCTTAATCAGTATTCTTTCTCAGGAGGGTTATATTGCTTTTCCGGCTGAAGACGGCGCTTCGGCACTGGATATGATTAAGAATAACGGCATCAATTTAGTCCTGCTCGACTTAATGTTACCTGATATGAGCGGAATTGAAGTATTAAAACAGTTAAAAGAAATTAAACCCGCCTTACCAGTCATCATGATATCTGGGCTCGCTCAGATTAAAGATGCGGTTGAGGCAACTAGAGAAGGCGCCTATGATTTTCTGGAAAAATCATCGTTTGATAAAGATAAATTCCTGACCATAATCAGAAACGCTTTGGAAAAAGAACGCCTGGAAAAAGAAATAATCCTGCTTAAAGAAGAAATTTTAAAGCGCTACCAGATGATTGGCATCTCCAAAGAGATGTCTAAGGTTTTTGATTTGGTTGAAAAAGCGGCACCGACCAAAGCGAGTATTCTTATAACCGGTGAGAGCGGGGTTGGTAAAGAACTGGTTGCCCGGGCAATTCATATTCGCAGTGAGAGAAAAGATAATCCATTTGTAAAGATTAACTGCGCTGCAATGCCCGATACATTGCTCGAAAGTGAATTGTTTGGATATGAAAAAGGCGCATTTACTGATGCTAAAAATCAAAAGCAAGGCAAATTGGAAATTGCTGATAACGGAACTTTGTTCTTAGATGAAATAGCTGATATGTCTTTATCAGCCCAGGCAAAGTTGTTGCGATTTTTACAGGAAGGCGAATTTGAACGGCTCGGCAGCACCAAGACAATAAAAGTCGATGTCCGGGTCATTGCCGCAACCAATAAGAATCTGGAAAAAGAAATTAGCGAAAAGAAGTTTCGGGACGATTTATTATACCGCTTGAATGTGATTAAAATCAATGTGCCGCCGTTACGGGAAAGAAAAGATGATATTGCTGAACTGGCAATGTATTTTCTCAAGAGTGCCTGCGAAGAAAACGGAGTCGCATTAAAAATATTGTCTAAAGATGCAGTCAGTTTCTTAGAGAACCAGTACTGGAAAGGCAATATCCGGGAACTGAAAAATGCGATGGAACGGACTAGTATCTTAATAAAAATAAATGAAGTCGATTCAGACGATTTAAAAAAGGTTATCGAAATTACGAATGACGAATTGGAAATCATTGAAAAACCTTTGCGCGATGCCCGGGACGATTTTGAAAAAGAATATATTTACAAAATACTTAAAAGAAATAACTGGAATCTAACTAAAACCGCCCAGGTGCTCGATATTGACCGGACTCATTTGTACCGAGTAATGAAACAACTCGGCATCAAGGAAACTTAGGAAAAAGTTAACTCATAAAGTTATTGTCAGATATACGCTTGTCTGAAAAGGCGCTAAATTTACATCGCCATTCAAATCATCCTATGCTATTTTTGATATTTGTTATGTGTTTTTGATATTTAATTTTTAATCTTTAATTTAACATAGGTGCGGGGTTGACTTTCAATAAATTTTGTATAGAATAAATTATATTTAGACATTGTTAAATCATCTATGAAAATCACATTTTTAGCACACGCTTCGTTTCTAATCGAAACTGCAAATAAGGTCAGAATTATAACTGACCCGTACCAGGCGGGTTGTTATAACAATGCGCTCGGCTATCAACCGATTAACGAACCAGCCGATATTGTACTGGTCAGTCATGACCATGCCGACCATAATTGTCTCACTGATGTGTCAGGAAATCCAAAGGTAATTAACGCTCCGGGAGACTGGACTGTTCAAGATATTAAGATAACCGGTATAAATTCTTATCATGATACTGAAAAAGGTGCGGCACGCGGCAAGAATATTGTTTTCGTAATCGAAACCGACGGTTTAAGAATTGTCCACCTTGGCGATTTAGGTCACGGGCTTGCTGAATCGGATTACGAGAAGATTAGACCGGTTAATGTTCTTTTATCACCGGTCGGCGGCTTTTTCACGATTGACAGCAAAGTCGCGACAGAAATGCTCAATTGTCTTAAGCCCGATATCACGATTCCGATGCATTATAAGACATCAGTGCTTGATTTTCCAATCGCAAAAGTTGAAGAGTTTATAAAAGACAAAAAGAATGTAAAACAGATTAATAATTCACAAATCGAACTTAGTAAAGATACCTTGCCCAAAACACCGGAAATCTGGGTGTTAAAAATGGCAAGAGAGTAAGGAAGGAGCAAACTTGAAAGAGATTAAATATCAGGATATCGTCGAAGCAGTGGCAAAACTTTGCATTGATGCTAACTGCTTAATCGGCGATGATATTGTTGATGCCTTTAAAAGCGGATTAAAAATCGAGGAGTCTCAAACCGGTAAAGATATTTTGAATCAGCTGATTGAAAATGTTGAGATATCGAAAAACGAGATGATTCCAGCTTGTCAGGATACCGGCACTGCGGTCGTATTTTTACAAATTGGCTCAGGTGTCAAGATTGTCGGCGGCGAGTTATTCGATGCGATTAATGCTGGTGTGGCAAAAGGATATACTGAAGGTTATTTGCGCAAGTCGATCGTTTCTGACCCGTTACGCCGTAAAAATACCGGCAATAACACTCCGGCAGTGATTCATACTGAAATTGTGCCTGGTGATGAGCTTAAAATTACGGTCGCGCCCAAAGGCGGTGGCAGCGAAAATATGTCCGAAGTAAAAATGCTGACACCTGCGGCTGGTTGGGAGGGTATTAAAAAATTTGCGGTTGACCGTGTAATGCGCTCCAAAGCCAATCCTTGTCCCCCAATTTTAGTTGGAGTCGGTATTGGTGGTAATTTTGAAAAAGTCGCTTATTTAGCAAAAAAAGCGTTATTACGAGATATTGGCTCGGTTCATCCAGACCCGTTCTATGCTGAGAAAGAAAAAGAACTCTTAGAAGAAATTAATAAAACCGGTATCGGACCCCAGGGATTTGGTGGCCGAGTAACTGCACTGGCTGTATTTATCGAATCCTATCCGTGCCACATTGCGAGTATGCCTGCGGCAGTCAATATCAATTGCCATGCGGCAAGACACAAAACCGCGGTTTTATAAGGAGACATCATGAAAAAGATTACAACACCTTTAACTGACGCAGTTGTCAAAGATTTAAAAGCCGGTGACTCGGTTCTCATAACCGGAATAATCTATACTGGCCGCGATTCAGCTCACAAACGATTAATTGACGCGCTTAATGCGAAAGAGCCGATGCCGGTTGATTTAAAAGGACAGATAATTTATTATGTCGGTCCGGCACCAGCCAAACCCGGCTATCCAATCGGGCCGGCTGGTCCAACCACTTCAGAAAGAATGGACCCTTACACGCCAGCCCTTCTCGAATACGGCATGAAAGGAATGATTGGCAAGGGCAACCGAACGCCTGAAGTGCTTGATGCCTTGAAAAAATATACTGGTGTCTATTTTGCCGCAGTTGGCGGTGCAGCAGCTTTGATTGCGAAACGGATTAAGAAATGCGAAACGGTTGCGTATGATGATTTGGGACCCGAAGCCGTGATGAAACTAACCGTCGAAGATTTTCCAGTGGTAGTGGTGAACGACTGCTATGGCAATGACCTTTATGAAGAGGGTATGAAAAAGTACCGGAAAAGTTAACTTATGACTACTAAAGATAAATCATTAGCAACAATCTATATCATGGGGAAGGAATATAAAGTACCCGGTAGTTTAACTATCCTGCAGGCAATCGAAGCGAGCGGATTTTTATTTGTGCGCGGTTGTGGTTGTCGGGGCGGATTTTGCGGTGCCTGCAGCACAGTTTATCGAACTAAAGATTCGTATAAACTAAAAGTTGCATTGGCATGCCAGACCAAAATCGAAGATGGTATGTATTTAGCTCAGATTCCGTTTTATCCGGGTAATAAAGCAACTCATAATTTAAGTAAGATTAAACCAACGACTGAAACTCTTTGCATGCTCTATCCGGAAATTATGCGCTGTATTTCCTGCGGCAGCTGTACCAAAGTCTGTCCCCAGGATATTAAGGTAATGGACTATATCAATGCGGCAATCCGCGGCGACTATAAAAAGATTGCCGAGTTATCATTTGACTGTATTATGTGCGGATTATGCGCAACCCGATGTCCAGCTGAAATTGTCCAATACAATGTTGCGCTTGCCGCACGCCGGATTTACGGCGCCTATGTCATGAAAAAAGCACCGCATCTGGATAAGCGCCTCGAAGATATGCAAGCGAAAAAATTCTTAACTGAAATCGAAACCTTGATGAAAAGTTCGACTGACCAGCTAAAAGAACGCTATACCAAAAGAGAACTGGAGAAATAAATGTATTCCAAAGAATTTCAAGAATCGATTAAGAAAGTCGAAGCAACCCGAAAAGAACGGCTCAATCAAGATTTTCCCAAGTTAAGTTTAGCTGAACGCAGTGTACTTCTTGAAGCATATCATCCGGATTATAAAAAAGGCACGATGCGGGAGATTTTAATTGGAGCAAATAAAGATGATAAAACACCGCATGAATTTGCGGATTTATTCGAAGCCTATTCTCATATCAACCCTGATAATTTTATCGTACCTGCGCCGAAATATGAAACCGATGTTTTAATTATCGGCGGCGGCGGTGCTGGAGTTACGGCTGCAATCATAGCTAATCAGGCAAAAGCCGATGTGTTTCTTGTAACCAAATTACGAATTGCCGATGCTAATACAACAATGGCTCAGGGCGGGATTCAAGCGGCTGATAAAGCGAATGATTCGCCGGCAATCCATTACCTGGATGTCGTCGGTGGCGGTGGTTTTCACAACATTCCAGAACTGGTACAAGCATTAGTCAATGATGGTCCGGAAATTATCCGCTGGCTCGAGGATTTAGGTGTTATCTTTGATAAAGCACCGGATGGGACCATGCTCTCAATCCACGGCGGCGGAACATCGAGAAAAAGAATGCATCCGTGCCGTGATTATACTGGTGCGGAAATTATGCGCTGTCTCAAAGACGAATTCTTAGACCAGAAAATTAAATATCTGGAATATACCGGTGCATTAGACCTCTTAACTGATAAAAATGGCAACTGCGTCGGAGCAGTGTTGGTCAATATGGAAAACGGTGAGATTTTCACGGTTAAAGCGAAGACTACGATTATCGCGACTGGTGGTGCTGGCCAATTACATATTCAGGGCTTTCCGACATCTAATCATTATGGTGCGACAGCAGATGGATTGGTAATTGGATATCGGGCTGGAGCCAAACTTGCATTCTTGGATACAATTCAGTACCATCCAACCGGAGTTGGTTATCCAGAGCAGATTTTAGGTCAGCTCATTACAGAAAAAGTCCGCGGAGTCGGTGCCCAGCTGGTTAATGCTGATGGAGAAAGATTTATCTATGACCTTGAAACCAGAGATGTAGTCGCCTCAGCAATTATTCGCGAAGTCCAAGACCGAAAAAAGGGGATAGCGTCTGTGGCTAGTGGCGGAGTCTGGCTTGATACGCCACTCATTGAAATGAAATCCGGATCCGGGACAATCTTAAAACAGTTACCCGCAATGTATCGCCAGTTTATTAAATTCGGTATTGATATGACTAAAGAACCGGTTATTACTTATCCGACTCAACACTACCAGAACGGCGGTATTTTATGCACTGAATTTGGTGAAACCAATGTCCCTGGTTTATATGTTGTGGGCGAAGCATCTGGTGGTGTGCACGGACGCAATCGATTAATGGGAAACTCTCTGCTCGATATTTTAGTGTTTGGTCGCCGGGCGGGTAAATATGCGGCGGAACAGGCAACTAAAACCAAACAAGTCAACGAAGGCACAATAGAACACATTAAAAAATATCATCAGGAATTAGAAAAAGCCGGCGTACCCAGAGAGCGAAAATCACCGATATTATTACCTGATTATCGACCTCAGGAATTTAAAGGGAAATATAGTTTTCTATCACACTTGAAAGACTAAAACCATAATCATGGATATTAATTTCTCTAACATAAAAGATAGTCGGGTTCAAATTCGTTTACGAAAACTACAACTAAGTGATGCGAAAAGTATTTACCAAAATGTAAAAGATAAAGCGATTGTTCGATATACGCTTCAAATTCCACATCCGTATTATTTAAGCGATGCCCGAAAATTTATAAATTATAGCATTAAAGCATATCGCGAAAAAACCGCCTATATTTTCGGAATTGAACACATCGATAAAAAAACAATCATCGGTATTGTCTCGGTGGCAAAGGTCGATCGAAAAAACAAGAACTGCGAACTTGGTTATTGGCTGGGCAAAAAGTATTGGCACCAAGGCATTGCCAGTAATGCAGTTGGTATGATTCTTGATTTTGCTTTTAATAAGTTAAAAATGCACCGGGTTTATGCGAGTGCCTTTGCTTCTAATACCGGTTCGGTTCGTGTTTTGGAAAAGAACGGGTTTTTATTAGAAGGCGTTCTCTTTGAAAACTATTGGCGAAACCGAAAGTGGCATAATCTTTTTTTATACGGAATATTAAAAGATAATTATTGTAAATAATGACTTATTGACAAAAATAATAATCTTAAGTATGATAAATTATATAAATGAGTATTATGAAGAAAGGAGGCAGTATGACAAAAGCCTTAAGAATCAGTAGCATCTTGGTCTGTATGGTGTTACTCATGAGCATTGTCGGATGCCCGAAAAAAGCGGTAAAACCGGAACCGATTCCGCCACCACCCGTGCCGGAAGAAGAAATCAAAGAGCCGGTAAAAATTGATTTGCGACTCCAGACGATCTATTTTGATTTTGACAGATCCGACATTCGCGCTGCGGATGCGGAAGTGCTCAAAACAAACGCCCAAAAACTGAAGGATAATCCTGATATCAGCATTGTCATTGAAGGACATTGTTGTCCGCTTGGCACTGCCGAATACAATATGGCATTGGGCTGGCGTCGAGCAACTTCTGCACAAAACTATCTTATTAGAGCCGGTATCGCACAAGAACGGTTAACCATTATGAGTTATGGTGAAGAACGGTTAGTCACGCAAATTGCGGATGATTACTGGAAAAACCGACGTTGCGAATTTGTTCAAAAGTAAGTAATTACAACCGATAGCAGATAGCAGATGAATACTAAAAGACTAGAGCCGTTAGTTGCAATAATTGGTTTTAGTATTATCCTGCTATCTGCTATGTCATTTTCCGGTTGTTCCCCGTTTTGGCAATGGGTGCGCAAAGGTACTCAAATCGACAATATGGAAGATTCCATATCCCGGCTCGACAGCTTAAATAAACGACAAAACCAATTATTGAACGAAATGAATGCGGATTTCTTAACCGAACTGGAACAGATTCGGCAGGAAATCGCACAGATTTCAGCCAAACTTGATGACAGCCAAGATGGCATGAGCCGGTTATATCAAAGATTTGGCGTGACCCGCACTGAACCGCAGAAAATCGACACGCCCAGCACTCGAGTGCCGACTTCGGTTGACCCGGATGAATTATATAACACGGCTTATCTTGATTATACCCGGGGTAATTATGATATCGCGATCCAGGGTTTTAAACGCTATCTGCAGTTGTTCCCGGACACCGAACTGTCTGATAATGCGCAGTACTGGATTGGCGAATCTTATTACTCCCAAAGATTATATTCAGATGCAATTCTGGAGTTTGAAAAAGTCGTTACCAATTATCCGGACGGCAATAAAGTTGTCTCGGCCCTATATAAAATAGGTCTTGCTTATCAGTTTAACAATGAAACAACTAAAGCGAAACAGTACTATAAGCACGTTTTTGAACAATTTCCCACGGCGCCGGAAGCAAATTTAGCCCGGGAACGATTCAATTCTCTGCCCTGATCTAAATGGACCCCTACCTCCCGCCCAACAGTACTGGTTTCTTTTCAATCATTTTCGGACTCGGTTTTTTTGCTAAAATTATTGTTCTGATTTTAGTAGTCTTTTCGATTATTTCCTGGGCAATTATCATTAAAAAGTTTTTCGTTTTTAAACGCGTCAAGAAAAACAACGATTTTTTATACCGCTTTTTCAAAGACCGAAAATCGGTTGCAGAGTTTGTCGGCATTGCCGATCAATATCCGAACAGTCATCTCGCTAAACTAGTTTTTGCCGGTATTGAAGAATGGCGCCGAATCATTAAAGACAATCAAACAAATAAACAGGTACCCGCCCCTGAACAAGCAGACAGCTTAATCAAGCTTCTCCCTAATATTAATGAAACCCTGGAACGGACCACATCCAGGGAAATTGACTGGCTTGAACAAAATCTCGGATTTTTGGCAACAACCGGCAGCGTTGCGCCGTTTCTCGGCTTATTGGGCACGGTCTGGGGCATCTTATCGGCATTTTTAAGTGTCCGTCATATTCCGGTCGTAACCCTGCAGGTAATTGCACCGGGCATTTCTGACGCGCTCGTCACAACAGTCGTTGGTTTACTGGTTGCCATCCCGGCTGTAGTTGCTTACAATTACTATATCGGCAAAGTAAAGAATTTTGCGAATGAAATGGACCGGTGGTCATTAGAAATTACCGGCGATTTTAGAAAAACTGCACTTGGGCCAGAATCTAAAAATTAACCGGTTTTTAAATAAGCATAACACTCCAAAATGAACAGAAATAACCGAAATTCGTCTTCTCGTTTTAAATTTCTCTCGGAGATGAATATCACTTCATTAGCCGATGTCGCGATTAATCTTATGATTATCTTCTTGATTGCCGGTATCAGCGTTGCCTTAAGTCGCGCCGGCATCCCGATTCAGGTGCCGCGCAGCACGGTCGCCTTGCCGCAGCGGGCTGAGGGCGTGTCGGTTTCGCTCGACAAAGATGGACAAATTTATATCGAAGAAAAACAGGTTACGATTGCCCAATTTTCCACTGAGTTAATGCAGGCTTTATCCCGTAAAGCGTCATCACAGGTTTATCTGATTGCTGACCAAACCGTCAATTACGGCTTGGTCATTGAAGTTATCAGTAAGGTTCGTGAAGCCGGTATTGAAAATATCGGTCTTGTCGCAAATCCGCAGGCACTGCGAAGACAACGAAACACTAGGCCGTAGTCACATTATACTGAGCGCGGTTTTTACTCGCAGTTTTTTGCTCAGCACGGTCGGTTGCCGGGTTAGGTGCGAGATTAAAACATAAAGGTTGAAATTTAATCGGTTTTTATGTTATTATTTTATGAGATAATGCTATGAAAAAAGAACTGCTCTTGTCTTGTATCGGACATATCTTGTTATTCGGAGCGTTGCTAATAGTAACCCGACCGTCTGCTCAAGAAAAATTGTATCCGGATGTTTTTCAGGTATCAGTTGTTAATCTGGAATCAGGCACCGATCAGGAAGAAGTGTCTGCGCCGGTTGCGGTCATTGACCAGAAACCGGCGCCGGTTAAAAAACCGGCAACCAAACCCAAAGAAAAACCGACTCAAACCAAACCTCCTGCTCAAACCAAAACCGATGTCGGACTCAAGATATCGAGCAAGGGCGGTAAATATTCATATTATATTGATGCGATTCTTACTAAAATCGGCAGTAACTGGATTAACCCGTATCAGGGTTCAGGGATTAAATTATCGTCAACCGTATATTTTGTAATCCGCAAAGACGGCACGATTGCCAATGTAAAAATCGAAAAACGGTCGGGTAATGAATTATATGATTCGTCAACTGAACGCGCGGTTATCGTAACCAAGACCTTACCGCCTTTAGCCGGTGAATTTGCCAATCAGGATTCGTTAATCATTCATCTCGAATTCGAATATAAACCATAATGAAAAGTCAAAATTAATGAAAGCGAATTTTGTCCATCTCCATAATCATACTGAATACAGTCTCTTAGACGGTGCTTGTAAAATCTCAAAACTAGTCAAGCAGGCTGCAAAATTCAAGATGCCGGCTTTAGCCATCACCGACCACGGCAATCTTTTTGGTGCAATTGAGTTTTACAAAACCTGTAATGAATTTGGCATCAACCCGATTATCGGGGTTGAAACTTATGTTGCGGTCGGTTCGCGCAAAGACCGCACCGTCAACAGAAATTTCTCAGAAACTGCGTTTCATCTGACTCTCTTATGCGAGGATTATACTGGTTATCAAAACCTGATTAAGCTCATCTCGCTCGGTTATACCGAAGGATTTTACTACCGGCCCCGCATTGATAAGGAAATTTTATCACAATACAGCAAAGGATTAATCGCGCTTTCCGGTTGTTTAAAAGGCGAAATCAATCAGTGTTTATTACGCGATGACCCAGACCGTGCTCAGGAAGTATTGTCCGCTTATCAGAATATTTTTGGCAAAGAAAATTTTTATCTGGAACTGACCCGTTTAGGTATGCCGGACAACGAAAAATCAGTCCGCGAACTGCTCAGATTATCCCAGGAAATGGGTGCCAGTGTGGTTGCCACCAATGACTGCCATTATCTGGACGCATCTGACCTTAAAGCCCACGACGCCTTAATCTGCCTGCAGACCGGTAAAAAAATCACTGAGCACAAGCGGTTGAAATTTGAGAGCACAGAAATCTATTTTAAATCACCCGAGCAGATGACTGAACTTTTTCAGGATATTCCAGAAGCGATTGCCAATACCCGGAAAATTGCTGACCGCTGCCGTCTCTTATTAGAAGTTGACGGTAAAAAATTCTTTCTGCCGGAATTTCCGATTCCTGAGACTGCGGTCACTAAATCAGAAAACGGCGAAACCATGCGTAAAGCAGACGAATTTGAACACCTGGTCAGTCTGACCCGGCAGGGACTCAAAGAACACTATCCGGAAATTACCCCAGACATTGAGAAGCGGTTAAACCACGAATTGAAAATCATTGGCCGGATGGGTTTTGCCGGTTATTTTCTGATTGTTAAAGATATCATTGATTTTGCCCGCTCAAAAAATATTCCGGTCGGACCCGGCCGCGGTTCGGCTGTTTCCAGTCTGGTTTTATATACGCTCGGTATTACTGGTATCGACCCTCTGCAATACGGACTTATCTTTGAACGATTTTTGAATCCGGACCGGATTACCCTGCCTGATATTGATATTGATTTTGCAGATAACCGGCGCGCTGAAATAATTGAATATATCCGTCAGCGCTACGGAAATGAATCAGTTGCCCAGATTATCACTTTTGGCACTATGGCATCACGGGCTGTGGTGCGGGATGTCGGACGCGTGCTCGATATCTCTTATGGTGAAGTTGACCGGATTGCCAAACTTATTCCTTATGGCATGGAAATCGCCAAAGCACTGGCAACGACCAAAGAACTGCGCGAATTAATCGAGAGTTCACCCAGATACCAGGAGATTATCGAAATCGCTGAAAAACTGGAAGGTTTAGCCCGCCACGCTTCAATCCACGCTTCTGGCGTGGTCATTGCGCCCAAACCATTGACCGAATTTGTGCCGCTCTACCGGACTGCAGATGATGAAATCTGCACCCAATATGATATGAATGCCCTGGCTGATGTCGGGCTTTTAAAAATGGACATTTTAGGACTGCGCACGCTTTCGGTTATCGAAGACACATTACGCGTCTGTTCGAGTCAAGGCATTAAGATTGACAAGAAGTCAATTCCATTTGATGACCCCAAGACCTATCAATTATTGCAAAGGGCAGATACGACCGGTCTGTTTCAATTGGAAAGCGAAGGCATGCGGGATATTTTACGCCGTTCAAAACCGGAAAAAATCGAAGATGTCTGTGCCGTGATTGCTCTGTACCGGCCCGGACCAATGGCAAATATTGACGAATATATTTCTGGTAAACTCGGACACACCCGCATCAAATACCTGGACGATTCGGTCAAACCGATTTTACAGGAGACCTATGGCATTATGGTCTATCAGGAACAGGTCATGCAAATCGCAGCCGGCATTGCCGGTTTTACCCCGACTCAGTACGACCGGTTAAGAAAAGCAATGGGTAAAAAAATCGCCCAGGAAATGGAAGCAATGCGCGAGAGTTTTGTCGAAGGCGCGGTCAAAAAATATTTTACCCAAGAAAAAGCCGAAGAAATTTTTGAGCTGATCGCGCCGTTTGCCGGTTATGGTTTTAACAAATCCCATTCCATCGGTTACGCGCACCTGTCTTACATTACGGCTTATCTCAAAGCCAATTATCCGCTCCAGTTTATGACTGCGCTCCTGACCAGTGAAATCAACAACTCGGACAAACTGGACATTTTAATCAAAGACTTAAAAAAGAGCAGAATCGAAATTTTGCCGCCCGATATAAATCACAGCAATTATGAATTTGCTATTGAAAACAATAAAATCCGTTATGGACTGGGCGGCATCAAACACCTTGGGCAGAAAGTATGCGAATCGTTTGCGCTTGAGCGTAAGACCCAACCCTATCTCTCATTGCGCGATTTACTCAAACGAACCCGGAATTTTGCCAATCGCAAAGCCTATGAATTTTTAATCAAAGCCGGTGCCTTAGATTCAATCAATCAGAACCGTACTTATCTCTTATCCATCTTAGAAGACGAACTCGAAAAAATCGGCTCAGAACGGCTCCAATATCTGGAACGGCAAAACTCGTTATTCAGCAGTGCTCAAACTGGTCAGGTCAGAAATGGCGATGCATTAACTGATAATTATGACCGCAATACGCCAAGTCCGAAAAACGAGATTCTCACTTATGAAAAAGAGGCGTTCGGATTCTATTTTTCCTGCCATCCCCTGGAAAATTTTCAAATCGAATATAATGCGCTCGGACTGCAGACCATTGCCCAGCTCGACACTATTAAAGAAAAATCCAATCACGATGCAAAAAAAGGCAATGTCATTCATCTTGCCGGCGTGGTCACGAGCCGGATGCAGAAAAAAGACCGCAAAGGGCAGGATTATGCGATTTTCAAACTCGAAGATTTTACCGGTAAAACCGAGATTATTGCGTTCAATGATGTCTATTCAAAAAGTCGCGAATTTCTGCGGCCTGATGTTGCCGTGATTGTCCGGGGCAGATTGAGCGGACGCGACGAGATAAAAACCCAGATCGAAGCACGGGCAATTATCCCGTTTACAGAATGGCACAATTATTTTGACAGCCTGGTTATCAGCATGAAAAAAGAAGACTTCAACCCGGAAAAAGTCCAGCCCATTAAAAATATTCTGGAAAAATATCAGGGTCCGCATACGGTCTATTTTAAGGTGAAAAACAATGATAAATCTCCGAATGTCTATGCGCACAATGACCCGGGCGTGAAACTGAGCAAAGAACTCCTTCAAGACCTGACCACCCTTATCAGCCCTAAAACAATCCGGGTCATCCGCCAGAAAAAAACCGAATGCTGAACAATCTGACACTTTTTTGCTCGCAAACAAATACCACAAAGACACGGAGACACAGAGAAGAAAAATTCAAAATTCTGGTTGTGCCCTTTGTGCCTTTGTGACTCTGTGGTATCTGTTCATCTGAGCGCAAAGGGGGGAGTGACCCTGGGGGTCGCCCCTGCGTTTGAGTTTATGTCGTCATAAGTTCCCGACCTTTTTATTTTGCTTGACTTGGCGCAAACAGGATTGTTTATTCCCGGCTTTGGTCAGCCGTGACCAGACGGGTTTTCCCCGCATGGTATGTTCAAGCGTAAAAACGGGGACAACTCGGAGCGCATCTACGGGACTAGATTCGAAAATGGGTTGGAGAACGGCACTCGGAAAAAAGGGGCATTAAAGAATCTAAGAAAAACTTACAAATCGTATAAAAGTTTTCCTTGCTTTACTATACGATGCTATAAAACCTATTATGCCCATGCACAATTAAATAAATTATTGGAGTATATTTGCTGGAAATATTCTGAATTTGCCGCCGAGTCAGAAGATAATAAAAGAAGTTTTAAAATTAAACCGCTTACTCCCAAACCCTTATTTGTCAAGTCTTAAAATCTGAAATTTGTAGAAATGCATTAAAGATAAATAGAGATATAATGGAGATGCGAAAAGACATCTTGTACTGTCTTGACATTTATTGATTTTGATATATATTTTTTTTAGGAATGAAGAAAATATGAAAAACATAACATTATGTTTATTATTAATAAACATACTATCATCAGTATTCGCGGAAAAATTTATTGACCCGAATCCGTATTTTCTGATTAAAGTCGGTAAGAAGTATGGTTATATTAACAAGACCGGCAAAGTTATCATCCAACCGCAGTTTGACGATGCCGGGCAATTCCGAGAAGGTCTTGCCGCAGTAAAAGTAAATAATAAATACGGTTATATCGACCAGTCCGGTAAGATCGCAGTCAAACCTCAATTTGATGCGACCTGGTTTTTTGTTGAAAGCGTAGCTCTAGCAGGAATCGATGATAAATTTGGATATATTAACCGCTCGGGCAAGTTTATAATTAACCCGTCATATGTCGATGCAAGCTATTTTCGAGCCGGTCGGGCAGTTGTAAAGATTGATACTAAATATGGATACATTGATAAGAACGGCAAAATGGTAATTGCGCCGCAGTTTGACGGCGCATCTGCATTTAGTGAAGGTGTTGCCGAGGTGAGAATTAGTGATTACTGGGGTTATATCGATACGCTTGGTAAGATTATAATTGAACCGCAATTTATTTCAGCCGATGAATTTTTGCAAGGATTAGCCGCAGTAAAAATCGGCGAGAAATACGGCTATATTGATAAGAGCGGTCACTTCACAATCCCGGCACAATTTGACGATGCCTGGCGGTTTATCCAGGGTCGAGCAATTGCTAAAGTAAATGGTAAATATGGTTTTATTGACCAAACCGGACGGTTTATTATCGAACCGCAGTTTGATGACCTGTCATATTTTTACGATAACCGGGCAGTTATTAAAATAGATAGTAAATACGGTTTTATTGACCCAACCGGCAAAGTTATCATCCAACCCCAGTTTGACGATGCCTGGTCGTTTTTCAATGGCTTGGCAAAAATAAAAGTTAATGATAAATATGGTTATATCGATACAACCGGTAAATATATCTGGCAGCCGACCAAATAATGAGGAGGCAGTATGAAAAGATTTTTTTCGATATTTGTATTAGTAGTATTGCTTAGTCTGCCCTTAAGTGCGGCAGAAAAAAGCAATGACCCAAATCCGTTGTTTCCGGTATCGGTTAATGGTAAATATGGTTATATTAACAAAACCGGCAAGGTTATAATCAAACCGCAGTTTGAAAAAGCAATGAATTTTTCCGAAGGTCTGGCTGCAGTAGTAGAAGATAACGGTCATTGGTCATACATTAATAAAAGCGGTAAAATTGTCTTCACTCCAATCGTATTATGCGATTGGGCAGGTGAATTTTCAGGCGGTCTGGCTCAGATTCGACTCGCGACATTTTACGGTTCATCTTATCAAACCATCGATTCAACCGGCGCAGATGCGTTTGACCGGACCCTGCACCCCGGCGCGTCATTTGGCAAATTTTCGCATGGCCTGGCAGCCGGAGGGAAATACAGCCATAAATACTATATTAATAAAAAAGGCAGCAAAGTCTTTAACAAAGAATTCTACGATGCTGGTGATTTTTCTGAAGGATTGGCAATGGTCGCGATTTGGGATAAAAGTCAAAAAAAATACGGATTCATTGACACCACCGGTACAATGGTAATTCAAGCCGAATATGATGAAGCGGGTTCATTTTCTTTGAACCGGGCTTGGATTAAAATAAAACAATCAAAGCCGGTTTGGATTTATTGACCGCACCGGGCAAATCATAATCAATCCTGAATACGAGTTGTGTTATAATTTTTCGGAAAATCTGGCCGCGGTCATGCTTGACAATAAGTTCAGCTTTATTGATACAATCGGACAAGTAATCATCGAACCCCAATTTAACAATGCCTTCTCTTTTTCAGAAGGTTTGGCGGCGGTAAAAATTGGCGGTGTGAAAAATAAGTTTGGCGTAACCGAAGGCGGCAAATACGGCTATATTGATAACACAGGTAAAATCGTGATTCCGGCACAATTCGACGATGTGCAAAGTTTTTCGCAAGGGTTAGCCAAGGTAAATATTGGCGCAATCCCCGGTGAATACGGAATACCGGAAGGCGGTAAATGGGGTTATATTAACACGACCGGTAAATATGTCTGGCAACCAAGCGAATAAATATACCCGGGATTTTTAACAGCAACTGAGATAATTTCAGATATCTTTGGATAACAGTAATAGTATTGATTGCGATTCGATAGAACTGTTGTGAATTTAATGACTACTGCTTGATATTTACAGACTCGCAACTGTGGAACGGAATATTTTGTTTATGACAGAGATGTTGCAATGTTCAAAAAGTATCGATACAATGTAGTGTTGTTTAAATGAGCGCTGAAATGAAAAATTTACCAATATTGTTTATCGTCCTTTTATTGACGATTTTTATAAGTCCGGTTATTGTTTCGGCGCAGTCAGATTCTTATGGATTGGTATTAATTACACCTAACGGCAATGAAGTTTGGCCAGGTGCAAGTAATCAGACCGTTAAATGGCATACTGACAGCACTAATTTCAGTCATTATCGATTGCTTCTTTCCAGAAACAGCGGTGCGACTTATCCTGACACGATTGCTTATAATATCGCTTTATTTGAAACGACTTATGTCTGGCTCGTGCCGAGTCTGAATCGGTCAACTTGCCGAATTATGGTGCAGATGCTGGATACGCTCAATAATGTGCTGGCTCAGGATGCGAGCAATGCAGATTTTACAATCGACTCTGAATCACCGACTGCTTTTAATCTGGTCAGTCCGGCAAATGGCGCCTGGGCTGATGGTCGCCCGGTTTTTTCCTGGACTCAGTCAACTGATAATTTTGGGCTCTCCCATTACCAGTTATTTATTGATAATAATCTGCACAAAGACAGTATTCTCACAAACTCGACTGCATTTGGCGCCTACTGGGTTCAAGCCACATCAAGCGCAGCCTGGTCTGCTCGGGCTGGTCATACTTCAGTTGTGTTCAATAATAAAATCTGGGTTTTAGGCGGAATTGACGGCACCGGCCGGAAAAATGATGTCTGGTCTTCGTCTGACGGAATAAACTGGACTCAGGCAACTGCCAATGCCGGCTGGTCAATCAGAAATTATCACACTTCAGTTGTGTTCAATAATAAGATTTGGGTTTTGGGCGGTTCTGATGCCGGTAGTCGAAGAAATGATGTCTGGTCTTCGTCTGACGGAATAAACTGGACTCAGGTAAGTTCTTCAGCTGCCTGGTCTGCCCGTTCCAGCCATGTTTCAGTTGTGTTTGACAATAAAATCTGGGTCATTGGCGGTATTAATGTTAATAATATGCGGGTTAATGATGTCTGGTATTCTTCAGACGGTGTCAACTGGATTCAGGCAACTGCGAATGCTGGCTGGTCTAGCAGATATGACCATAGCGCAGTCGTATTAAATAATAAGATTTGGATTATGGGCGGTAATGGCAGTGCTGGTTTTTTAAATGATGTTTGGTCTTCGTCAAACGGCATAACCTGGATTCAGGTAACTGCCAATGCCGGCTGGTCAGCTCGCAATCGGCATACTTCTCTTGCCTATAATAATAAGCTTTGGGTGCTTGGCGGTTATGATGCGAGTTATAAACAAGATGTCTGGTCTTCGTCAAACGGCGTGACCTGGACTCAGGCAACTTCTACTGCCAATTGGTCAACCCGTTTTAATCACACATCAGTCGTGTTTAATGATAAGATGTGGGTACTTGGTGGTTATGACGCGAGTTATAAACGGGATGTTTGGTTTTCATCTGTGATTTCTATTCCCGGTCTTGCTGAAGGTTGGCGCACCTGGTTTATTCGCGCGCTGGACCGGGCGGGTAATTATCGCCAGTCAACCCAGACCTATTCAATCCGGGTCGATACCATGCCGCCAAATGAATTTAACCTGATTACACCAGCTGACAGTTTTTGGACAACCGGATTTGGCTTGACTTATTCCTGGCAGGCATCGAGCGATGCTGGTTGTGGTCTTATGAAATACCAGTTGTGGATTGATGGCAATCTTAATCAAGATAATATTCTGCCCAATCAGACCCAGACCACAGGTCTTGATTCGCTCAGTGCCGGTGTTCATACCTGGCAGATTCGGGCAGTTGACAGTGTTGGCAATGTCCGGATTTCCAATCAAACCCGGCTTATTATTATTGTTGATATCACGCCCAATTTATTACTGCCGCCAAACTTATCCTGGGTCATCCAGCGCCAGCCCAGATTTGTCTGGCAGGGCGAGTCACGCGCAGTTGCCTATTACCAGTTGTATATTGATAATATTTTAAATCAGGACAGTATTATTCCGCCGGAAACGAGTGTGGTATGCCTGTCCCCTTTGACAGACGGAGAACATTCCTGGTATGTGCGGGCTTATGACAGTCTGGGTAATTATAAAAATTCGAGCCAGACCTGGATTGTTAAAGTCGATTCCACGCCGCCGGCTCCTTTTAACTTGGTCTCGCCTCAGGACAGTGCTTTAATCGCAATGCCGACCCCGACTCTTTTTTGGCGTAAAACCAGTGATGAGGGTATTGGCTTTAAAAAATATGAAGTCTGGGTCAATAATGTAAAAATTGTTGACAGTCTGGGTCAGAACGATACCACCTCAACAACCGCATATGCTGAAGGTTATCATAACTGGTTTATTCGCGCATTTGACCGGTTTAATAATGTGCGCAATTCAAACCAGACCCACACAATGATTCTGGACTGGAATCCACCCGACACGTTTAGCCTGGCTAGCCCAACTCATTATGACACAACAGACATGCTTTTGCCAAGACTATCCTGGCATCCGGCTTATGATGCTGGTTCAGGAATTAAAAAATACCAGTTATGGATAAATGGTGTCTTGCATCAGGAGAGTATTCCTGGCACTGACTCGTTTGCATTGCCAGCCGCACCTTTAACCAACAATTACAATCATACCTGGTATGTTAAAGCATTTGATTATACTAATGCGAGTCGTGTCTCGAATCAGACCTGGCAATTTTATACTTATGATACGATTGCGCCGACCATTCCAGAACTTCGAGCACCGGTAAATAATATCTGTTTTAATGAAACTCTGCCCGGATTCTACTGGCACCAGTCATTTGATTTGTCGGGCATCGATTATTACCAGATTCAATATGCGCTCGATTCTAATTTTACCAATGTACCGATAATTGATGTCAATGACACGACTTATCAGGTCTTGGTAAGACTGCTCGATACGACTTATTATTGGCGGGTGCGCTCAGTTGATTTGGGTGAAAACTTAAGTGACTGGTCAGAAACCTGGCAATTTACAATCGATTCCCGAGCTCCGGATATGCCGGTCTTACTCCAACCGGTCAGCAATGCCTGGTTTACTGATTCAATTATAATTTTTCAATGGACAGAACTATTTCTTAATGACGCGATTATCACTAAAGATAAAAGCGAATATATATCAAAGAGCGGTTCGCCCGTAACTTATATTTTACAGGTTGATACGAATCCGAATTTTTCGCTGCCGCTTATCAATGATACGACTAGAGAGATTAGTGATACTTTTAGTCTGGCTGAAAACCGGTATTATTGGCGGGTGCGGGCTTATGATTTGGCTGGCAACCAGGGACAATTTTGCGCGCCAGACAGTTTTGGTATTGATTATACTCAACCTCAAATTCCTGTTCTGGCTCTGCCTGATTCTAACCTGCTCACCAACATACCGGTCATAAATTTTTACTGGCTGAGCACATCTGATAATCTGAGCGGGGTCAGGTTTTACACGCTCGAATATGATACGACTGCTTTATTTACGAGTCTGGTTAGAATTGACTCTATTACTGATACGACTTATGTTTCGCAAGCTTTGGAATCTTCTATATATTTCTGGCGGGTCTGTGCCCAGGATTGGGCAGGCAATACAAGCGACTGGAGTTTAATCCGGAGTTTTCGGATTTTTATCCAGACACCAAACACCCCGTTACTGGTTCTGCCCCAGGACAGTCTGGTAACAAACAATCCTGAAATCAGTTTTGTCTGGCAGGCATCTGCCTCACCAGCAATCCAAATGTATATTTTACAGTATTCAGTTGACCCGTTATTTACCGCTCCTGAATCAATTGTCCAGTCTGACACAATCCTGATTTTAACTTTATCTGATTCAGTTTATTATTGGCGGGTCAAAGCAGTTGACAGTGCTGGCAATCAGAGTGAGTTGTCTCTGACTCGCAGTTTTGAAATCGATACCCGGGCACCAATGCCGCCGACTTTGATTTCACCGGTTCATGGCGATTGGCTGGCTGATACTTTAGTAATTTTGATTTGGTCAGATGTCGCGCTCAATGAATCGCCTGTGCTCTACATTATCCAGGTCGACTCAAATCCCGGTTTTACTAATCCTTTTATTGATACGACCGGTTTTATTTGTGATACTGTTATCTTATCTGAACATGCTTATTATTATTGGCAGGTGCGTGCTTATGATTTGGCTGGCAATCAGGGCGTATTTTCAAATGCGGACAGTTTTGGCATTGATATTACGCCGCCGGGCGTGCCCAATCTTATCAGCCCGCTTGACAGTCTGATTACTAATGACACAAGTATCGCTTTTATCTGGACCCAGGCAGATGATACTCTGAGTGGAGTCTGGCACTATATTTTACAATATTGCGATAACCCCGCATTTACAAATCCGGTCGATACAGTTGTTAGCGACAGTTTAATTACGCTCAATTTGACTGATTCGATTTATTATTGGCGGGTAAAAACTGTTGATCGGGCATCAAATTCGAGTCAGTGGTCATTGGTGCGCAGTTTTGAAATCGATTCACGAGCACCAGAACCACCGGTCTTAATCGCACCAATCAACGGCACCTGGCTGCATAGCGTTGATGTAATTTTCAACTGGTCAGAAGTAACCGATTTGCAGACACCGGTCTGGTATATTTTACATCTTGATACAAATCCGCTTTTTCCGACGCCGATAATTGATACGACCACACACACCTCTGATACTATGGTCTTAAACCAGGCACGCTATTTTTGGAAAGTCCGGGCTTATGACCTGCTCGGTAATCAGGGTGTATTTTGCGCGCCAGACAGTTTTGGCATTGATTATGCGATTCCCAGTGTACCGGTTCTTGTTGTGCCGGCGAACAATGCAATCTTGACTGATACCATAGTTTCTTTTATCTGGCTGCGCGCAACTGACAATGTCAGTGGAATCAAGCATTATCAACTGCAGATTGCCGATAATTCAGGTTTTAATAATCCGTTTGACACGATTCTGGTTGATACTATATATCTACGCCAATTACAAGATTCAACTGACTATTATTGGCGGGTTAAAGCTGTTGACCGGGCTAATAATCAGAGCACTTTTTCTGATGTGCGCAATTTTAGAATCCAGACTACTCATAGTATTGAAGAAAATTTAACTCAGACCAGACCAGTCAGTTTCTTGCTCAATCAGAACTCGCCCAACCCGTTTGCTCATTTTACCCAAATCAGATATGCGATTCCATTCACAACCAATGTAAAAATCACAGTCTATAATACAACCGGTAAAGAAGTTATTACGCTTACCAATGGTGTGAAGCAGCAAGGTTGGTATTCAGTTCAGTGGGATTGTAAAGACCACGAAGGTAAAGTCTGTCCGAACGGAATCTATTTTTACCGGTTACAAACCGACCATTATCAGCAAACCAAAAAGATGCTCTTGCTTAGGTAAGAAAATAGAGAGGAGCGAGAAGTGAGGAGTTTTTACTACTTTTATTAGTTGAGGGTTAGGATTTAGGTATGGGTAATTGGTGAGGGTGAGGCGTTTTTCCATTGACCCACGACTTCGTCGAATTGTAAATTGAAGATTGAAAATTTTAAATTTGCAGTTTTCATTTTAAAATGGAGCGGAGCGACATCGCTGCGGGGTTGACTTTAATATCGTAAATTTATACACTTAAATATGCGATATCGATATATTGACCATACTTCAGATTTGGGTGTCGAAATTTATGGTCAGAATTTAGAAGCACTCTTTGCGAACAGTCTTTTTGCCATTTTTGACAATATACTCGATTTGAATACTGTGGCAATCAAAGAAACCAGGAAAATTGAACTGTCCGGTTCGACCACCGAAGATTTATTAATGGACTGGTTACGGGAACTGGTCTTTATCTTCGCCACCCAATTTTTTATCGCCAAACAGGTTGACCAGATAGTAATCAAAGATAATAAATTATCAGCTCAGATCAGCGGGGAAAGGTTTGACGCTGCGCGCCATAAAATCAAGATTGAAATTAAAACCCCGACTTATTATATGTTTAAAATCGACCAAACAGACAAAGGTTATCAGGCAACTGTTGTTTTTGATGTATAAGCAAAAACAGAAAGGTCAGAGAAGAGAGAAAAGTGAGGAGAGAGAAGAGAGAAGTTTTTACTATTCCCTGCTCTCTGCTCCCTATTTTGGTTTGCTTTCTTATTTCTTGGGTTTCCAGAGCGGTGAGATTGTTCTAAGCCGTTCAACTATTTTAACCATTGTGTCTATGGTATAATCTATCTCTTCTTTGGTATTATTCTTATCAAGGCTCATGCGCACGGGTGAATTGATATATTTATCTTCAACTCCGATTGCCTTTAGAACATGGGACACATCAGCTTTGCCGGTCGAGCATGCTGACCCGGATGAAACTGCAATTCCTTCTAAATCAAGATTCATGAGTAATGCCTCGCCTTCCACATAAGCCACAGAAATGTTCAGGATATTACAGACCCGCTCGAATGGATGTCCGTTGATTTTTATGTCTGGGATTTTTTTCTCGAATTCTTCCTGCAGATAGTCGCGTAAGACCTTAATTTTTTCAGGTACTCCCGTGCTTAAATCACGCTTTGCAATCTCTGCTGCTTTGCCAAATCCGACAATACCAGCAAGGTTTTCAGTGCCGGGACGCAATCCATGCTCCTGAAGTCCGCCGTATAAGACACTTTGGATATCGACATCGGGCTTGACATAAAGTGCTCCCACACCTTTGGGACCGTGAATTTTATGACTGGATATAGTTAGCAAATCAACTTCCAGGGCTTTAACATCAATCGGAATTTTACCCGCCGCCGCCACCGCATCCGTATGAAAATAAGCGCCGACTTGATGTGCGATATGGGCAAGTCTCTGGATCGGTTCAATCGTACCAATTTCATTGTTAACATACATAACTGAAACCAAAACTGTTTTGTCTGTAATTGCCTTGCTCAGTTCTAATGGCGAAGCAATGCCATGTTGGTCAAGCGGTAATTTAACGATATCTGCATTATGCCATTTTTTCAGATAATTCGCCGCATAATAGACCGCACTGTGTTCAAAGGCAGATATGATAAGATTCGAGCCTCGATTCATATTAGCTTTATAAGTGCCGACGACTGCTAAATTATCTGATTCTGTTCCACTCGAAGTAAATATAATCTCCTCAGGTCGGGCATTGATAAGCCGGGCAACTTGTTCCCGGGCAAGTTCTAGTACTTCTTTGGCATCCCTTCCAAAAGAATGAAGGTTAGACGGATTGCCGTAATATTCGCTAAAATAAGGCAGCATTGCCTGGACAACTTCAGGGTCAACCTGTGTTGTTGAATTATTATCAAGATAGATTTTATGCATGGGGATTCTTTTTCCGTAAAATTTCATATCCGAGGATAAGGATAACACCAAAGACAATCGACATATCCGCAATATTATAAGTTGGCCAGCGCAGATTTTTAATACCCATATCAATAAAATCAACTACATAACCGAACCGGATCCGGTCGATCAAATTACCCGCCGCACCGGCCAAAATCAGTCCGTAAACAAATCCCAGATACCGGCGGTTTGACCTTAGGGCAATATAGAGCACAACCACAATACCCAAAATCGGCAGGACATAATAAGTAAGATTGCTTTTAAAAGGCAGACCCCAAATTAAACCTTGATTATGCACCAGAAAAAATCTCAGATAACTACCAATGATGTTCACCGGCTGGTGCATGACGAGATTTCTCGAAACCAAAGACTTGGTAATCTGGTCAAGCACAATGATTGAAAGCGTGGTAACTAATAATATAATCATCGAGTTAATCCTGTGTTTAATTCTCTTGCCTGTCCTCAGACATAATCGAGGATCCGTGTTTTCTTCTCTATTCATACCGTTAGTATTAACTTCAGTCATCAAATCAGGTTTTTATACTCCGTTTCTCTCTCAACATAGCTTCAATATAATTATAAGTTTATCTGAACCCGTGTCAAGTGATAAGTACTTGACAAAAGAGCTGTAGTACGTATAATCTATATAGTTATACATTGCTCTTTGAAAATTTACTAGTCAGTAGTAAATTTTTGTTAATTAAAAACCTTACAAGAAAGGGGTGAATTTACAATGAAAAAACTGTTACTCTTAGTTCCGGTGCTCTTAATTATCGGTTGCGGTCTGTTTGGCGGAAAAGATTTTTATCCATTAAAAATTGGTAATATCTGGAAATATACCGGCTATACAACCATGGCAGACACAGCGGCAACAACCGTTGATACGATGTCAATGGTTAAAGCAGAAACCGAAATTACCGGCACGGCAACGATCGGTGGGCATGAAGTTTTTGTATCAGTTATGAAGGCAACTAGATATACCTATATTCCGATGGTCGACTCTACCGACTGGGTTGATACAACATACATGAAAAATCTCAATGACACGCTATGGTCATATGAGGCACTTGATGACACCATGCCGACAATTATGCTGGTGTTGCCTTTAGAAGTTGGCAAAACCTGGTCACAGGTAGATGGCACAGATACGATTATATCCACGGTGATTGCCAAAGAAGACATTGCGGTTCCGGCTCAGACCTACAAAAATGCAGAGATATTGTCAATGTTTGTGGAAATTTTTTAGTATTAGGATACATGTTTTTGTTTTGTTACGGTTCCATCAAG
>JAGXRL010000044.1 GCA_018335915.1 Candidatus Latescibacterota bacterium
ACTATCGCATCTCTGAACCCGAAGGTAAATTTGCAAATGTTAGATTCGGGATTAAAAACTTAGTCCGGAGATGAGTCAGGGCAAGGGACAAACATCTCATAATGGTTTAAAATATAATTAATCTTGCCGATAATAAAAGAGAACCGAGGAAAAATGAAAAGAGCAGTGTTAGTATTGTTAGTAATCGGTTTGGCATCGGTATTTGCTATGCCATACCAATCGCCGAGCAAGTATGATGCGGATAATAGATTTAATCATGATCCGTTTCCCCATGCTTTTAGTAAACACCTTCCGCGTACATCATCAGCAAAGAATTCAGTCATCTTTGCCGAGAGTTTTGACGGCGCGACTTTTCCACCGATAAATTGGTCCCGAACTCAAACCAACACGGGCATGAACGGCGTATATCCGTGTTATTGGGACCTTTTTGATACGCTCGACTATTTTTATTCAGCCCCAGGTGCGGCTGGATTGTGGTGGTCATATGCGCATCAGGATGAGTGGCTGATTTCACCGGAGATTACCTTAACCGGTTCTTCGACCAACCGTTATTATTTGAAATACTGGTATTATGGTCATCATGGACCAAATGACAGCGCTCATTATTATACAAAAATCTCAACTGACGGCGGCACGACCTGGACTAATATTTATGACCTTACGAACCAGCTGATTGTCGCCTGGAACCGTTATGTCGAGCCATTAGAACTAAACCTTTCTGCTTATGCCAACCAGACCATCAAGATTGCCTGGCATGCGACCGACGGACCGGCTGATGCCGGCATTCCGTTTGCCTGGATGATTGACGATATTGAAGTCGGTTTTCCGTATGACAATGATATGGGCGTGGCAACACTGAATGCGATTCAGACCGTACCGGTTGTGGTTAATGACCCGGACACATTCTTCTTAACCGTGCGTAATTATGGCACAAGTCCGCAGACAAATGTGCCGGTCTTAATGACTGTTGATGATGTAATAATTGACCAGGTCAATATTTCAGTCGATACCTTAGGAAGCGTAGATACATTTTTGGTCTGGACACCGAGCATAGCCGGTGATTATACGATTAAGTTTTTTACCCAACTTGCAACTGACCAGGATATGACCAATGATACTTTATTTAAAGAGATTACAGTCTGTCCGGAATTTCATTCGGTGCCGTATGTGAAAGATTTTAACGAAGACTGGGGACCGTTTGGTGATAATCCGCCGTTCTGCGGCTGGTCGATTGTTGACAATGGCAGTGAAAACCCCAAAGAGTGGAATCATAATGACTGGTTTCATGCCCATACCGGCGCGCCGTCACGAAGCGTTGCCGCGGTTAAATATAATCCTGTCGAGCACCAGAACGAGTGGCTGATTTCACCAAGACTGGACTGTTCGGTCGATACTCAATATACGCTCAGTTATTGGAACCATTATGAAGCTTATCTCAATGCTTTGCCAGATTTCGGTTATGTCTTGGTCAGTAATGATGATGGTCTGACCTGGCACGAGGTTGCCCGGTATGTTGGCGGCGTGAGCGAGATTATCAGTCTCGGTTATCAGAATCACGATATTTCGGCATTGGTGCGGACCAGGGATTCGGTGCGGGTTGCGTTTCGATACCAGGCGTTTAATGCCGGCAAATGGATGATTGATGACTTTACGGTCATGTATCGGCCCGGTATTGATGTGGCACCGGTTTTTATAACGAATATGAATTTGGATATCGCTGATACAATCCGTTTTGATGTTAAAGTCCAGGTTCAGAACACAGGACTAACCCCGCTGTCGCCGAACTGGTTTGTTTATTTTGAAATCCGGGACCGGCTTGATTCTTTAGCAATTACTTCGACGCTTAATCCGAGCGATACGATGAGTGTGATTTTCCATACTTATGTGACCGCGCCTGATACTTATACAGTCTGTGCCTGGACCGCATATCCGGGTGACGAGTATCTGCTTAATAATAAAATATCGAAAAAGATTCGAATATCGGGCTGGAAACAATTAGCCAATATGCCTTCGTTAAAACAGAGAAAATTCGTTAAAGACGGTGGTTCGTTAGTTGTGTATGGCGACTTGTTTTATGCGTTTCGGGGCAATAATAGTTGTGAATTCTATGTCTATGACCCACCAACCGATGTTTGGGACACTTTAGAGCCAATCCCATGGCTAAAAAAAGATTCAGTTAAGTATCTTAAGAAGAATGTTAAGAACGGCGGCGACCTGACTGTGTATGGAGATAAAATCTATGCTTTTAAAGGCGGTAATACCAAAGAATTCTGGGCAAATATTCCTGCCAATGATACCTGGATTCAGATGAGCGATATTCCGTTCCGGTCACCAGAAATGAAGAAAAAGGTCAAAGGCGGCGGCTCATTAGTGACTTGTGGTGATAAGATTTACGCATTCAAAGGCGGTAAAACGACCGAGTTCTGGATGTATGACCCGGCCACTGATTCCTGGGCAGAAAGGTGTTCACTCAAATCAGTTGACAACAGGATGGTAAAACCCGGGGCGGCATTAGAAGAGATGAATGGTTTAATCTATGCCTTTATCGGCGGCAACACATCATTTTTCTATGCCTATTCGCCAACTCTTAATGCCTGGAATAATCTGGCACACGCTTCGTTTGACAACCCGAATCAACCGAGAAAAAAGCGAATCAAAGACGGTGCTGATTTAGTGGCAATGAATGGAAAGCTTTATGCGTTTAAGGGCGGCAATACACATTTGTTCGGTTATTATGTGCCCGAAGAAGATACCTGGTATCATGCTGACCCGATTCCCGGACCGAAAAAAGTGAAAACAGGTGGTTCCTTAATTGCTTATGATGGCAAAATCTACGCGCTCAAAGGCAACAATACAGGAGAGCTGTGGTCATATCAATCATTAGCCGGATTAGAACCGTACCGAGTTGTCGCACAATCGACCATCACACCAGTACAGACTGAAAAAATCGTTAATAATAGTTTTGCAATTGAGGTTGCGCCCAATCCGTTAAATAAACTGGCGACGATTCGATACACGATTCTGACAAGCGGTAAAGTCTCGATAAAACTGTATAACGCATCTGGTCGATTAGTCGAAACTCTGCTTGACAACACGATGACTGCCGGCACCTATTCGATGAATCTTAATGCGAATAAATTAGCCAAAGGCGTTTACTTCTTAAAATATGAAGTGAATAATTCTAAATCAGAACTGAAACTGATTGTGCAGTAATATATACGATCCCGTAAGGGACAAACAATTAAGGGACGCACCCATAAAACTGGGAGCGTCCCTTTTTCGTGCGGAGGCCGGTTTTACGGGTCCCACCCGTTATCTTTTAATTGACAGATGTATTTCTGGCTTTTTTTCATACCCCTTACGAGTAAATTATTCGCAAATACGAAATAAATAATAAAATGTAAAAATCTGTTTATAAGTATAACATAATTATTGAGATATAAAATGCGGATAAATGGTGTTGTCAGCGCGAGCCTCTTGACAATTTGGAGTTTAGTTTTATACTATCGTATCTCTGAACCCGAAGGTAATTTTGTATTTGCTGGATTCGGGATTTAATAACTTAGTCCGGAGATGAGTCAAGGCAAGGGACAAACATCTCATAACGGTTTAGAATATAATTAATCTTGCCGATAATAAAAGTGAGCAGAACAAAGAAAACTGATAAAGTATTTCAAATTTTTGCTCGCTGAAAAATGGGGGAAAGTATGAGTAAAAATGTCGTAAAAATCATGCTGGCAATATTGGTATTATTGCCGGTTGTGCTTATTGCACAAAATCTGCCGTGCCGGACCTTTGGCGGCACAACAAATGAAAAAGCGCATGCTCTGGTTAATCGATGGAATGAAAACGGCGGTTATGTTATGGCTGGATATACGGAAAATTTGTTATCGGCTTCAGATACAAATATCTTGATTGTTGAAATCGATTCGCTTGCTAATCCAGTACAGGCAAAAGTTTCGATTGGCGCAAATACTGAGATTGCAACTTCATTGATTCGAACCAGTGATTTGGGCTATGCCTTAACCGGTTGGACCCGAAGTTATGGCACCGGAACACCGAAAGCAAATATTTTCGTGATTAAACTGGATAATACGCTTACTGTGCAGTGGGGATATGTTTATTCTGAAATGTCAGGCAGCTGGGAAGACCAGGCATATTCGATTATCGAGGTTTCTGCCCCAATGGGCGGCGGTTATGCCGTGGTCGGCTGGACCGAATATGCTGGCGCTGGACCATCACCAGCTATTCTTGTGATGAGAATTGACCCGCTCGGTATCTTGTTACCTCAATGGCCAAAAATTTATCATCGTCGAACGCCCTGGGAACCATCACCAATTCTGAGTCCGGCTGAAGGTTATGATATTGTAGAATTGCCGGTTGGAGTACCAGGATTTATAAATGGCGGATTTGCGATTACTGGTCGGGCAAAAAATCCTTATTATCCGACTTTTAACTGGGATGCCTTTATGATGAGTATTGATACTTCTGGCACGCCGGTACATTTTAAGGTTTTGGGCAGTGAATATGATGATGAAGGATATTCAATAATATTTGACAATATGATCACAGTCGCGGGTTGGACCAATGGCTATGGTCCGGGAACCGGAACCGCCGGTGCACCAGCTAATATTTTTGTCTGGAAAATGGATATGTTTGGCAATGATTTATGGAAAAATGCATATGGCTGGATGAATGATGATGAAAAAGTGATGGATGAACAGTCATTGATGGTTGATTATGATGGTAATTATGCATTAGCTGGATGGACAAGGAGTGTTGGACATGTTCCGCCGCCGAATTCGAATTTTTTAATTATGAAAATAGACCAGATGACGGGTATGCCGATATGGACAAGAGTGCATCCGAGTATTCCCGGCGCACAGGATGAAGAAGCATATCCGATTATTAATACTATGAGCGGCGGTTATGCGATTGCCGGCTGGACCAATAGTTTTGGTCTGGGCGGTGCGGATTTTCATTTCCTGACCTTAGACCCAATGGGTAACCGACCGGTTTGCGTTCTTGACGAAATGCCGATGGTTGAACCGATTATGTGGACCGAACCAGAAACAGCCGTATTTTTCCCAGAAGGATTTGGCACGGTTCCAATCACGCTTGATGTGACAACAGTTGGATATACTGATGTTTGTGAGATTAGTTCTAATGATACTAATGATGTCGGGCCGACCGGGATTTTCTTTACGCCGTCATCGCCGGTTGATTCGACTGCTAATGTGACGCCGTCTGCGTATCTTTATAATTATGGTAATACGACAGTTGATTATACAGCGCAAATGACGGTTGGCAGTTTTTATACCGGGACTTATGCCGTAACTAATCACACACCGCAAACAACAATTCAAGCCGATTTTCCAAGCTGGACTGACTGGCCAAGAGGATTGCATACAGTGAAATGCACCACTCAATTAACTGGCGACCGGGATAATACGAATGATAGTCTGACCGGGCAGTTAATGGTCTATGTCCATGATGTCGGAACTGTGCAAATCAATCAACCGACCGGGAATCTTGATTCAGTCGCAACTTTTACACCGCAAGCAAAAGTCAAGAACTTTGGTAATGTGTCGGAAAACTTTAATGTCAAATTCACAATCGAAGGACCGTCAATGTCAGCCTGGACCGACGACACAATGGTAACAGTTGGCGCTGGTAATGAACTGATTATTGATTTTGCTGACTGGACCGTTTTTGGAGCAGGCGATTACACGACTAAGTGTTCGACCGAACTGGCAACTGATATGGATGACTTAAATGACAAACAAGATAGTGTCTTTACTGTGGTTGGTCAATTCGATTATAATGTCGGCACGGTTGCTATCTATATGCCAACTGCCGGCAATATTGATTCAACTGCCACAATCACGCCGCAGGCAAAAGTCAAGAATTATGGTACCAGCACCGAAATCTTTAATGTCAAATTCACGATTGACGGACCTGCCAAAGCAACCTGGACTGATGACACTACGGTTACGCTTAATTCTCTGGATGAACTGACCATTGATTTTGCCGGCTGGACAGTTGGACCACCAGGCGATTACACGGCAAAATGCTCAACTGAACTTTCAACTGATTTATTTGCAGACAATGACAAGAAAGAAGTAGCGTTTACAATCGTGGTCGCACCACCGGTAATACCGGGCTGGGCGCAGAAGGAATCGATTCCACATCCACCGGATATAAAAGTGAATAAATATGTGAAAGACGGCGGTTGCTTGACTACAGAGAGCGGTAAAATCTACGCCTTCCCGGGTAATAAGTCCTGGCAGTTTTATAAATATACACCAGGTGCACTCGGAGTTTGGTCCCAGTTAGAATCAATTCCATACGGTCCAAAAGAAACTGACCCGTTGAAAATAAATAAAAAGAAGATTGGCAAAGGCGCTTCAATCTGTGCTGAAGGCGACAAAATCTATGCGGTCAAAGGTAATGGTACTAAAGAATTCTGGGTTTATTATATCGATGCTGAAAATCCATATCCAGCCGATACCTGGATTCAATTGGCATCAGTGCCAGTAGTTAAAGGATTGAAAGCAGGTACCAGTATTCTGCACTGGGGCAGAGCGCATGTTCATAAAATCTATCTTTTAGCCGGCGGACAGAAAGTGGGTCAGAAGAACTTTTTCGTATATGACATCAATACTGGCGTCTGGGACACATTACCTGAGGTGACCGCACCTGGGAACAAAGCATTCAAAGACGGCAGTTGTATTGCGTTAGCCGACAAGAAAATCTGGGCGCTGCAGGGCGGCGGTAAAAATAATTACTTGTTCATGTATGACAGCGTTCCTAAAACTTGGCATCTCATCGAATCAGTCCCAATGATTCATCCGACGATTGACAAGAAGAAGAAAGTGAAAGCCGGCGCGGCAATGACGAAATGCGATGATTTAATCTACTTAATTAAAGGCGGCGGTTCGGGTGAGTTCTGGGCATTTAATCCGGAAGACAGCTCCTGGACTCCTAAAGAAACGATACCAATGCTGCAAAACAGCAAGAAAAGCGTTCCCAAATCTGGAGCTGCTCTAACTGAACTCGATGATAAAGTCTGGCTCTTTAAAGGCAATAATTCGGCTGAATTCTGGTGCTATACGCCCGCGCCAACAAAATCAGATAAGAAAAACGAGATGCCAGATATGCCAGCAACTATCGTTCCTAATCAGGGCGCAATAACCACGCAGATGACACCGCTCTTACAGATAACTCCGAATCCGTTTACACAGACAGCCGTGATTAATTACATGGTACCGATTGCCGGCAAAGTGAGTCTGAAACTTTATAATGTGACCGGTAGTCTGGTCAAGACCTTGACCAATGAATATCATAATCCGGGTGCTTATACATTCAATCTCTCAAATGTTGCAAGCGGTATCTACTTCTTAAAATACGAAAGTTCGAAAGACAAATCAGAAGTGAAACTGATTGTGCAATAAAAACTAAACCCTCACTCTAACCCTCTCCCGTAAAGGGAGAGGGTGGTGAGAATACAAAGAGACGCACCCTTAAAACAGGGAGCGCCCCTTTTGTTTAGTATGTCTTTGCGCGGTCCGTTTCGGACCCCGCGGCAATCTCATCTTTTTACCGTATGTAAGATTGCCACGACTACTTCGCAGTCTCGCAATGACTTTTATTTAAGCGACGCACCTGCCCGCTTCGACTCGATTGATTATGTCGAATCAAGGCGAGTAAAACCAGGAGCGTCCCTTTTTTATTTCAATCGAAGTCTATTTTCGATAATAGTTGCTCTATTCTTTGCTGGTTTAATTACTGAGATTATCGCAAAGGTCTTGTCAGTCTTGATAAGTCTGATTATAACCGAGCAAAGAGCAAAGTTTTGAGCATATCTGAATCTGAATCAGATTTAACTCTTGATCTGAGTATTTTAAGCAAAGACTAAGCCCCTGCCTATTAGCGACCTCTTATGACGCTTACCGGTTAAGTAAGGGTCTGGATTTGGCTGGAAATATGCTGACATCTGGCTCATCGTGACCATGCCGTTATACAGTAGCCGGTCTGAGAAAATCATGAACAGGATAATGATTACTCATCATGAGTAACGGGTAAAAACAGGTACTGTGTTGACATTGACTATTATATAAGATATCATTTTTCATGGCTAAAGAAATCATTCAAGATAGTTCTAAGTTAATGAGCAGTTTTGCGAGTTTTCCGACCGTACTTGTTACCTGTCAGGAAAATATCATCACCGTTACTCTAATTCATATCGTTTCTTTTTTACCGCCGCTCTTGGGTATCGGCATTAAACCAGAACGGTATTCTTATGGTCTAATAAAAGAAGCAAAAGAATTTGTCGTTAACATTCCGACCAAAGATTTGCTCAAGCCGACGATTTTTTGCGGAGCAAAATCGGGTAAGGTATTGGACAAGTTTAAAGAGGCCGGTTTGACCAAGCAAGATTCGTTATCCGTAAAAACGAAAAGCGTTAAAGAATGTCCGGTCAATATCGAATGTAAGGTTGTCCAAGAACTCGTAACCGGTGACCGAACCTGGTTTGTCGGTGAAATCGTTAATGGCCGAATTGCTGATGATTATAAAATTGAAGATTCAATCCAATACTGGCGAGGCGTATATCGGCTGCCTGGTAATATCTTAAAATAAAAAATGAAAAATAAAAAATTAAAAACAAAAATATTAACATATCAAAATCGTCTATTATCCAAAAAGATTTTTTTGTTTTTAATTTGTGTTTTTGGTCTTTGGTCTTTTGTTTTTAATATCGCCCATGCCCAGTATTATTTTAACAAGAATAAGGTTCAGTACCAGGATTTCCCATTCAAAACTTATGAAACCGAACATTTCACAATCTATTTTTACGACGGCGGTGAACACTTATTAGAATTCACGAGCCGTTATACCGAAGAGTTTTACGCACGGATTTCTACGGATTTGGGATTTACCATAAAGAACAAAATACCGGTCGTGATTTATAACTCACCCAATCAGTTCAGCCAGACCAATATTATTTTGGATATTATCGAAGAGTCGGTCGGCGGTTTTGCCGAGCTTTTTAAGAACCGGGTCGTGGTGCCGTTTAACGGTTCGTATAAAGAGTTCCGGCATGTGATTGAACACGAGATAACCCATATCTTTGAATTCGAAATGTTCTACCGTTCCCGGCTCGCTTCAATTCTGACTTCGGCGTCGGATTTTTCGGTGCCGCTGTGGATTATGGAAGGATTTTCCGAATTTATGTCCAATGAAAACGAGACCGATATCGGTTCGGAAATATTCATGCGCGACCTGGTGCTGAATAACCGCTATATTCCTTTAGAGTTCCTAAGTGATTATATGGGGTATGTCAACTACCGGATCGGCGAAGCGTTTTTTCATTATGTTGCCAAAACCTATGACCGCAAAAAAGTCTTTGAATTTATGCATACGCTTAAAAACCGGCGCAGTGTCGAAACCGCATTTAAGAACAGTTTTGGCATGTCGGTTGCCGATTTTAACAAGAAATTCGAAAGTTATCTGAAAGTTAAATACTATCCGCAAATCGTGGTTAAAGATAATTTCGCTCAAATCGGACGGTTTTTAACCGACCATCAAAAAGACAACTCGATTTATAACGCTTCACCGGCAATTTCGCCGACCGGTACCAAAATCGCCTTTATCTCGGACCGCAACGGCTATTCTGATGTATATGTGATTTCTGCGATTGACGGCAAGGTGTTACGCCGGCTGGTTAAAGGTGAACGGAGCGCCGGTTTTGAAGCGTTCCAGATTTTACGGGGCGGCATGAGCTGGTCATCAGACGAGAAGTTTATTGTTCTGATTGCGAAAAGCCGCGGAATTGACAATATCGTTGTCATCGAATATCCGTCCGGTAAAATTAAAAAACGACTGCAGTATAACCTGGATGGGATGTATACGCCGTCGCTTTCACCGGACAATAAAATGGTCTGCTTTGTCGGTCTTAAAAACGGTTATGCCGATATTTACATCGCAAGACTGGATGACGGCGAGCTAATACGGGTTACTTATGATTATTATGATGACCGCGACCCGGTTTTTGCCCCAGACGGTCAAAAGATAACTTTTGTATCGGACCGCCCGGACCTGGATAACTGGCAAATCGGCGCCTATGCTTTGTTTCGGGCCAGTCTCGATTTTGATAAGGGCGTTTTGAACCAATCGAACCGACCGGCTGCGACCGTAAACAAGATTGAAAAATATCCTGGTTTTGAACGCAGTCAGTATCTTGCCAAACCGAGTTATACTGCAGATACGGAAAACCTCGTTTTTGTTGCGGCAGACTCTTCTTATAATATATATGTCTATTCAATACCAGAAAAACGAGTGGTGCGCCGGACTAATTTTTTAGGCGGGGTCTATCATCCGTCTCTGTCCCAGGACGATAACAAATTAGCATTCTCATATTTTAATAATTTTGGCTGGGATATCAGCGTGATTGATGAGCCGTTAATCATGATTCCTCTGGTTGAGACCGAATCTTTATACCTGGCTCAAAAAGATTATCCTGAATACGAGCCGTACGGCGTAGAGCAGAAAAAAGTCAATCCATATAAATTCAATGTCTCGGCTGATTATGCGGTCGGTCAAGCGGGTTATTCGACCTATGGCGGTTTTGCCGGACAGCTCAATGTCTCGTTCAGCGATGTCTTGGGCAGCCACCGGTTTTATCTGGTTACTGACCTGTATCAGGATATTGCCAATTCTGACATCATATTCAATTATTGGTATATGCCGCGCCGGACTGATTGGGCATTGTTATTGTTTCAATACTTTGATTATCCGGCAGTCTATTCCAATTATGTGCATATTCGACGCAACCGGGGATTTGGCGTTTTGGCATCTTACCCCCTGGATAAGTTTACCCGGCTTGAATTCGGGAATATCAATTATTTCAGTTATAATGAAGAGATAGTCAAGATTATTGACCGACGGTATCTGTGGGATAGTTATCACGAACAGAATTTTGTGCTCAGCCAAGCATTTGTTTTTGATAATTCAATCTGGAATGAATGGGGACCGTTTCGCGGCACGAGAATGCGACTTAAATCAAACCAGTCAGCCGTTTTGTCGAGCCGCAAATTTTATACGACATATCTGGACTTGCGAAATTATTTTCGATTGGGTAATCGTTATACTTTTGCGACCTGGTTGTACGGTTTGAACAGTTTTGGCAGGGATAAAGACCAATATGCGATTGGCGGTGAAGTCGTGCGCGGTTACGAATTTTATGAATTCAATGACAATCGGGGTTCAACAATTGCGTTTACCAGTCTGGAATTACGCCATCCGTTTATCGACCGGCTGAAAATTGCCTTTCCATTACCGATTGAACTGCGCAATATCCGGGGCGTAACCTTTTTAGATGCGGCGGCAGTATTTAATGATTCGACAAATTTATATGCACGGGGTGAGGGGTTTAAGGATTTAAAAATCGGTATCGGAGCCGGCATCCGCATCCAGATTTCATACTTTTTCTTGAAACTCGATTTTGCCAAGCCGCTGTCGGCTACGGAAAATAAAAACTGGAAGGTTTATTTCAGCCTCGGTACGGATTTTTAAGCCCAAAAAGACGGGAATGCTTAGATAATGCGTTTTCAGATTATACTTTTGTGTTCAGTGCTGATACTGAGCTGTGCCGTAATAAATAGAATCCCGCCGGCAACAACGCTGTTTACAGTTTCTTCAATTGATGATTTGATTGCGCAATACCCGGATTCAGCACTAAAACTCAGCTGGGTTAATCTGCAAAACACATCATCATTTGTTTACCAGTATCAGTTTAAAAGTGACCGACCGCATAATGTCTGGGCGACTTTCAAAGGGATTCGAGTTTTTCCGAATCAAGAACAAAGGCAGGGCGAATATACGGTTAATGACAAAACGCGCAAGGTGATGATTAAAGCGCGCGGCGATTATCAATATCAGATAGATGAGAAAACCAAAAAGTGGCGGGTCATGCCGCGTGAAGAAGATGCCGACCTGATGATAACGATTGAAAGAGTTATTGCCAATACTAAATTTTATCTGATTGAGCAAGACTCAAGGTTCCTGACTTATAGTTTTCATCCGAATCTCGCTTTTTTAGACCCGACTTTTACGAGTCGCATCAAAGCCGTTTTTATTGTTGATAAGAATACGCTCTTACCGCTCAAGATATCAGCCCAGGACAGTCTTGAGCAAATCTTATGGCGGGTTGAGTTCGCCAATTACAACACCCGCCAGAGAATAAAATTTCCATTCTCCCCAAATACGCAAATTGAGATTGCATCGTTAAGAAAACTTGCTAAAAATGAGACCAATACGATTACAACAGTACTTTCTAATCGGCTCAGGTTTGCCGGCGAAAACTTTCAGATAAAAAGCAAAAGGGAAAGAAACCGGGCCCGATTTGAGATTGCTATGGAAATACCAACATCGGTTCCAGACCATCGATTAATCAGACAACTGCTCACAACGCCGGGTAAGTTTTATATTTTTGCCGGACAGGAATCAATACCATTATTTGACGAGTCTAATATAAGTGATATAAAAATAACAGGTTATGAGCCATATCCGCAAATCGAGTTACAGATAAACCAAAACGGAGCGCAAATTATTAAAGAATATTTAGCAAGCAGAGAAGAAAGAATCAGTTTCCGTGCCGTGCTTGATGCAACCGAACTGGCAATATTTGATATTGACAAGGATGGTTTTTCAGATAGAATAGTATTTCGAGTTTTATTCAATAGAAATGAGATTATGAATACAATTGCAGTTATAAAAGGTGGAATGTTGTCTTTACCGCTCAAACTCGTTGAGATAAGGAGCGGTAGATAATGCAGACCGTGCTGCTGGTCGTTTATTTTTTGTTAATCTTGATTCTGGGCATTTATTCGATACACGCTTACTTGATGATTTATTATTATATCAAAGACAAACGGAAAAACAAAGTAAAATCGAAGCGTACTCCCCGGCTGAAACAATACCCGATGGTAACAATACAATTACCATTTTTTAATGAAAAATATGTTGCCGAGCGGCTCATTAACTCGGTTTGTGCTATAGAATATCCCAAAGACTGTTTGGAGATTCAGATTTTGGATGACTCAACCGATGAAACGACTTTTATTATCAACCGGCTCATCGATAAATATAAAGAACAGGGTTATGATATCAAAATGCTCCATCGTCATAACCGTCGGGGTTATAAAGCCGGTGCCTTACAAGAAGCTTTGCCAAAGGCAAAAGGTGAATTCGTAGCGATTTTTGATGCCGATTTTATTGCGCCGAGACGGTTTTTAAAAGTGACCGTACCCCATTTCTTTCGTAAAGATAAAAAAGTGGCGGCAGTGCAGACCCGGTGGGGACATCTGAATCGGGGCTATTCATTTCTAACCCAAGGTCAAGCGGTTGCGTTGGATGGCCATTTTTATATGGAACAGAAACTTCGGGCAGATAATGATTGCTTTATCAATTTTAACGGTACCTGCGGGATCTGGCGAAAACAGGCAATCGAAGATGCCGGCGGTTGGCAGTCAGATACTTTAACCGAAGATTTAGACCTGTCGTATCGCGCCCAAATGAAAGACTGGAAAATAGTTTTTGTCCGGGATATGGTTGTACCGGGTGAGGTGCCAGTTGATTTTAATGGTTTTCGCGCACAACAGTATCGCTGGACCAAAGGCGCTTTTGAAACCGCGCGCAAACTTTTAAAACCGATTCTGCGGTCGAAATTACCATTGCGGGTAAAATACGAAGCATTTGTCCATTTGACCAATAATATGGTTTTTCCCTTGATGTTTTTGCTGACTCTGCTTTCCTTACCGATTCTGATTGTTAAAGTTCAAAACCCGGATACCCTCCGCTGGTATTTTCTAATTCTCGGTGCATTTACTTTGTCGGTGGTCCCTTATCCAATTGTGTATGCTCTTGCTCAAAAAGAGATAAACCGAAGAGAGAAGAAACAGTCTTTACTGACGCGATTGGCGCGCGGATTTATACCGGTTTTTCTGATCGGTGGTTTTATGTCGTTAAGTTTATCTAATTCCTGGGGAATTCTTAAGGCGATCTGGAAAAAGCCGACCGAATTTACGAGAACTCCGAAATTTAAGATTTTATCCAAAAAAGACCGAATCAATTCAAAAAAATATGTCGAAAAAGTATCGCCCATGAGTTTTATTGAGCTGGCGATAACAATGTATCTATTAGTAACGACAACTTATGCATTAATCCAGTCCCAATTCACGCTGCTGCCATTTTTAGTGATGTACACGATCGGTTTTGGTTATCTGTCGATTGCTTCAATCTATCAGACCGCAGTCAATCGTCTCGTGCTTGTTTACGAGCCGGAAAAAGCTTAAGTTTCACGGTATTATGTGTCTTGTCAAATCGGTTAACCAGACTGCAATAGTTTCGGAATTAACCAGTATAAGCAGAGAACTTGACAATTTATATAAATCCATTTATAATAAGATTACTATCGATATCTAAAAGGTCTTTGTATATACAGATAAAACAAAATCCGCGACACGACCAAGGTCAGGCAATGACCAAGCGCAGTGCGTTAAGCTGCGGTGTTGATTGTTTGCTCTGGTTTTCGAGTCAAAGCGGATTTAGGTGGAGGACCTTGTGAAGAGATATAAAAAAATCGGAATTATCATATTATTATTTACAATATTTAATTTTGTGAATGCCAGTGAATATCCGGGTGCAGTATTTTTGATGATCTGGCCCGGAGCCCGGCCAACCGGTCTTGCCGGCGCATTCTCAGCAGTTGCGGATGACGCATCAGCGGCTTATTATAATGTCGGCGGACTCGGATTTTTCTCCAGTACCCACGCGACCATTATGCATTCGAACTGGCTGCCCGGTTTATATTCTGGTATGTTTTACGATTATATCGGTATTTGTCATCCGATTAAAAATCAGGGTACAATCGGTGCCAATGTGATTTACATCAATACGGGTCAGACTGAAGTGACTGATTTTACCGGTACGCCCCTGGGTGAATATTCGACTTTTGATTTTGCGATTTCAGGTAATTACGGATTTAAAGTGAACCCGCAACTCGGGGTCGGGGTCAGTGCTAAGTTTATTTATTCATTCCTGGTTCCGGATTGGGTCTGGCAGGCAATGCCAGAATTAGGTATTGAAGCAGGTGGCACCGGTGTCTCCTGGGCATTTGACGCAGGTGTTCTGTATAAACCATGGGATTTTTTGGCGGTCGGTGCGTCATTTAACAATATCGGACCGAATATTTCATACACCTCATCTTCTGAATCTGACCCTTTGCCCAGAATGTTGAGATTGGGTGTTCGCTACACGCCGGTTGATAATCCGACAGTCAAGTTACACATCACCCCAGAAATAACCAAAGTCATGGTTGGATTATTCAGTAATAACGCAACCCTTGCTGATGAATGGCAGGACGCCTGGAAGAGTTTTGGTGTCGAGGCATGGTTCTACGACCTGTTTGCGGCTCGGCTCGGTTATTTTGAAGATTTAAGCGGTCAGCGCGGCGGTATTTTGGTAGAAAAAGACGGACGCGAAGAACATATCGGGTTATTTGAATATCTGTTTACTAAAAATAGCGGTAATTTTTCGAATAAAGTTGGCTTGTGTTTTGGAATTGGTGTCCAGTATCGAGGATTTCAATTTGATGTTTCCAATGACCAGTTGATTTATGATTTCAGCACCCAAAACTATAAGTTTTCTTTCACCTACCGGTTTTAGAAGAGTCAAGATTAATGGATAATAATAAAACTTTAGCTTTACTCGGTTTGCAATGGGGAGATGAAGGTAAAGGTAAGATTATCGATTACTTGGCTCAGAAGTTTGATGTCATTGCCCGCTATCAAGGCGGACCTAATGCCGGTCATACTGTGTATTGGCAGGATTTTCATTTTGCTTTTCATCAGGTACCTTCTGGTATCTTAAATCCGAAAACTGTCTGCATTATCGGTCGCGGCTGTGTAGTTGATTTAGGAGTTTTAAAAGAAGAACTGGAACAACTCACGCAGGCTGAGATCGATTTTAAGAACCGCCTGTTTATTGATTCGAAAGCGCATTTGATACTACCTTATCATAAAGCGCTGGACAATGCCCGGGAAAAGGCAAAAGGCAAGGATAAGATCGGCACAACCATCCGTGGTATTGGCCCGTGTTATGAAGACAAATATTCGCGGATTGGGATTCGTTTTGGTGATTTGCAAGACGACGAAGTTTTCTTAGAAAAACTGAAGCGGAACTTAGCCCAGAAAAATTTTCTATTAATGGAACTGCATAATGATGAACCGCTATCAGAAAAGCAGATTGGCAAAGAGTTTATAAAATATGCAGAGTTTTTTAAAGATATGATTATTGACGGTTCTGATTATATCAATACTGCGTACGAGCAGGGGAAAAAGATTCTGTTCGAAGGAGCGCAGGGGACTTTGCTTGATATTGATTCAGGTACTTATCCGTTCGTAACATCTTCATCACCAACTGCCGGCGGTGTCTGCAATGGTATTGGTATTGGTCCGACCCGGATTGACGATTTAATCGGTGTTGCCAAAGCGTATACAACCAGGGTCGGCATGGGACCGTTTCCGACTGAGTTATTTGATGATACCGGACTCATGCTGCAGAAGCAAGGCAGTGAATTTGGCGCGACAACAGGACGGGCAAGACGGTGCGGTTGGTTTGATGCTCCGTTAGTCAGATACACTGCACGCATTAATGGCATCAAACAACTGGCATTGACCAAGCTGGATGTACTGGATAGATTTGAAAACATATATATTGGCATTGGTTATCGGTATAAAGATGAAAAGACAAATAATTTTAATGTTGAATTGACCGGCGAGTTAAAACCCGAATTTCTTAAAATGGAAGGATGGCGATGTTCGACCAAAACCGCGAAATCGTTTGACGATTTACCAAAACCGGCAAGAAAATATCTGGATAAGATACAAGAACTGACCAATTGTGAGATTTCAATTCTTTCCATTGGTGAACAAAGGGACCAGACAATTATCTCACCTAATTTTAAGTGGTGACATTAGTATTTTCAACAACAAAATAAGGAGAAAGAAAAGATGAGAATTCAAGTATTAAACCGAGTTTTAGCGTCAAATGATGCTTTGGCCAATGAATACCGTAAAGAGTTTGATAAGAATAAGATAACTGCGATTAATATTATGTCGGCACCGGGTTCGGGTAAAACTGCCCTGCTCGAGCAGACTTTAAAAGAAATAAAAAATAAGATTAATACTTTTGTGATTGAAGGTGATATTAAAGGCGACCTGGATGCTCAGCGGGTTGCGAAAGCAGGCGGCAGGGTTTATCAGATCAATACTGACGGCGCCTGCCATCTCGACGCATTTATGATTTCCCAGGTCTTGCCGAAAATCAAGACTAAAAAGATTGATTTGCTGTTTATTGAAAATGTCGGTAATCTGGTCTGCCCGGCTGAGTTTTATATCGGCGCCCATTATAATGTCATGCTCTTGTCAACACCCGAAGGCGCGGATAAACCGGTAAAATACCCGTTAATGTTTTCCAAAGCCGACCTCTTAATTATTAACAAGATTGATTTATTGCCGTATGTCAATTTTGATTTTAAAAGTCTGGAAAAATCACTTAAAACAATCAAACCGTCTTTAGACTTACTTAAGATTTCCTGTAAAACCGGTGAGGGACTGACTGACTGGTATCAGTGGTTGGCGAGTCACTTGCCGCAAACGATTGGACGAAAACTTTTCAAGCACAGGAAAGAGCAAGGATAATCGCAGAGAGTGATCAACAGTCTTTTTGCGATTCAGTTTCTTGCTAATTTAGCACCGACCTTAGTTTTAATTTACGTTCCGTTAATTGCCCAAAGTTATGGTGCCGCACCAGCCAAGGTCGGTCTGGTTGTCGCAACCTATCACGCGATGGTTTTTGCGGCCGGTTTATTATTTGGTCGTCTCGCCGATTTAAGAGGCAGGAAAAATTTTATTGTCTTGGGTTTGGGATTATCGACAATTGCATTCACGAGTCATTTATTGATTAACGACATAACATCTTTATTCATTATCCGTGCCGTTGCTGGTTTTAGTATCGGCATTTTTCCGGCGGCATTATTGACTTATGCTTATGAAAAGAATAATACTTTAGGCCGCTTCAGTGCGATCGGTTCTTTAGGTTGGGGAATTGGGTCAATTTTAGCCGGGATTGTTGCCGTATATTATAGATTGTTTATTTTGGCAGGTTTGTTTTATTTTGTTACTTTTTTATTGGCGATTTTTAGATTACAAAAAACCCCAGCCGTCGTTAAGCAAACATTTTGGGATTTGTCAGTCATTAAAAAGAACTGGCGTATCTATCTGACTTTTCTCTTGCGGCATGCCGGTGCTTTTGGCATCTGGGCAATCTACCCGATTTTTCTCGCCTCGCTCGGCGCGAATAAATTCTGGATTGGCATTATATATTCGATTAATGCTTTTGGTCAGTTTTTATTTCTACCATTGCTCGACCGTTATAAAAGTACCAAGTTAATCACGACCGGACTTATTTGTTCAATCGTTACATTTGTGATTTTTTCACTCTGCCAGAATCATTGGCAAATCTTACCATTTCAGGTACTGCTTGCTTTTGCCTGGTCATGTCTTTATTTAGGAACCCTCAAATACTTAATGGAGCACAATGAAGAGCGGGCAACCGCAGTCGGTGGCTTCAACTCGCTCATGAGCTTATCCGGGATTATCGGACCGTTATTAGGCGGAGTAATAGGTACTTTTGGTTATCGACCAGTTATGTTATCGGCAGCAGTATTAACTGCATCAAGTTTCTTAGTATTCAGAAGTAAAAATTAACACAAAATTTACTCAGATAAAAATTTTAAACCTGTTTTTGATAGATTATATAAACCTTTTTGCACTTGAGAAAAGGGCAGGGTTGACTAATCATAAAAATTGGCTTATTATTATATAAACCCTTATCGCAGAGCAAAGTTAGGAGAAAGTATGTTAGATAAATTAAAACAAATATTATCCAAAATCGACGCGGACTATGCCGACATTCGATATGAAATAAAAAAAGACATAGTAATTACCTTTAATGGTAAAGAACTATCGCAAATCGGGTCGAATTCGACCGACGGCTATGTTGTCCGTGCTTTAAAAGACGGCGGTTTTGCGAGTGCGGTTTTTACCAAAATCGACGATGCCGCACAAGTCGCGAAAACCGTGGTTGAAAATGCTAAACTGATTGGTAAAGATAATAAGAAACCAGTTAAGTTAGCCAAGACCGATGTGGTGAAAGAAAACTACACGCCTGACTTCATTGAAGACCCCCGTAAAGTATCGATTGAAGAGAAACTTAATATTACACGCAGAGCAAATGAAGCAGCTTTAGCACACAAAGAAATCGCAACAACCAATGTTGCGTATCGAGAAGTGATTCGAGAAAAGACTTTTGTCACATCAGAAGGTTCGGAAATCAAAGAAGATTTAATTACAGTCTCGCTTGCCGGTGAAATCATTGCCAAAGACGGCAATCTGGTGCAGAATGTGCGGGTTGCGACTGGCGGCAGCGACGGTTTTCATACGATTCGGAATCCAGAAAAGAATTTCGAAGAACGGACCCAGATTGCTATCGATTTGTTAAAAGCGACTCCGGTTAAAGCCGGGACATATAACTGCATTTTAAATCCGAGCATGGCTGGTGTTTTTACCCATGAGGCATTTGGACATTTTTCCGAAGCCGATATTATCGAGACCCTGCCGGCAATGCGAGAAAAGATGAAACTGGGCAGCAAATTGGGCAGCGATGTTTTGAATATTATTGATAATGCAACCATACCAAATCAGCTCGGTTTTTACAAATATGATGATGAAGGAATAAAAGTCAAACATGCCCAGCTTATGAAAAACGGCGTTTTGGTTGGACGGCTCCATTCCCGAAGAACTGCAGCAGAGTTTAATGAACCGCTTTCTGGTCATTGCGTGGCTGAAGATTTTCGCTATGCTCCGATAGTGCGCATGGGTACGATTTTTATCGAACCCGGTGACAAATCACTGGAAGAACTATTCGCATTACTCGGTGACGGATTATATATCCTGGATGCCAAAGGTGGTCAGACTGCTGGCGAGAATTTTACTTTTGGTGCCCAATACGGGTACATTGTTAAAAACGGCAAAAAAGCTGAAATGATTCGGGACATCAATATTTCCGGGAACTTGTATAAAACATTGCTCGGTATAACTGCGGTGGGCAAGGATTTAGTCTTATCAAAACGGGGCGGCTGCGGTAAAGGACAGATAAATATCCGTTCCTGCTCGGGCGCGCCGCATGTCATTGCGCAAGGCTTGGTATTAGGAGGTGCATAATGGAAAAACTACTCGAGATGGCGAAAAAAGTCTGCGACCAGGCAGAGATTTACAGCGTTGATAATAAATCGAATGTCGTGTCATTTGAAAACGCAAAACTGCATGATATTGACACGAAATTTCAATCCGGTGTCAGTATCCGAATTATCAAGGATGGTAAACTCGGTTTTGCTTATACCCGCAATTTAATCAACCGTGAAGAACTTTTGCAAAATGCACTTAACTCATTAAAAGGCGGAGTCAGCGCTGATTATGAATTTCCTAAAACTTTAGATTTGCCAAAACTTAATACTTATGACAGTTCAATTGACAACATCACGAGCAACCAGATGGTTGAAGAATGCAGCCGGGTATGCGAGCTGTTAAAGAAAACCAATGGTGAAATTTCGTCAACTGCCTATTCCTATACCGAAACGATTCGGGTTATGAATACCAAAGATACTGATGTTTCGAATAAGATAAGTCAGTTCGGTATTTATGGCAGTATTGCTTATCCGGGCAGTGCTTCTGGTATTGGTCGGGTTTCGAGCGCGAAAAAATTCGAAAAGATGCCAAATGAGCTGATTCAAGAAACAGTCGATACCTTTAACGTCTCGTCCAAAGAAGTCACGGCAAAAGGCGGTAAGATGAAAGTGATGTTTATGCCGAATTGTATGTATGCATTAAACTGGCGGATTAACAACGGTACCAGTGCGAAAAGTATCTATGAAAAAATTTCACCGATTGCGGACAAGGTCGGAGAAAAAATATTCTCGGACAAGATTTCGATTTATGACGACCCGCTTGATGATAAATATCCGGGCGCCCGTGCCTTTGATGATGAAGGGGTCGCGACATCAAAACTGCATATCGTGGAAAACGGCGTGCTCAAGAATTTTTACTATGACCTCAACTATGCCAAGAAACTGAACGCGAAATCGACTGGCAATGGTTATCGTTCAGCTCAATGGGAATCAGATAGGATATCGTTAAAACCGACTCCTGTGCTCGCTAATCTGAGATACAAGACCGGCAATAAGTCGTTTAAAGAGATGGTGAAAATGATTGACCGCGGCATTATTATCGAAGGTGCCTTAGGTGCGCACAGCGGTAATATTCCAAATGGCGATTTGTCAATCGGTGCCAATCCGGCATTGTATGTTGAAAACGGCGAAATCTTAGGCCAAATCAAAGATGTCATGATGGCCGCGAATATCTATGAGCTGTTCAAAAATGTCGTTGAGGTGAGTAATACTTTGTACTACAGCTACTCAGGACTTATGCCGGCAATTCTATTTGACAATGTGAGCGTTGCGACTAAAAGTTAATATAAATAATAAATCAAAACGCCGGGGTTTGACCTCGGCGTTTTTTCTATTGATTTTATTTTTAATCTGATTATTATCTTATATGGAAATATGCATCTTAGGTTCTGGTTTGCAGGGTAGAGTTGTTGCTCAGGATTTAGCAGAAAATAAGCATAAAGTCACAATTCTTGATAATAATAAAGATAATCTCAAAAAGGTTATAAAATCATCTCGTATTACAACCAAACAATTTGATGTAACCAGGAAAAAAGAGCTGATAAGGCTTATCAAAGACTTTGACATTGTAGTCGGAGCATTGCCGGCTCAGCTTGGATTTCATTCAATGCAGTGTGCAGTTGAAGCGGGTGTTGATATTGCCGATATGTCATATTCAGGTGAGGACCCGTTCAAACTTGACAAACAAGCCAAAAAGAATAAAACAAGAGTCATACCCGATGCTGGTTATGCGCCAGGACTTTCCAATATTTTGGTAGGCGAGGCATATCGGGAGTTAAATCAAGAAATTTACCACAGAGACACAGAGAACACAGAGGGCACAGAGAAAAATAGAGTAAATAATATAAGAATCTTAGTCGGCGGGATTCCGCAGAACCCAAAACCACCATTTAATTATAATTATACCTGGTCACCAGATGATTTAGTCGCTGAATATACCCGACCAGCACGGATTGTAAATAATTATAAAGAAATCACTGTTGAAGCGTTGAGCGGTGTTGAGAGTTTTAAAGTTCCTAAGATTGGTAAAGTAGAGTGCTTTTATACAGATGGTCTGCGGACACTGATAAATACTTTTAAGAATGTAAAAAATATGGAAGAGAAGACAATCCGTTATGCCGGGCATGCCGAGTTGGTAAAAGAACTGCTTAATTATGGATTTTCACCGGAAGAAGATAATCCGTTTACCAATCCCAAAGTCCTACCCAAAGATTTTATTCTTGATTTCTTAAAAACCGCATTAAGCGGTAGTGATGGTAAAGATTTATCAATTCTGATAATTGATATCAAATCTAAGGCAAAGAACCGCAGATATACTTGTATTGATTATTATGACCAGAAAAACAAGATAACTTCAATGGCACGAATGACTGCTTATTCGGGTTCTATCATCAGCCAGTGCATCAAAGATTATCCTGGATATGGCGTAATTGCACCGGAAAAACTGGGGATGAATACTGCTATATGTAGTTTTATTAAGAAAGAATTGGCAAAGCGAGATATTATAATCAAAACCAATACGTTCTAATTATATTAAATATTAAAAATCAAATATCAAAAACACATATTAAAAATTAAAAATATTTGATATTTTATGTGTATATTTAATATTTTATATTTAATTTTTGATATAATCAAAACCGAGACTTGATTTGTTTTAGAAATAGTATAGAATGAACATAAGATTATGGACAGAATAATAGTATTGGACTTTGGCGGGCAGTATTGTCATCTGATATCACGCCGAATACGAGATTTAGGCGTTTATTCAGAAGTGAAACCAGCATCAACGACAAAACAAGAGTTATTTAAAATACCAAACCTTAAAGGAATTATTCTTTCCGGTGGTGCGGCATCAGTATATGACAAAACATCACCCAAATGCAGCAAAGACATTCTGAAATTCAAAATTCCCGTGCTCGGGATATGTTACGGTCATCATTTAATTGCACATCTTGATAAGGGCGAAGTTTTATCCGGCACTGCTGGTGAATATGGAGTGACTGAGCTTACAATAAAAAAGTCGAGCAAGTTACTCAAAGGATTTAGTAAAGGCAAGACATTAGTGTGGATGAATCATAAAGATGTGGTAAAAAAACTGCCGACAAACTATTCAGTAATTGCCTGTACCAAAAATTCACCAATCGCAGTTTTTGAAGATAATCAGAATAAAATCTATGGCGTGCAGTTTCATCCCGAAGTTACGCATACGACAAACGGCATGAAAATCCTTAAAAACTTTGTCTTTGATATATGCGGGGCAAAAAGAGAATGGGATACTTCACAGGTAATTAATAGTATTAAACAGGAAATTAAAGATGTTATCGGCAAGAGAAAAGCGGTTATCGGTTTATCCGGTGGTGTCGATTCATCTACTGCCGCAATTCTGGTTAAAGAAGTAATCGGCAAGAATTTAATCGCAGTCTATGTTGATACTGGTTTAATGCGGTATCAGGAAACCGAGTTTATGCGAAAAGTTTTTACTAAGCATAAACTAAATCTTAAAATAGTTGATGCGTCAGATAGGTTTTTCAAGGCGTTAAAAGGAGTAACTGAACCGGAAAAGAAGCGTAAGATTATCGGTAAATTATTTATTGATGTATTTGACCAAGTGGCGATACAAGAAAAAGCCAAAGTTTTAATTCAGGGCACAATCTATTCAGACAGGATTGAAAGCGGGATTACCCAACACTCGTCAATTATTAAATCCCATCATAATGTCGGCGGACTACCGGAAAATATGATGCTGGAAGTGTTCGAGCCGTTGAAAAATCTGTATAAAGATGAAGTAAGAAAGATTGCCCGGAAAATCGGACTCTCAGATGAGATTACAAAACGGCATGTATTTCCAGGTCCGGGTCTGGCAATCAGAATTGTCGGTGATATTACTCCTAAAAAAGCCGAGATTACGCGCAAGGCAAGTTATATTATTGAACAGGAATTGAAAAAAGTCGGATTATATGAAAAAGTCTGGATGGCATTTGCCGTTTTATTGCCGATAAAAAGTGTCGGGATTCAGGGTGATGCGAGGAGTTACAAATTCCCGATTGTAATTCGAATTATCGAATCCAAAGACGCAATGACTGCCAATTTTGCCAAAATTCCGTATGAGATATTAGAAAAAATCTCAACCCGTATCACTAATGAAATCAGTGAAGTTAATCGGGTTGTCTATGATATCTCCAACAAACCGCCAGCGACGATGGAGTGGGAATGAATCAAACTTAAAGTTATATATTTAGAATCTTAAAAACTATACTAGTAATTAACGCCTTGTAATAACATTTTGCAAATATGATATTCGACCCTGCACATGACGAATTTCATTCATAGTGTGATTTAAAAGTTTAATATAATGTTTTGCTTTATGTCCATCATGTCTTTTATTCGCATGGTCAATTTCTCGTCCATATTGTTGTGCCCGTCTTTCGAGCATTTTAATTTTGTTGGTTAAAGTTTTTAATTCTGATGCCGGGTTTCCACCGCCCACAAAGTATCACCTCCTTTATAATGAGTTATATACCAATTTATTAGATGATTGTTATTAAATTTATTTTTTGTAAGAGCAAAGTGAAGAATATATATAATTTCGTGATTTTTTTTGATTATATCAGTAGTTTTCTGATAATCGAATCCCATTTTGACTGCAGATATATAACTGTTGATATTTGTATTTAATATTTCACATCGCACAGTTTCTACATTGCAATTATTAAAAAGATAGTATAAATATAAAACAGTTACATCAAATGCATAACCATTTTTCCGATAACGTTTATCTCCAATTACTATATCAAACAGACCTTCTTTTCTATTCTTATTATAACACCTGAATGATACAAAACCCATATCTATTAAACATAGTCTATCAGTTATTACATATGTATTTTCAGGTAATTGATAAACATCATTAAAGGAGAGAAATTGCTTAGTAGGAGAATAATTTTTCCATGTTTCATAATCAGATAGCCAGTTATTTATGGCGAAGATATCATTAGATAAGGGTTTACGCAATACAACAAGATTACTTTGTAAGTTGTCATACATGTGTAAATTCTTATATTCTAAATTTTCGAAACATGATTTTTGGCATGCATTTTTCACTATGATTTAAATGTAACATTTATGTGTAAGATTGTCAAGATAGTGTTTAAATTTATTTATCTTGACTTTTTAAAATTTTATTGTAAATTTTAAGAAATATGATATAGAAAAAAATTAAAAGAGTTAGCTTTTATCTTAGTGCAATTAGTGCAATAATTGCACTTGGTTATTTTTTAGCATCATTTCACCATAAATCAGCTTCTAAAAATGTGAGTGCCATTCAAAAGCAATTAGCAGGAATGATTGCTATTCCATCACAACTTCAAGCCGGTGTTACAGAATTTGTCCCAAAAGATGAATTTGAGTTCAGGAAAATAACCGAGAGAGCAGATTCAATACTTAACGGAAGGAAAAATGGGGACGGTTCTCTTTTTTCTTTGAAAATTTCGAGTCGTGAATCTGTTTGATTCTCTAGGTTACATATTATGTTAAGGAGTAGATAATAAAAACTATTGAAATTGATAGAAATTCAATAGAAATAAGATAGAATTTAATTGAAATTTTCAAGCCATATGTTTGCTTGGCATACTCGCCTGTTCATTATCCAGCCCGATAGGTTATCTGTTCTGCAACCTATTCAACAAGAGAGAGTTTTGCCGGTTGGGCAGGGGAATCGGTAAGCCCCCTGGCAAGCCCCCGGGCAAGCCGAGGGGCTGCCGACCGGCTTGCCGATAGGGCAGTCGAAAGGATAGGATAAGGGATAACCGAGAAGAGAACCGAGGGGGTCGGGATAGCCGTTAAGATTCAAAGACAAAAAATTATCAATTTTCAATTATCAAGTATCAATGAATTATCAATTAGCAAATTATCAATTGAAAACAATGAAGAAAGATATTTAGAGAAATTTATGGAAATTGATAGATATTAGTTGTTTTCTGATGCTATAAGTTTCTACTTGTTTCAACGAGTTTTAACAAGTTTCCAGCAATGTTTTATTGCAGAAATCATTGATGATGGGTCAGCAATGCCTTTACCGGCAATGTCAAAGGCAGTGCCATGCAAGGGTGAAGTGCGGATAAAAGGTAAACCAAGCGTAGCGTTTACACCTCCACCTTTTGAGAGTAGTTTCACGGGTAACATTCCCTGGTCGTGATACATTGCGACATATCCGTCAGACTCAGAGAGAAGCGAGGAGTGAGGAGGGAGGAGAAAAGCAGAGTCGGCAGGAAGAGGACCATCACAAGTGATACCGAGTTTGCGGGCTTTTTGGATTGCTTTCATAATTTTGTCTTCAGCGCCGCAGGTGAATTCAAAAGCATGCGGATTTAATGAGAAGACACCGATTTTAGGTTTGCGAATCTTTTCATAATCTTTTAAATAGTTACTTAGGAGAATTATTTTCTCGAGAACTTTTTCAGTTGTGATAAGTTTGGGCACATCTTTTAATGGTTTGTGAATCGTGACCAGAATTATTTTAACCTGGTCAGACCAGGCAAGCATGCCGTATTTTTTTACGCCAAATTCATAGGCAAAGTATTCGGTCTGCCCGTCATAAGGAAACCCTGCCATCTGCAATGCAGTTTTTGAGACCGGCGCAGTTACAATACCTTTGATTACACCAGTTTTTAATAAGTAAGAAGCGAGATGGAGTTGTAAGAATGAAGCGGTGCCGCATCGTTTGTTTGGCTTGCCAAAGTTGTATTTGAAATAATCAAAGGCATCAATGACATTATTAGACAAATCAAGTTTGATTTTTAATTTATACTTTAAATCTTCTAACAACTTTAGATTTCCTATTATAAGGAGATTACTTCTTTGTGACGTCAAAGACGATAAAGCCTTAAGGGTTATTTCAGGACCGATGCCTGAAGGATCACCGATAGTCGTAGCAATCATAAAATTAAATATTAAAAATTAAAAATCAAAAACACATATCAAAAACATAAAAATAACGGAATATTTGCATTTTTCAGTTTGTGTTTTTAATTTTTTATTTCTCATTTTTGGTTTAGTAATGAGAAATCGTTCCGGTTCGCCGGGTTCTTCGGTCAATGATTTCAAATATCATTATTCCCACAGCCACCCAAACTACGCCTAAAACAACCAGCCGGGAAAATGCAGTCCAGACCGTAAATCCCATCTGCTCGCCGATAAGAAAATGCCGGACCGTCATAACACCATAAGTAGTCGGTAAAAACATTGCTGCTTTCTGCATAAATAAAGGTAAAACCGCTAAAGGATAAGCAATCGGTGTGATGATCATCATTATGCCGGAGAGCGCTTCAGATACAAGCCAGCCCTGTTTAAAGATTAAGGTTAAACTGGCAACCATCATGCCAAATCCATACAGGGCAATGAGCATTAATCCAACTACCAATAATGACGGTAATATACCAGACGGTGCAATGGTTAATTTAAAGATTAAATTAATCACGATTATCTGTAAAAATATCATTAATCCCTGATGTAAAGTTGAATGTAATGCCATACCCAAAGCAAACACCCAGCGCGGGACCGGCGCGACAAAGACCGATTCCAGAGTTCCCCAGAACTGTTCTTTTCGGAGCGACCAGCCCATTGCCCAAAGCGCCATATTTATAAAACCGACAAAAATATAACCAAGGGTAACAAAGGTTATCAAATCATCAGTGCCGACCAGACCTTTTAATGTTTCCGAGGTTCTGCCGCCGACTAAGGCAATACCATATAAAAGATAAGGCATGGCATACACGAGCGGGTCAATCATGCCGCGAATAAAATCGGGTTTGTAAGTCAGCTCAATGCGCCATTCTTTCATGTTTTCATACCAAATAGCACGTCCGTAGTGTTTCGTTTTAGTGATAAAAGAATGCCAGAACATAGTAAAATTAAAAATTAAAAATCAAAAATAAAAAACACAAATTAAAAATGCAAAAATATTGATGTATTTGCGTTTGTGTTTTTAATATTTTATATTTCATATTTAATATAGTATTAATATTGTGCCAATGTACCGGCTTCTTTGGTTTTTCTTTCTAAGTATCGGAAGGTGAGATAACCGGTAATGAGAAGGATGATATCCATAATAATCAGTATTAAAATAGTTTTTCCAAGATGCAAGATATTTTTGTTTAAGAGAATGATGCCGCGAATTGCGACCAGGGCATAGGTTAAGGGAATCACGGCAGACAGAGTTTTTGTAATGGTGCTGACTTCGACCGGATAACGAATCGGTGAAAAGAGATAGAAAACCCATTCCAGGGTATGAACCCAGCCGTGGGCTTCTTTGATTAATAAAGTGAAGCCGGCAAAGGCAATCGCAAAACCATAAAATCCGATCAAGAGCAATAAGACAATTACGAACACCGGGAATATTTTTGCGAGGGTTAAATCTAACCCCAAGAAAAATGTCGCCACCAGTGCCTGCATGGTAACATTGACCGTCGCATAGACAAACTCAGCCAAAGTTTTGCCCAAAAGAACGACAATCGGATTAGTCGGTGAGACGATGATATATTCGAGCGTGCCCCAATAAGTCTCTTCACGCAAAGAATTGCCGACACCCCACAGCCCTGAAAAGATATAGGTCGAAACCATTGCTCCAATCAAAACAAACGGCAGATAATGGGGCGAGCCAGTCAGTTCTTTGAATGCTGCGCTGGACAGACCGCCGACCAGTGCTTTACCCTGAAAAATAAAAGGTAAAACCCACATAAACGGCGCGATTGCCCAGAACACGAGCATAATCGGATATGATATCCAGATTTTAACGCTTTTCTTAAACTCAGCCCAGACAATTCTCAAATCGTTTTTAAAACTCATTAATTTTGTTCTCCTTGCGGAGTGAATTCAGCGGTATTTTCAGTTAAACGAGTACCAGTCACATAAATAAAGACATCTTCGAGAGTCGGCTGTTTGACATCAATTGCCAAAATCTTGCCAGTTTGTCTAATCAATTCAATCAAGTCTGAAAGCATGGGCTCGGCACGCGGCAGAATCATTTTGACATTAGTAATGCCGTCGGTTGTGTTGAGGGTAACTGTTTCCACTGTATTTATTGACTTTAACCGTTTTAATAGTGCATCGCTGTTTTGAATGCCAGTGCAGCGCAGGTCTAAAACTTCGCTGTGCGGCAGGTCGCGTTTGTATTCATAAGGAGTTTTGCAATCGACAATTTTACCGCGGTTGATAAAGGCGATGCGCTGACATAATTCATCGGCTTCATCCATATAATGAGTTGTTAAAAGAATCGTTTTTTTCTGTTTTCTGTTTAAAGTATTTTTGATAAAATCGCGCAGGAAGCGGGAGAATTGCGGGTCAAGACCAAGAGTCGGTTCGTCTAATAACAGAACTTTCGGGTCATGCATTAATGCCCGTGCCAAGGAGATTTTTTGCTTCATACCCGACGAATATTTTTCCACCCGTTCGTTCTGGACATCTTTCAGGTCCAAGAGTTCGATTAGATAATCAATCCGCTTATCACGTTCTTTGTTATCCAATCCGTATAAAGCAGCAAAGAATTTGAGGTTTTCGCGGGCAGAAAGTTTCCAGTATAAAGTTCTTTCACCTGAAGTAAGTAAGCCGATTTGCTTGCGGCAATAGAGCGAATGTTCGAATATATCCTTGCCCAGGATTTTTATCGAGCCGTCATTAGGAATCAAGAGTGTGGCAATACATCGGACCAGAGTGGTTTTACCGGCGCCGTTTGGTCCTAACAGACCAAAGAGTTCGCCTTCGCGGATATCAAAGCTCGCCTTGTCAACGGCAAAAATCTCGCGCTTGCGCAACCGCTTGCCGCGCTTAAACTTTTTGACGACATCTTTAACTTCAATTGCATTATTCATAATTTTATCTTAAGCCACAGATGAACACGGATAAATAATCTTATGCCATCTCATCGGTTCAATCTTTTCTTTCTTCAACAGTCTTTTCAATGATTTTTAACATTTCTTTTGCTGCGTTATCCCAGCTAAAATTCTTTGCCCATTGGATACCGGCTTGTGCCATTTGTCGGTGCAAGGTTTTGTTATCCAAAAGCAGTTCAATCTTCTCGGCTAACTCGTTTATATTGGCATAATCATACAGAAAACCAGTCTTTTGGTCAAGTACAGCATCGCGTAAACCGGGCGAACGAGAGGCAATAACCGGTGTGCCGCAAGCATTGGCTTCAATCACAATCATACCCCAGCCTTCTTTGATTGAGTTCTCAACCAAGACCGATGCTTTCTGATAATAATTTATTTTTTCCGATTCTGAAATATAACCAGTAAAAGTAATATAGTTTTCCAAAGCCAGTTTTTTAGTCAATTCTTTTAACCGGGGCAGGTCATCACCACCGCCGATAATCACGACTTTTACATCTTTGCTGTTTTGGACTAATTTCTGAGTTGCCAGGATGAGATGGTCAGTAGATTTATATTTTTTCAACCGACCGGTATGAATAATCAAATTGTTTTGTTTAATTGCATCATTGGGTTGATACAATTGTAAATCAATGCCAGGCGGAATCGTAACAATTTTATCCGGTTTAATACCCATTTTTACTAAATCCTGTTTAGAACTCTCGGATAGAGCAGCAAAATAGTTCTTTTTATAACACAAGGGAATCAAGCTTTCGGCTAAATAGACATAACTGGCAAACGGAAAAAAAACTTCAGAAAAGATACTTTTCCGGAACAGATGCATCATCAAAGCCAGCACCGGTTTCTTGGTAATCCAGGGACTATAAAACGGAATTTTATTTAAGTCATCAATCACAATATCATAATTTTCCTGCTCCAAGAGATGGGGCAGTTCCCGGTAAACCGCAAAATTAAAAGTATTTTTAGTGCCGATACGGCTTATATTAATACCATCGATTATTTCAGTTTCAGGAGCATTGTCAAACTGGACCGCAAGCTGGGTAACTTTATGTCCCATATTTACGATTCGTTTGAAGATTTCCTGAAAATAAATCTCGGCACCGCCAGCCAGCGGATTCTTAAAGCACCGCCAGTTTATCACAAAAATATTCATAAGCTATATAATAATAGAAAATTAATATGGGGTCAATCTCGAATTTTATACTTGACAGACGATTTTTCATATATAGAATATAAGGGTTTATGGGTATTGTTAAACTCTGGTATAGAGCTGTAGTTATGGTTGGTGTAATTGGTGGGGTGTTTTGTTGTCAAAAATCTCCGGTTCTGCATCAAATGCCGCAGGTAACACGGCAAAGCAATGAACAAACCACAGTACATAATATAAAGCATACGAATGCATTTGAGCAAGGCGTCAAACAGGCATTGGAAGAAATCAAGAATAATGCAATGACATATTATGTTTACGGTGAAGAACCAGACTATCCGTATAGCATCGAAACCGGATTACCAGTTAAAATTGTTGCCGGGTGTATGATTGATGATTCGATTGCAGCATTGGTTGAAGGTCATAATCAGACCATAAAAAATCATCTGCGTTCATTATTGACAGATACAGAAGTCGAACAGGCAACCAGTCACCTGGATGCAGTTTTGGGCAATGAATACCGGCAAGCTTATTATCAGGGCATGCAGGAAGCTTATAATGAAATTAAGAATAACAAGCTAACCCGATATGTTTATGGCAAAGGTAATTGGGGAGATGTTGACCAAGAAACCGGCGTTGTCATCAAAGTTATTGCTGGTTGCGTTGTTTCGGATTCAATAGTGGGTCGGGCAGATGGACATAATTATATCATCTCTAAATATCTTAAACACGAAATAAAATGAGTAAAGAATATTTTGACAAAATAGCGAATGAATGGGATAACATCCGCAAAGGTTATTTTACACAAATAATCCGAGAAAACGCTTTTTCTTTCGCCGGGGTAAAACCGGGTAAATTAGCCGCCGATATCGGTGCCGGTACCGGTTTTATAACTGAAGGACTTGTGAATCTTGGTTTGCGTGTTATTGCGGTTGACCAGTCAGAGCCGATGCTGGAAATAATCAAGCAAAAGCTCGGCAACGGGACAAGAATCGACTATCGGATAGGAATGGCAGAAAAACTACCGATTGACGACTCAACCGTCGATTACGCATTTGCCAATATGTCTTTGCATCATGTGCAAGACCCGCTCGATGCGTTACATGAAGTAATTCGTATCTTAAAACCGGACGGCAAGCTGGTGGTCACTGATTTAGACAAACATAATTTTGAATTTCTAAAGCATGAACACCATGATGTCTGGCTGGGGTTTAACCGGCATGATGTTATCAAATGGTATCAGAAGGTTGGTTTTAATGTAATATTTATCGATGATGCCGAAGAAGACTGCTGTGCACAATCTTCTTGTGGTTGTCATCAGGCAAAAATCGGTATCTTCCTTGCTTTAGGTATTAAATAAACAATCAAGAGCATATGATTGGCACCTTAATTAATATCGGTGCGGTGATTGTGGGTAGTGTTCTGGGACTTTTGATTCACGCCAAACTACCCTTGCGATTTATCAGAATCGTATTCCAGGGGATCGGAATCTTTACAATATTTCTTGGCATTAAAATGGCACTAAAGACCGGCAATTTATTAATAATGGTTTTCAGTATAGTAATCGGCTCGGTCATCGGCGAGTTCATCAATATTGATAAGGGCATAAATAATTTAAGCGACTGTCTTAAACGAAAGATAAAAATCGGCAGTGATAAATTTTCCGAAGGATTAATAACCGCATTTTTATTATTTTGCCTTGGTTCAATGACGATATTAGGTGCAATTGAAGAGGGATTGGGCGGACGACCAAATTTACTTTTAACCAAATCATTAATGGATGGGTTCTCATCAATTGCACTTTCTGCGTCACTGGGGATAGGAGTAATATTTTCCGTTATCCCATTATTAATCTACCAGGGCGGGTTAACTGTCTTTGCCGGTTTTCTGCAGAATTTCTTTAATCAGGTTATGATTAATGAATTGACTGCGGTTGGGGGCGTCCTTTTAATTGGCTTGGGAATAAATATTTTAGAAATTACGAAGATCAAAATTTCGAATATGCTTCCCAGTTTAATAATCGTGATTATTTTAGTTTTGCTCTTTTTATAATCAAGTGAATCTCCCTGGCCAGGGATAAATATCAATCCGTTATTCAGTTGCTACTTCGATATCACCTGATTTTGTTCGGAGCGATACTATTTTATCTTGTTTGCCGAGTCCGATTTTTAGATAACCTTCTTTATTTTCCAGTTCTTCATAATTTATAAGTCCGTTTAAGTTGATATCGCCATTTTCACAATGCAGTTCTAAAAGTACATCGCTTATCTTAGGTAAAGTAATAGAAATATCACCACTTTTAGTCTCGATTTTGCTGTCATCCGGTTCAAGATAATTAATTTTAATATCACTGCTGGCACCCTTGATTTCAACGCCGCCTTTTAGTTCATTGACTTCAATATCGCCGGATGCGGATTTAAAAGTAATCTTACCGTTTATTTCATTAAGTTCCAAATCACCCGACACGGATTCGCAGTCAATATTACCGGTAATATTTTTAATATCAATATCGCCGGATACGGTGGAGATGGACAGATTGATTTTTTCCGGCGTTTTCATCTCAATATCATCAGACACTGAAGTGCAGACGAGCTCTTCACCGCGCTCCTCGCTTTTCTGCAAACCAGAGCACTCGAGGGTAATTTCGTGATTGTCGCCGCCCTCAATTTCAATATCTCCGCTTACAGTTCGTATCGCTGCGCTGGATTTTGCCGGATATTTCTTGTTTTCACATTCCATTTTGATAACGATATTTTCCCGCATCTTCTTTTCCTGTTCCTTGAGTTTTGACATGTTTTCCTGCAGTTTTGCCATTGCTGTAGCCATAGCCTTGGTTATGGTTTCAGGCATAACTTCAAGACCGGGCATGAAATGTTTCTTAAACCGAATTTGATGTTCGCGGTGCTCTTTGTTTTCCACTTTCTGGTCAACCGCATCAAGCAGACGAGCTGCTTCATCAGTAGTTATTTTGCCTTCTTTGAGAAGGTTTAAGATTCTCATTTTTTCTTCCATTTTGGCTCCTTAGATTATTAACCACGAAGTCACAAAAGGAGCGATAGGGAAGTCCTTTGGCGATTTTTCGGGCTTTTTATTTTGATTAGATTTTTTATTTTGGGCTTGGGTCATATTTAACACTCTTTGCTTTTTTTAATTAATTTCTCTGCTTCTTCAGCAGTTATTTCACCAGCTTCAAGTTTAGCAATGATGTCTTCGACTTCTTTATTAACCGGGGCAGGTTTAAATCCCAGGTTTTCAAGCAAAGCATCCAGACGACTGCGCACTGTTGGATAAGAGATACCGAGTTCTTTTTCGATATCCTTGATGTTACCACGGTTTTTTAAGAAAACGAGCATAAAATCGTATAAGTCCTGGGGTAATAAACAGGCATGAGGGATATCAAAGTTACCAGAGACTGAAACTCCGCATTCATGACATCTTAGCTCAGATATCAACATTTTTGAACTGCATACTGGACATTTTGTTAAAATTGTTGTTTTCATATGTATTATTTTAACATAATTATTGATTTTGTCAAGTATTTTTTTAATTAATGTTAATTTTATTAATAATTGAATTAACTATTGTAAAATAAGGCATTTCGGGTCTTAAAATTATCTAATATTGTTATTAATTATATTAATTTTAAGAAAATTACAGGGGGGGGGTATTAATTTTGTAAAGTTTGGATGAGTTTAGAAAGGTGTAGATTTAATCCTTCGGTCCAGAATAGACATTTGCCATTTCTTAAATAGATTATTGATGGTAAATCTTTAATTGTCCAGGAGTCTAATATTTCTTGAGATACATATTGGTCATGATGAATTTTATCTCCAAGTAAATTGAGATACCATAAATTTAATCCTCTTGATTGAGAATGATGAAAAAGATAGACTTTACCAGGAAAATTTTTTATCGCCTGTTGAGCATTATTAAGGGTTGAGACCGAAGCTTCAGAATGAGTGTTAAATATTAAGATTAAGACTTCGCCCTGATTAATATCTTTTTCCTTAACACCGAGTTTGGCCAAATTAGAAAGACCTTTATACTCCCTGATTACCAAATCGCCTGGTTTGATGTCATAAGGCAGGTCAGTTTTAATCGTATATGTGATTGTGTCAATTGTCGGTCTGATTTTCTTTAATCTTACATAAGCATCGCCAAAACCATTGCGCCAGCCAGAAATTACATACGATGTTATGTCGTCCAGTTTAATAATTGAATAACCGTTGATTGTGTCAATCGGCGGGTCGAGCCGGATTGGTGATTCTTTAAAACGTGTTATGCTATAGTCTTCATAATATTCTGCCTTATCTGTAACATTCATATTATTCGCTTCGAATTTCAAACCGACCCAAAGATTTTTCTTTTCTTTCATAGCGTCAAAACTCTTTTCCTGCCAGCCATTATCCCAATACTCAACTGCATCTTCACTCCATTTAATTCTCGAGGGGATACCGACGCTTCTCAAAGCTCCAATAATAAAAACATATTGTTCCAGTTTGGTTGCATGTTTTGCCTTATAAACATCCTGGGGATTCATCATCGGTCCAAACGCATCGCTGTTTTTTTTGAGGGCGATATGTTCGGTAACCCAATTAAATAAAGAGTCGATTTTATCTTCGGTTGAGATGAAAAAATAGGGTGCTTCGAGAATCGGCAGGTTCTCATCAATCACGAACTGGATAAACAATCGCCAGAGGTCTAATTGTTCATAATGAATTCTGGGCGAGACAAGATAATCGCGGATAATCGTGTCGGGAATTTTACGGTCGCACATAGTTAAAGTTCGTTGGACTGCAGTCAGTTCCTGAAAGAGTTGGTTCGTGTCGAGTCTGACCAGGTCTTTTGAGACAAGGGTTTTACAATACTCGACAAAAATCGGTCTTTTCAGGTCAGGCAGGTTTAAGTAAAATTGTAAGAGTGAACGACCGTTTGCCTTGGCGTTTTTGATTATATTTGTTAAACTGGTATCAAGTCGGTGCAGAGTCTGTTTAAGATTATTGTCAACGATATTAATCTTAGCAATATGCATATCTCTGATTTCATTTAACAGTTTGATATCAGGCTTGTATTTTGATTTATGACTTTGTCCAGTAACTTTTCTTGTATATAACCAGAAAGATGTGTCAGGGATTTCTTTCTTTGATATATTGATAATAACCGTATCAATATTTTTATCTGATGGTCGCCAGATATAATACCCAATTTGAGAATCTTTATGAGCATAAATAAACAAATCGGTCTTGCCAACAGACCATTGGACAATGCCATTATTATCAGTCTTTTTTAGTCCGACTGGCACTAATGAAGCATAATTATAAACATTGATTGATACGGATGCGCTTTCCTGAGGCAGGTTATCTTTCTTGACCTGGATAAAAAGATTGGCAACATCACTGTAATTTGGGGTTGAGTTAATAATTGTGTAGTTATTTTCGCTCCGGTCAATTATTTCAATCGAATCGGTAATTTTTCCATAAACAGTGCTTTTAATGATTGCGGTTCGTTTTGCCGGAGTTGCAAACCAGGTATGGTCAAGGTCAGTCAATTCCCCACCACCTAATGAGTGCCATTTTCCGTCAATCCAGATTTCAACCCAGGCGTGATTACCATTTGTATATGACCACCAGGGCGTATAAGTGTGACGAGATGGAATACAAACGGTTCTTAGTGCTTTTATAAAAAGAATTGACATTTCTTCGCACCGACCAATGCCCCGTTTTATTGTCGTTGTAGCATTCTGGTCCCAGGGTTCGGTCGGCTCATAGACCATTTTAGTATAGACCCATTCGTTGATTTTATAGACCGCATCCTGCATGCGTTTAGTTTTCTGCACGAGATTGTATAGTTCATCCGCATATTGAGCCGTAAAATTTTCCAGAGGTTCCTGGCTGACCCGGTGGGGCAGGATGTAATAATAAAACAGATTACTATTTATCTGATTTTTCCACGGTACCCGCTCATAATTCTTTTTCAAAGCATCAAAATAAGCAATAAAATCGTCAGACTGCAAATTGACCAAGTCAACATCAGGCATGGCAGACAAAAGAAATTCAGCCCAGTCCAGGTATCCTTTTTGTTCAGATACTGAGATAAAATTTTCTATTTCTGATGTATTGGTCCCTGCTCTAATCAGAATTGAATCTTGGCTAAATCCAAAGTTCAATAGCGATAAAAGTAGTATTATTTGCATTTATTATAATCTATCCTATTAAACCTGAAAGTCAAGAATAAATATCACCGCGAAAACAAGAAAGAGCAATAAGGAGACCAAGAAACTCGGAGATGCTGCATTAAGTTCAGCACCCTGATTTCTCATGTATTCCTGGTTTCCTCATAATTTTTTATTATTTTCAGGATATTCGCGGTGTAATCTTTTCTATCGGAAAATTTCAATACTTTCAGTTTCCGGATTAAAATTAATCAGGTGTCTGATTGGTTTGGTTAGAATCGATAATAAGAAAGAAATCAGGGTGCACCCGAATGCAGATGAGATTAAAACTTGAATCGGGATAAACTCGGCGAGCGCACCGCCAATTGCAAACGCAACCGGCATCAGGCCGCCAGCAATGGTGCCGATTAAACTAAAAATTTTTCCTCTCATATTCTGCGGAACCGCAGCGCTGAAGGTCGCCATAATAAACGAATTTAAGATTGCATTGGAAACGCCAAGGATAATCGCAAAACCGACCATTAATGGGAAATAGAGCCAGATCGGCATAAGAATCGAAGCGACCATGCTCAAAATACCGCAGAGCGCGAAAAATTTAAACCGGTGCGCATATTGAAAATGGATGATTGAAGTTAAGAGATAACCGGCAAACATACTGCCGGTGACAACTGCCATAAGAATGCCGTAGCGGGCAGGACCCAAAGACGGCGTGTTATTGAAAAGCGGTAAGAACAACATAATACCCATCACGGCAAAGAAATTAAGTGCGGCAGCGCTTAATGTTAAATAGCGGATACCGCGATACTGCCAGACAAATTTGAATCCTTCTTTTAAATCAGCAAGAAAATGGAAATCAGTATGGGTATGAACCACTTTGGGTATTTTAATGAATATTTCAGTGATTGCGGAAAAGAGATAACTGATGCCATTGATTAGAAACATAAGCGGTGCGCCGAGTATCTGAAAAAGCACGCCGCCCAGAGCATTACCGACAATACCAGCACCGGTCGTGACCATGGAAAATGCTGAATTGGCTTTGATAAGTTTATTGGTTGGCACAATGTCAGGAATAGAAGAACTGACCGTTGGATTAAAAAATGCCGCACCGAGACCGATAATAATTCCAGAAACAAATACCATCCAGATCGATAGCAGATTGAAATAAGCCGCAATTGCAACTGCGACAACAAAGACGCCGCGTACCGCATCCATCGCAACTAACAGCCATTTGCGGTTACTGCGGTCAACCAGGACACCGGCAAACGGTGAAACAAGGATACGGGGTAGTGTTGATGTTGCCATTAAACTGCCCATAATTACGGTCGAACCGGTCTTCTGCAATATCCAGAAGCCGAGTGCAATTGCATAAATTGAATCACCAATAAACGATACGAGCTGACCCTGCCAAAGCATAAAGAAATTGAAGTTCCAGAGTTTTTTTACAATCATGTTTGAATTGGTAACGGATTGTTTGTTATTCATGATAAAAATATACTTAAGTTTGAACAAGCTGACAAGTCAAGTTAAAAAGCAAGAAAATCTAATTTCGAAAACAGACACCACAAAGACACAGAGACACAGAGAAAAGAAAAATTCAAAATTCTTTTGTGTTTACTTGTATTTATCTCTGTTAATGAGGGGTATATTTTTTGTATTTTAGTACTGCCTGAGCTGCAGCAATACGAGCACCAATAATACGATACGGTGAGGAACTGATATAATCAAGTCCGATTTTGTGAAAGAAATCGATTGAGTCGGCATCGCCACCGTGTTCACCACAGATGCCAATTTTAAGATTGGATTTCGATTTTCGACCCAATCTCACCGCCATCTTAATCATCTGACCGACACCATTGGTATCTAAAGTTTCAAACGGATTTGATTCAAGAATTTTTTTATCTAAGTACTGATTCAGAAATTTGCCAGCATCGTCGCGCGAATAACCGAAAACGGTCTGGGTCAGGTCATTGGTACCAAAGGAAAAGAAATCGGCTTCGCGGGCGATTTCATTGGCAACCAGTGCGGCACGGGGCACTTCAATCATTGTGCCGATTGTATAGCTGATTTTAATCTGATATTTTGCCATCATCAGACTGGCAACTCGCTCGACGATTTTTTCCTGGTGTACGAATTCAGCTTGAGTGCCGACCAACGGAATCATAATTTCGGGCAATACTTTTACGCCCTGCCGGGTTAATTCGCAGGCCGCTTCGAAAATTGCCTGTGCCTGCATTTCAGTAATCTCGGGATAGGTGATGCCGAGCCGGCAGCCTCTGAATCCGAGCATCGGATTGTCTTCTTTGAGCAGATTGATGCGTTGTTTGACTTTTTCAACCGGTAATTTTATACGGCGGGCAAGACTCGCAATCTGTTTTTCGTCTTTGGGCAGGAATTCATGCAAAGGCGGGTCGAGGGTTCTGATGGTTACAGGAAGACCAGCCATTGCTTTGAAAATACCGATAAAATCCTGTTTCTGAAAAGGCAGTAATTTACTTAAAGCACGTGCTCTCTGCTCAGAAGTTGAAGCAAGAATCATCTCGCGCATCGGCCAGATTCGCTTGGCGCCAAAAAACATATGCTCGGTGCGGCAGAGTCCAATACCCTGCGCACCAAATTTACGGGCAACTAAAGCATCCTGGGGTGTATCGGCATTGGTTCGGATTTGTAAGGTTTTGATCTGGTCGGTCCACTGTAAAATGGTTTTAAATTCCTGGCTCAGTTCTGGTTCCTGGGTTTTGAGTTCACCTGAATAAACTGCACCGCTCGTGCCGTCAATCGTGATTTTCATACCCTGTTTGATTTCAAGGTCGCCGAACATTGCTTTTTGTCCGGATTCGTCAATCTTAATCTCTTCGCAACCAACGATACAGGGTTTACCCATACCACGGGCAACGACAGCGGCGTGCGAAGTCATGCCACCGGTCGCAGTGAGAAAACCGACCGAATGCGCCATACCACCAACATCTTCAGCCGATGTTTTGGTTCGGACCAGGATTACTTTGATACCTTTGCGTCCCAGCTTGATTGCTTTACCGGTCGAAAAGATTGCCTGACCGGAGATTGCACCGGGCGAGGCCGGAATTCCTTTGACGAGCGGGGTTATCTTTTCTTTTTCAGAAATCATCGGATGCAGGAGAGCTTCGATATCTTTTGCCGAGATGCGCATGATTGCCTGGGCTTTATCAATCATGCCCTGCGCGTGCATATCATAGGCAATTTTGACCGCGGCACGCGGAGTGCGTTTGCCACGGCGTGCCTGTAAAATCCAGAGACGGTTGTTTTCAATCGTAAATTCGACATCAGACATATCGCGGTAGTGGTTTTCCAGTTTTTTAAGAATTCTTAATAACTGGGCATAATTTTTCGGGTGGGTTTGTTCAAGCCACTCAATCGGTTTTGGTGTGCGCACACCGGCAACAATATCTTCACCCTGGGCATTGAGCAGAAATTCACCATAAGGTTCGTTTTCGCCATTCGCCGGATTGCGAGTAAAAACCACGCCGGTTGCAGAAGTCTCGCCCATATTGCCAAAAACCATTGCCTGGACATTAACCGCAGTGCCCCAATCTTTAGGTATTTTATAGATACGGCGATACTCCTGAGCACGCGGATTGTTCCACGATTCAAATACAGCTGTGATTGCCATCCAGAGTTGGTCAAACGGGTCTTCGGGAAATGATTTGCCAGTCAGTTCCAGGACTTTAATTTTATAATGGCGGATAATATACTCAAGCGTGTTCTCAGTCAGGTCAGAGTCTAATTTAAACTGTTGGCGATTTTTTTCGGTGTCGAAAATTTTTTCGAATTCTTCAATCGGCAAATCAAAGACAACCTCAGAAAACATTTCGAGAAATCGCCGATAGGAGTCCAAAGCGAATCGGCGATTTTTGGTTTGCTTAGCCAAGCCATCAACAGTTGAGTCGTTCAAACCGAGATTTAAGACCGAATCGAGCATACCGGGCATCGAAGCTTTAGCACCAGAACGGATTGATAAGAGCAGAGGATTTTCCGCACTGCCAAATTTGCGGCCAGTAATCTGCTCGATAAATTTCATACCCTGTTTTACTTCATTGAGTAATTTTTTCGGATATTTACCGGTTTTCAGATATTGGACACAAACTTTAGTGTTTATGGTAAAACCAGGCGGGACCGAAATACCGAGGTTGGTCATCTCAGCCAGACCAGCACCTTTACCGCCCAAAAGCGCAGAGAGCCGAGCCGAACCGTCGGCTTTGGAATTACCAAACCGATAAACATATAACATAAAATTCAAAATTCAAAATTCAAAATGAACAGATACCACAAAGACACAAAGGCACGAAGGGCACAAAGATTTTCTCTGATTTTTCTCTGTGACTCTGTGCCTCTGTGGTATTCGTTATTCAAAATTCAAAATTCTCCGACAAATCCGTGTAATCCGTGGTTACAACTATATATGACCTGTATCTGATTGTGATGCAAGGAAGTTGTCAATAATTTCTTTAGCCTGCTCATAATCGTCTTCATCAACCAGAATTTCTCCCCACTCAGGGCGCATCATCTTGGCAAGTCCATCATACCAGGGAATCTGGAATGAATGGAGCATCGCCTGAATACCAGACTGTTCTAATAATGATTTAAGACTCATTGCCAATAATTCAGTGTCTGGTTTGTAAACTGATTTCAACGCCATGCATTTATTATAAATTGAGTCTGGGGAAAAGTCAATTATGAATTGATAATAATCAGCTTTTTGTATGTTTGCTTGACAAATGTCTTAATTACGCAGATAATCAAGATAAGAAACATGGCTAACCAGTCTTTGACACCGATTTATTTAGTTCCGTTCGAATATATCGAATCGTCGCTGTTAAATTATTTAGTCAATGAGCTGAACGAATTTTTCAGGGTTAATATCGTTATTGAGAACAAACAACCATTGCCGCCGGCTTCGTATAATCAATATCGAAATCAATACCGGGCAACGGCTTTTTTGCAGGCATTACAAAACCTGCATAAACAAGAAAAAACAGTCGGTATTTGTAATGTGGATATTTACGCTTCAAACCTTGATTTTGTGTTCAGCATTGCGGAGCCATCAGCACAGGTTGCAATCGTGTCATTAACAAGATTAAGACCGATATATTATAAAATGTACCAGGACGAAGGTGTGTTCTGGATGAGAGTGCTTAAAGAAATATTCCACGCCCTGGGCCGTATTTATGGACTGGAGCATTGTTATCGACAAGAATGCGTGATGTCAGGATCGAGTTCAATTATGGATATTGATATTAAATCAGACCGGTTTTGCGGGGATTGTCGAAGATTGATAAGAGCAGCAATCGAAAAAGAGAACCCAATCACGGATGAAAAGAAAAATTCATAACTCAAAACTCAAAATTCAAAATTCTGGTTAAAATGTTAGCAAATATAATAATAATTATTCCTTTATTATTCTCGCAGCAGTATTCCCGAATCGTGATTAATGAAGTAATGGCAAATCCAAGAGGAGTAACTGGTGCCGGTTATCCGGAAGACCGTAATGAGTTTGTCGAACTGTTTAATGTGAGTCAGGAAACAGTCGATGTTTGTGGATGGCGCATTACGGATTTTG
>JAGXRL010000045.1 GCA_018335915.1 Candidatus Latescibacterota bacterium
TTACACCATTCGTGCAGGTCGGAACTTACCCGACAAGGAATTTCGCTACCTTAGGACCGTTAGAGTTACGGCCGCCGTTTACTGGGGCTTCGGTTAAATGCTGCCCCGCGATTGCTCGCAGATGACATCCTTCCTTAACCTTCCAGCACCGGGCAGGTGTCAGTCCCTATACATTGACTTACGTCTTAGCAGAGACCTGTGTTTTTGTTAAACAGTCGGTAGAACCACTTCACTGCGACCCGCTTGCGCGGGCACCCCTTCTTCCGAAGTTACGGGGTTAGATTGCCGAGTTCCTTAACGAGAGCTCACCCGAGCGCCTATGGATATTCTCCTCACCCACCTGTGTCGGTTTACGGTACGGTCAGCCTAAGTTCTGACTTAGAGGTTTTTCTCGGCAGAAAAGCAAGTCGAGTTCTTCTGATTGCTCAGAATCCCATTTCTGACCCGGAATTACGAGTGCGTTATTATCCAACACTCCATCCAAATCAGTTAGACCGGGACATCCAACACCCGGCTCAACTATTATTTCTGCGTCCCCCCATAGTTCGTAACGAACTTAAACTGGTAGCGGAATATTAACCGCTTTTCCATCGCCTACGCTTCTCAGCCTCGGCTTAGGGGCCGACTGACCCTGGGCGGATTAACCTTCCCCAGGAACCCTTGGGTTTTCGGCGTGCTCGTTTTTCACGAGCATTATCGCTACTCATTCTGACATAATCACTTCTGCTTCGTCGAACGCATCTCGCGATGCGTCTTCAACCTACAACAGAACGCTCCCCTACCCAATTACTCTTGCGAGTAATTGCCACGGCTTCGGTATTAAGCTTTAGCCCCGGTAAATTTTCAGCGCAAGTCCACTTGACTGGTGAGCTGTTACGCACTCTTTAAATGATTGCTGCTTCTAAGCCAACATCCCAGCTGTCTTAGTAAACTCACATCTTTTGCCACTTAGCTTATATTTAGGGACCTTAGCCGGTGGTCTGGGTTATTCCCCTTTCGGCAATGAAGCTTAGCCCCCACTGCCTCTTTCCTTGACTCATAGCTGACGGTATTCGGAGTTTAATCGGGTTTTCTCCAACTTAGTTGGAGATCGCCCATTTAGTGCTCTACCGCCGTCACCAAACATCAAAGACTGTTCCTAGAAACATTTCGGGGAGAACCAGCTATCACCCGGTTTGGTTAGCCTTTCACTCCTATCCACAGTTCATCCGAGGGTATTGCAAGACCCACCGGTTCGGACCTTCCTCCGATGTTACTCGAAGTTCATCCTGACCATGGATAGCTCACACGGGCTTCGGGTCTATAACATCGAACTAATCGCCCATTTCGGACTCGCTTTCGCTGCGGCTGCTGTCTTCAAAGACATTAACCTTGCTCGATGAAATAACTCGTCAGATCATTATGCAAAAGGCACGCGGTCACCTTGCTTACTAAACCTTGCGGAAAGATAAGCAGGGCTCCCACTGATTGTAAGCATACGGTTTCAGGTTCTATTTCACTCCCCGCCAGGGGTTCTTTTCGCCTTTCCCTCACGGTACTTGTTCACTATCGGTCAACCACGAGTATTTAGCCTTATCAGATGGTCCTGACAGATTCCCACGGAATTTCTCGTGCTCCGTGGTACTTGGGATTTAATCAGAGGAGAACTTTTCGATTTCGCCTACTGGACTATCACCGTCTATGGATTGTTCTTTCCAGAACTTTTCGGCTATCAAAAAGTTTTTCTGACTCCTCCAACTCTGAGCAGTTGTTGCGACTAAATCCCGCAACGCCGCCAATGCAACGCCTGCACGCTTTAACGCATTGGTCGGTTTAGGCTGTTTCCCTTTCGCTCGCCACTACTAGGGAAATTGAGATTTCTTTCTCTTCCTCCACTTACTGAGATGTTTCACTTCAGCGGGTTTGCTTCACTGGACCGAAGTCCAGCGATATACCGACATGACTCGGTATGGGTTTTCCCATTCGGAAATCGCCGGGTCAAAGGATGTGTGCTCCTCACCGACGCTTATCGCAGCTTGCCACGTCCTTCCTCGCCTGTGGTTGCCAAGGCATCCACCATATGCTCTTAGTAGCTTATGAATGAGCCTGCCATTTGTTAAAAAAGACTTTTAACTATACTTCCAGATTTTCAAAGAACAATTATTTTCGATTTAAATTTGACCACAGAACTATCGAGATAGATTCTGAGGGTAACAATAATTATAACTAAACTTTCAGATTTGTCAAGAGAAAACTTTTTCCAGCGGATTAGAGAAAAAAGGGTATAAATATCCTTCCACTTTTTTCTTTTACAGCAAATTAAGGAATCAAAGAACTACTGTTCATATTATATACATATTTATGTTTTTGTCAAGGATTAATTCAAGCGCGCTCGAAAAAAGTCACCCTCTTGACTTTTCGGCATTACTCTTTTATTATAGATATCAAATTGTATGCGTATACTGATTGTATCGACTGCTTACTGGCCTTATCCGTCCGGTGTCTCAGAAGTAATATATTATTTATCCAATGAACTTAATGCACGCGGACACAAAGTGACAGTTCTGACCACCAATTACTCCAAAATTTATGACGACGGTCATAATGCAGATTTTGATGTGGTGCGGGTCGGCAAGGCAGTCGAAATTCATATCAACCAATCTGTGTCCCATATATCTTTAGGCTATGATATTCCTGTTAAAATAAAGCGTCTCTTGAAAAACGAGCACTTTGATATTATTCATTATCATAATTGTTTTCCTTTAGAATTGGAATCCTGGGTCCTGCATTACTCAAAAACCATTAACTGCGTATCTTTCCATACCATCGGATTCAAACGAAATCCGCTTTTTGATATCGGTGCGTTTATCTTTAAGAAGTATATTAATAAAATCCATGGCCACATCGCCATCTCGGAAATTGCCCGTAATTGGAACCGCCCGTATTTTCCCGGTGATTATACGATTATCCCGAATGGTGTTGATACCGAACGCTTTTCATTATCAGTCGAACCATTTGAGAAACCGAAAAATGCTTTTGTTATTCTTTACCTGGGTCGGCTACATCAAAGAAAAGGAATTTTTGTCGCCTTAGACGCTTTTAAAAATATCAAGGACAAATATCCCAATACGCTTTTATATGTTGTCGGCAAGGGTCTTTTGGAAAACGAAGCCCAAGCATATACAGAAAAATTAGGACTAAACAATTGCTGCCGATTTTTTGGTTATGTCAGTCGCGATGAGCTGCCCCGTTTTTATCGCACCTGTGATGTCTTTATTTCGCCGGCATTAGGCGGGGAAGCACAGGGCATTGTTTTATTAGAAGCCATGGCAAGCGGCAAAGCCGTAATTGTATCCGCAATTCCCGGTTATCAGGAAGTCGTTGCGGACAATGAAAACGGTCTGCTTTTCCAGACCGGTTCAAGCCAGGATTTAGCAGAGAAAATCCGTTTGGTCATGAACGATAACCTGCTCCGACAAAAACTGGAAATAAATGCGCGCGGGCGGGCGGAACAATATGCCTGGCCCAAAATCGTTGAGCGGGTCGAAAATTATTATACCGAATTAATCGCCCATCATAAATCCTCGTTTTGACATTTATCGGTTCTTCTGGTATCATTTATTGATTAATAACAATGAAACGCAATTTATCTAAGCTGTTATTTCAAAACCCAAAACTAAAGACCGTTTTGCCGATTCTTAATGGTGTAAATAAAAAAGGCGGGATTTATCTGGTTGGCGGTGCGGTTCGAGACGCTTTGCTGAAACGCACCCCTGATGATTTTGATTTTGCGGTTTCGGGCAGCGGTATTGCTTTTGCACAAAAATTTGCCAAACAGACGCGAGGCGCTTTTGTTCTGCTTTCCCAACCAGATGATGAGGCACGGGTAGTCATTGACAAGACAACTTATGATTTTAACGGACTTGGCAAAAAACCGCTTCAAAATGACCTTGCGCGGCGCGATTATACGGTTAATGCTATGGCAATTGATTTAAGAAAACCGAATACAATAATTGATAAGTTAAACAGCCGCCGCCATCTCAAACAAAAATTGCTTGTGCCGGCATCAGAAAATTCGCTCAAACTCGACCCGTTACGGATTCTGCGCGCATTTCGGCTTGCATTGGAACTGAATTTTCAAGTTTCGGATAAGGTTTTTTTGCTGGCTCGAGATATCACGCTTACCAAAATCGCGTCGGAGCGGATTTCCTACGAATTATTGCGGATTTGTGAATCGACCAAATCGCATAAATACGTCAAACAATTATATAAGCTTAATCTGCTCGAGCAAATCCTGCCACAAGCGATTCCGCTTCTGCGTGATAAGCCGCTCTTTGCCCATTCCTTACGCACCTATCACAAAATCGAATTGCTCGTATCCCGGAAAAGTTATTTTAACCGGTTCCAGGATGAATATGATAAATATTTTACAGGTTTTCCTTTTCGCCGGGCACTCTTAAAAATCACCGGGCTCCTGCACGATATTGCTAAACCGCAGACCCAGTTTAAAACTTCGGAAGGCGATGTCCATTTTTACGGACACGACAATCTCGGCGCAAAAATGGTCAAGCAACTTGCATCTGAAAAACTGCGCTTGTCCCGCAAACAAACACAGATGTTAAAAGACCTGGTTTCTTATCATATGCGGTTGCACTTATTGGCGACGGCGCCAGAACTGACAGACCGTGCTATTCGCAGATTTTTTCGTGATTTAGGTGATGAATTTTTTGGTCTTATGATACTGACTTATGCAGACGGTTATGCGACTGCTAAAATTACTAGCCACCTGGAACGTACTTTTACGCGGATGATGAAACTAAAAAAAGCCGACGACTCTAAAAAGAAAGTTATCCGTTTAATAAATGGTAATGATTTGATTGCACTCGGCTATAAACCCGGACCCTTTTTCAAAACTATTTTGCAGGAATTAGAAGAGCTCCAGCTTGATGGAAAAATTAAAAACAAAGAGCAGGGACTGGAATATATTAAAAATCATTTTCCTGAATTAACCACTTGACCACAATAAATTTTACCGATAATATACAATAATGCCTAAAGTAGTTGCGATAACAAATCAGAAAGGCGGGGTTGGCAAAACCACGACCGCAATCAATCTTTGCGCGGCTCTGGCATTGGAAGGCGAAAAGATTTTATTGGTCGATTTAGACCCGCAAGCCCATTCTACACTTGGTCTCGGTGTTCAGAAACACACCGTGACCAAATCGGTCTATGATGCGATTTTAGACCAGGCCAAAACCAAGGATATCTACATAAAAATAAATGATAATCTTGACCTGCTGCCTTCAAATATATCATTGGCTGGCGCTGAAGTTGAGCTGGTTTCTTTACTTGACCGCGAAAACCGCTTAAAACGAGCAATCAATACGATGGCGCATGATTATTCTTATATCTTTATTGACTGCCCGCCGACCCTTGGTTTAATAACCATTAATGGGCTGGTCGCGGCAAATAGCGTTTTGATTCCGATTCAGTGCGAATATTATGCCCTGGAAGGAATTGTCCGATTACAGGACACAATTAATCTGGTTAAAAAACATATTAATCCTGAATTAAATATCGAAGGTATTGTCTTGACGATGTTTTCCAAACATATCAACCTATCTATCCAGGTTGCGGATGAAGTCAGAAAATATTTTAATGAAAAAGTTTACGAGACAGCGATTCCGCGCTCAATTCGCCTGGCTGAAGCGCCCAGTTTTGGCAAGACAATTTTCCAGCATGATGCTAATTCTTCAGGCGCCCTGGCTTATCGCGCCTTGGCTCAGGAATTTTTATCAAAACAACCGAACCGCCTTCAATATGTTCAACCAGGATTACAAAATATAGCAAGTTCTGATAACACAGAAATTAAACAATGAGACTACGGGGCACACAGATATTTTTAAACAAGTTTTATCCGTGTTTATCCGTAGCGATAAATAAATTAATATGAGTAAAAAAGCATTAGGTAAAGGAATTTACGCATTATTGCCCCAGTCGCCGGACAAGATTGAGACCGAACCCGACCTTGTTCAGTATTTAGATGTAAATATTGTTAAGCCCAATCCGTATCAGCCGCGCATGAATCCGCAGGAAGATTTATCTGATTTGGTTGCGTCGATTCGGGAAAAAGGGGTTATCCAGCCGATTTTGGTGCGCACCCGTAAAGAAGTTAATACTGACACGATTAATTATGAACTGGTCGTCGGTGAACGACGATTGCGCGCAGCCCGCGAAGCCGGTCTTGAAAAAATACCGGCAATTATCAAAGAGCTGACTGAAATCGAAATGGTCGAATGGGCATTGATTGAAAATATCCAGCGTGCCAATTTAAATATTATTGAAGAAGCCCTGGCTTATAAACGCCTGATGGAAGATTTTTCCATGACTCATGAGATGATTGCCGATAAAGTCGGTAAGAACCGCTCGACCATTACCAATGCCTTAAGATTATTAACTCTGCCGGAAACGATTCGCAACTATATTTTGCAGAACAAAATCAGCTTTGGTCATGCCCGCGCTCTCTTATCTTTAACTGACCGCAAGCTTCAAGAACAAATCTGTGACCGAATCATCAATGAAGGACTCTCGGTACGTGATGCTGAAGCATTATGTATGCCCAATATAAAAACTCGTACCCGCCTGAGTAAAACCATACCTCAGAAACGACAGCCTGATGTCCATCTCGTTGCCTTGCAAGAACAGCTGCAGGATTATCTGCGTACTAAAGTAAATATTTCCAAGCGCGCTCAAAAAGGTGTGGTTTCGATTGAATTCTATTCAGATGACGATTTGACCCGTTTAATCAAACTGATTACCGGTAACAACACATCTTTAAAATAAATACTTATTCGTGTAATGCGTATATTTGTGTTATTCGTGGTAAAAAATAATTAGAATCCGATGAAAAAAGAAATTGAAATAATCATAACCTCTCTGTACAAGCCAAAAACCTTTCAGCGCCGTTTGTCTCTTTGGCAGTTTCGGTTCATTGTCATGATTGGCATCGTCCTCTTATTATTGGGTGGTTTAGGGCTTTTTCTGCTGCATTATACAAATCAGCAGAATATGTCAATCCATTATTTAATTGAAGACAATCTTCGACTTGAACAGGAAAATAAAAAAGTAACCGAGCTCCAGAACCGGCTCAATTTTCTGGAAGCGGAACGGGCGAAAATAGCAATCATGCTCGGTGCCGATAAAAACCCACCGCCCCTAAAACTCGAAGATTTACAAGAAGAATACAAACCGTATGAAAAACCGGAAATCATAACCAGCACATCCCGTTTTCAGTCCGCACCGACGACCGGTTATATCATTTCCCGCGGGTTTTCCAAAGCTCACGAAGCAGTCGATTTTGCGGCACCGCTCGGCATGCCGGTTTTTGCGGTCGGCTCAGGTGTAGTCAAAGATGTCGGTAACGATACTTTTTATGGTAATTATATCCTGCTTGATTTAGGTGATAACTATCAGGCATTTTATGGCCATCTTTACAAAACCATTAAATCTGCTCAAGCAAATGTTGCGGCTGGTGAAATTATCGGATATGTCGGCACTTCGGGCAGATCAACCGCCCCGCACCTTCATCTCGAAATTTGGCGAATCAAAGATGGTAAAAAAATCCGTCTGGACCCCCAAAAAGAATTACAGGCAGTCCTCAAACCACGATAAACAAATCTGCGTTTATCTTTGTTCTTTTTAATATTTTGTAATTTTTTGCCTCATATTTTTCAGGTGTGTGCCTTCCCAATAATATTTTTCGCATTTTAAACAACAGGCAAACTTGTCTTTAGTCTGAAAAATATAAAACGGCACTTTGCCCTTTACGTCATCTTTGGCAACCGAAACCAGCTTTTGATTGCACCTTAGACATCTTGTGAATGGCTTGATTTCCTTTTGCAGATTAAAATGTTTAATTATTTGCGATACCTGCTCCTCGGCCTTTTCACTGCGGATAAACAACACTTCAGGATATGCTTTTAATTTTGTGTTGCGGGTCAAAAAAATTCTGTCTGTTTGTTTGGCTGACTTAAGTGCGGACAAAGGATTTGCCGCTAAATCTTTTTTCTCAATATATAAAGCATCAATTCCCAGCACCCGTAGTTCACGGGCCAGCTTACCGAGCATAAAATCAACCAGAAATCTGACCGCCATATATCTTATGATAGATTAGCATTTTGTTTTTGACAACATCTTTGTTTTAAATAGAACGGGTGCGTCCTGGTTTTACAGGACGCACCCGCGATTAGTTCGCATATAAGACATTTATTAAAAAAGGAATTAGGGAAAGTGGGGTCAAGTTCTCAGACAGCTTGAAAGGAGGTTTGCATTGCATCACTATTCGGGGTCTGAATAGCGATGAAGGAGGTTAAGATGCTTTTTAGGGTGGGTATCTGAGAACACCTTTCCCTAATCCCTTTTATATATTGACCAAATAAATTGTCAGAAGATGCTATTAGCTTAACAATTAATTATAACAAATCTTGTTTTGGTTGTCAACCCTGCGTTGTAAATCCGATGCTATATTTACTCTTCCAGTCTGGTCACAAATCTCCGTGTTTATTCTAACTCTGGTAGATGTTTGGAAAATCTTTAACATCAGACAGTCCGGTTCTTTCTGCCCGGTTCTTATCTGTCCTTCCTGTCATGTCTATATCAAAGATGTTATCACTCTTTATATTTCTGGATTTAATCAGAGAAACATTATTTTCTACATCAAATCTAAATCTAAATAAAATTAGATTGTTTATTACAGCATTTATAGCAAACAATATGACCATGCCTGATGGCGACCCTATGAGTCGCTGACCGGTTAAATGTGTGCCTGATTTTACCTGAGCGCGACATGGCAAACGGCTCATCTTGACCATGCCAGGATACGGCATCCCGGCGCTATTATTTAACACACAACTTTAATTAAAACCGTTGAATCCGTAAAATCCGTGGTTTCGATTTCTTGTTTTTGTGGTATCTTACTTTTTATTACCGGTTATCTTAAACACCTTTGCCAATAAATAGAATATACCCAAACCAATGACCCCGATGATTATTAATAAGACCAATGACTGCCATAACCCAGTAATCGGGAATTTATTAAGCAAGCGTTTTAAGAGTAAATAACTTACGCCGCCGCTGATTAATGAAAATAAGAGAGATAGTAATGTTGTCTTAAGTATTTGCTTGCCGCCCAATGGACCGATTTTTCTTCGGCACAAATAGAACAAAACTCCGAAATTAACAAAGGCGCAGAATGAAGTCGCTAATGGAAAAGCCTGAAAACCGATTACCCACATCAAACTTCTCACAATAATAAAATTTATTATCACGACTGATAAACCGACAAATGCCGGTGTTTTAGTATCTTTTAAAGCATAAAAACAAGCCGCCACGCTTCTTACTCCGGCTGATGCAAAAATTCCCGGCGCGTATAACATTAATGCCTGGGCTGTAAATAGAGTGTCTTCAGGTGTAAACTTACCGCGCTGGTAAATGACCCGGCAAATCGGAATTGCTAAAACCAAAAACAAAGTGGCAATCGGTATGGTTAATAATGAGACCAGTTTCAATGCATGCCCTAATCTTTCTTTTAATGAAACAATCATATCCTGCGAAACCCGCGATGAAAACTCAGCCACTGCAACACTGCCGATTGCGACGCCAAACAAACCGGCTGGTAAATGCATGACCCGATACGCATAATTAAGATAAGTAATCGAGCGCTCGGCTAAAAATGTAACCAAAAATGTATTGACCGCAAAATTTATCTGATATGCGGCAAAACCGAGAATAGTCGGCACCCATAAGAAAAAAACTCTTTGCAGTTGTTTGTCTTTCAAGTTAAAATAAAAATGGTAGTGAAATCCCTTTTTAAATAAGAGCGGTAATTGTACCCCAAATTGAAAAATTGCGCCAATCGTCACGCCATATGCCATACCCAGAATCGGCTCCATGCCCAGATTAACAAAATATTTATACGACACAACCGGCACCACAATTGAAAAGACATTGAAAAATGCCGGTGCGATTGCCGGAATAAAAAAATGCTTGAACGAATTTAAAATACCCATTGCCCAGGCAGCCAAGGCAACAAATAACAAGAACGGAAACATAACTCTGGTCAGGGCAATCGTCAGTTCTTGCTTACCCGGGGTCGCGCCAAAACCATAGGCAATCAGTTTCACAATTTGCGGTGCAAAAACAATACCCAGAACGCTTAATAATCCGAGAAAGATAAACATGGTATTGAACATATTAGAAGCAAACCGCCAGATCTGTTTTCTTTCCTGGTGAGCTAAATTATCAATAAAGGTCGGCACAAACGCAGCGGACAGGGCGCTTTCCGCAAATAAATCACGCAGAAGATTGGGAATGCGAAACGCCACCTGATACGCATCAGTCGCAAAACCGGCGCCGAACAGATAAGCAAAAACCGATTCCCGACCCAGCCCGGCAATCCGGCTGATTAAAGTGCCGATTGTGAAATTTCCAACCCGTCGGGTAAATTTATCAAGCATAATCTGTTCTCGTCATTGTATGATGAAAAAATGGGTTTGTAAATATTTATTATTCAATTTAATATCTTGTATTTTAGTCAATTTTACTTATAATCCTATAAACAATGGATAAACAGCAAATAATCGATAAGATAAAGGCGCTCAAAAAAGAGCGAAATGCCGTAATTCTTGTGCACAATTACCAGCGGCCTGAGATTTACGAAGTTGCTGATTTTATCGGTGATTCGCTCGACTTATCTCAAAAAGCACAAGACACCAAAGTCCGTTTGATTGTCTTTTGCGGGGTCCATTTTATGGCTGAGACTGCCAAGATATTAAATCCGGATGCCAAGGTTTTATTGCCGGCAATTGATGCCGGTTGTGAAATGGCAGATATGATTAAAGCTGAAGCATTGCAGATCAAGAAAAAAGAACTCGGTAATATCGTGGTGGTTGCTTATGTCAACACTCCGGCTGATGTTAAAGCCGAATCTGATATCTGCTGCACTTCAGCTAATGCGGTAAAGGTTGTTGCGTCCATTCCTCAAGATAAAAAAATCCTGTTTGTGCCGGATAAAAACTTAGCCGCTTACGTACAAACACAAACGCACCGTGATATCATTGCCTGGCAAGGTTTTTGTTATGTTCATGCATTGTATTTTAATAAAGCCGATGTAGAACAGGCAAGGAAAGATTATCCAGATGCAAAAATTATTGTTCACCCTGAGTGTCTGCCGGAAGTTACCGAGGCAGCTGATTTTATCGCTTCAACCAGCGGTATGGTCAGATTAGCCAAAGAGTACGATGAAATCGTATTGGGAACTGAAGCAGGTATGTGCAACCGGATTAAACATGATTACCCAAACATTGCCTGCCATCCCTTAAAAAGAACTGCTATCTGTGTAAATATGAAAAAGATTACTTTAAATAAAGTTTTAAATGTGCTTGAAACTGAAACCAATGAGGTTTTAGTTTCTGAACCAACCGCTTCAAAAGCCCGCCAGGCTTTAGTAAGAATGCTTGAAATTACTGGTTAAATTCTTCTAAGTGATTTTGATGGGTGCGACCTGTAAAACCGGGTCGCACCCGTAACTTTTTATCTTATCTCTTCGTATTTAGGTTTGACAAAGATAAGTTTGCCGACATTGGTTTCAATCGAACCCTGCACCACAACTTCAAGTTCTTTTCCCATTGAGCGGGCACCGCCGGCAATCACAACTTTAATCCCGCCGTCCAGATAACCGATACCTTCGTCATGCTCTTTCCCTTTTTTAGACACGACTACTTTGAATTCTGAGCCGGGCAGGTAGCCGGGCTTTAAGATTTCATAAAGGTCATTCAAGTTAACAATCTTTGCGCCGGCAACCAGCGATTGCGGTAAATTAGCAGTGAGCAAATTTTTGCTTTCATCATTGGACACAATAATCGCCGCTCTGTTCTTAATGGCAAGCTTGATTAATTCCTGTTTATTGAGCTGTTTATTATAAACCCTAACCCTGCCTTGAGCAGCTGTTTTAATCCGCTCAATGTTTTCATTGAGCCGTTTCTGATTATTCTCATCCCGGTTTATATTAGCCGGAATTACTTCATAGATCGGATAAGGAATTAAAATAAACCGGCCGGTAAAAATTTCTTTTTCAATTAAAAGCGTACAACGGCTGTCACTTAAAGTCTGTTCGTCTATTATATAAGTCTTGTCTTTCTTTCTAAAAAACATAAACAATCTCCTTTAATTATTTACTACGAATAACACTAATAAACGAATCTCACGAACATTTTTTGGAGTAAAAGTAAATGTTTTATTCGTGTTATTCGAATAATTCGCGCTATTTGTGGTCATCTGTTTCTTATTCTTTCTTTATACTATTCCTAATATCTCCAATGCCTGGTGCACAGTGGTTGCGCCAAACATTTCGATTTTCTTGTCTTTTTTATCTTGCAGATTATATGCCGGTCTAACCAGAGCGTGAAATCCCATCTTAACGCATTCATTGATCCGGTTTTTTGTTAATGCGACTGGTCTGATTTCGCCAGCAAGTGATACTTCACCAACCACGGCGGTTTTTGCATCAATCGGTTTATTCCGATAAGTTGAGGCAATCGCGGCGAGGATTCCTAAATCTGCGCCACTTTCACTGATTTTCAAGCCACCGCTCGTATTAACAAAGATATCCTGATTGCCCACGTTCATACCGCAATGCCGCTCTAAAACACATAACAACATTGCCAGTCGGCGCGCATCAAAACCAGTGCAGACCCGTTGCGGATAGGTATAATAACTTGGTGCGGCAAGTGCCTGCACTTCTAAAAGAATCGGTCGGGTACCTTCAATAGTCGGAATTACAACTGAACCAACTCGTTTTTCTTGCGTCTGCGTGTGGTCATGAGATAAAAAAAGCAGGGACGGACTCTCGACTCCAACCAGACCATTTTCACTCATCTCAAAAATCCCGATTTCCTGAGTCGAACCGAACCGGTTTTTGGTTGCTCGTAAAATCCGGTACTGACCAAACTTATCACCTTCAAAATACAAGACTACATCGACAATATGCTCTAAGGTTTTGGGTCCGGCAATCGAACCAAATTTAGTAATATGCCCGACGATAATCACTGACGGCCCGGCTTCACCTTTGCCTTTAATCGTCCTTAAAATCTCAGCTGTACATTCCCGAACCTGACCGACACTTCCCGGACTTGAGATTAACTTATCTGAATAAACAGTCTGAATCGAGTCAATAATAACCAGGCTCGGTTTTAACATTTCAATCTGGGCTAAAATGTTTTCCAGCTGATTTTCGGCTAAAAGGTAGATATTCTCATTTTTGACACCGAGCCGCTCAGAGCGGAGTTTAATCTGTTCGATTGACTCTTCACCTGATACATATAAAACGCTCTGCTTATTTTTATTTTCAATCTGGGCAGCGATTTGCAAAGTCAGGGTCGATTTACCAATACCGGGTTCGCCGCCAATCAGAATAATCGAACCGGCAACAATGCCGCCGCCTAAAACCTGGTCTAATTCTTTGATATTGGTCGGATTGCGCAATTTACCAAAATACGCTACTTTGGATATGAGCACAGGTTGGGCAGAAAAACCATCCGGCCGTTTTGAAACTTTACTCTTGCTTCTTATCTCTTCAACCAGAGTATTCCAGCTGTTACAGGAGGGACACCGACCCAGCCATTTTGCCGTTTCGGCACCGCAATTCTGGCACACATAAACTGTCTTCTGTCCTTTTACCATTGTCTTTCGCGAGTCTCTGATTTTTCTGTACTAATCGGCAGCGTCATAATATGGTTATATTTCGTCTTCAAACTCTGGTAAAGAGACTTCGCCGACATAATTTTCAAATTTCATTATCTCTTTACGATAAGTCAGTTTTAGCATATCGGTCGGTCCGTTTCTCTGTTTGGCAATATTCAGTTCAGCAATACCTTTATACTCTGGTTTATCCCGGTATTCTTGATAGATTTCTGGCCGGTACAACATTAAAACCATATCCGCATCCTGTTCAATCGCACCTGATTCTCTCAGGTCAGCTAATTGCGGCCGCTTGTCTTCGCGTCGTTCTGGCATCCGGGAAAGCTGGGATAAAGCCACGACCGGCACATTCAGTTCTTTTGCCAATGCTTTTAGCGCCCGTGAAATATCTGAGATTTCCTGCTGCCGGGTTTTCTGTCCCGAATAAACAGTCGGCTCGCATAACTGAATATAATCAATAATAATCATAGCCAGATCGCTTTCTGCTTTTAAACGCCGCGCTTTGGCTTTTATTTCTAAAACCTTCATTGATGCCGAATCATCGATATACATTGGCAGGTGCTCTAAATAACTGGCAACATTGGCAAGCTTATTCCATTGTGCTTTAGAGAGCTGTCCTTTGCGAATCGTGTGGAACGGAATCCCGGCTTCGGCGCAGATAACCCGTTCGATTAAAGTCTCGGTTGTCATTTCCAGAGAGAAAATAGCAACCGGTATTTCATGCCGTTTGCCCGTATGGGTTGCGATATTTAAAGCGAGTGAGGTTTTACCGGTAGTCGGACGACCGGCAATAATGATTAATTCACCCGGCTGAAAACCGCTGGTCAGCTCGTCTAAACGGGTAAAGCCGGTTTCACAGCCAGTTACTAACCGTTCACGGTTTTGAAACCGCTCTTCAATTTTTTTCACTAACGGCTTAAAAACATCTTTCATCGCAACCAGACCGCGCCGCAGTTTCTTTTCTTTAATCTCAAAGATTAAATGTTCAGCCCGGTCGAGCATCTCGTCGGCAGTCGTGCTCGAAGCATAACTTTCCGAAACAATCTGGGTTGCGGTCTGAATCAGCTTGCGCTGCACGGCTTTTTCTAAAATCAACTTACAGTGCTCTTCAATATTTGCCGTGGTTTCAACCACCTGCACCAGAGTTGACAAATACTCCCGGCCGCCGACCTTATCCAGTTCTTTCATCTTGGCCAGTTCTTCGCCGGCAGTTAAGACGTCAATCGCGACATTGCGCTCGAACAAACTGGCGAGTGCCTGAAATATCTTGCGGTGCGAGTTTAAATAAAAACAGGATTCGTCTAAAAACTCCAGGGCACAGACAACCGCCTCAGAGTCTAAAAGCATTGAGCCGAGCACTGATTGTTCAACCTCAGTAACCTGAGGCGGAGTCCGGTCGGTCTGAACCACTGCTTCACTCTTATTGGTTTTCATAATTATATCTCTTTACTGATAATTTCCATTAATTTTTTACTAAACTCCTTTTTGGTCTGTGCGGGTAGTTTTTGAACTCGGTTTTTAAAAATCAGGGTCGGGGTAATGAATTCGCTGTGTAAAGTCTGGACTGGATTGGCAACAATTAGATTTAAATGCTTCTCTTTTAGTTTTGTTTTTGCCTGGCTAAGATTATTGTGCGTGTCCAAGGAAAAGCCGACAATGTATTTATTGTGCTTTGTTTCAGCGATTGATTTAAGAATATCCGGGGTGCGGGTTAATTTTAATTGCAGTTCTTTTGTTTTCTGTTTTTCACTAAAACTCTGGCTTGGTTTATAATCACTCACTGCTGCAGTCATAATTAGTGCGTCACAGTCTTTTATTACCGCACGCACCGCCACGAGCATTTCCTGGCTTGACTTTACCTGCCTGGTCGTTACGCCATCGGGAATCGGAACCGATACATTGGCCGCAATCAGCAAAACTTCTGCTCCGGCATCTTTTGCCGCATTGGCAATCTCAATGCCCATTTTACCGCTTGAACGGTTAGTAATAATCCGAATCGGGTCGATCTCTTCTTCGGTCCGGCCGGCGGTTATAACGATTTTCTTATTTTTAAGAAGCGCGTTCTGGTTTAAAACAGATTTTAACTGGTCCACAATAAGTTGAATGTCCGGAAATCTGCCTTTACCGATTTCCTGGCATGCCAGCTCGCCGACTCCGGGCTCGACAAATTTACAGCCGAGCGACTTTAGATAGGTAATATTTTTCTGAGTTATTTTTGACTCCCACATCCGAAAGTTCATGGCGGGCACAAAAATTACCGGGTGGTCAGCCGATAGAATTATGGTTGATAATAAATCGTCGGCAATGCCGGCTGCGGCTTTGGCAATAATATTGGCAGTTGCCGGTGCGATTATTAATGCCCGGGTATCTTTGGATAAATCGATATGAACCGGTGAGATTTCTTTTTCAAAAAACATCTCGGTAAAGACCGGGTGTCGGGGTAGTGTTTCAAATGAAAGCGGAGCTACGAACCGCTTCGCATTTTTGGTCATCACGACCCACACATCATATTGCTCTTTTTGTAAAATCCGCAACAGTTCCAGTGCTTTGTAAGCGGCAATACTGCCGGTTACGCCAAGCATAATCTTGGTTTTGCCGGTTGGCTCAGATGCGGTTGTTCGTTTCAAGTTTTTCCTTATTTTGAAGTTGTGCTTTCTTTTTTTTCAGAAAGTTCATACCTTTTTAATACTTTTTTTAAGGCGGCAATATACGGATTAACCTCGTCTTTGCCCGCAACGACTCTTTTGATTTTTTTATCCGCAGTCATTTCCAGAGCAATCGCATCACTGTGCAGTTCCGACTTTTCTTTTGCCTGTTCAATTCGGATGGTTTCGACATTCATTTGCTCAGGTGTCTGTAAAATGCTTTTCTTGGATTTGCGTCCCCGTTTTTTTACAACCGGTTCTTCCTGCACTTTTATTTCCGGTACTGCGGTTTCAGGCAGCAAATCGTTCTGCGGTACTTGAACCGGTTTTGTCGCTTCGGTCATCTTGCGCGCTTCCTTAGATGCCAACACAATTGTTAAATATTTATTGGGTATATGTTCAGTCAGTTTTTCTATTTCAATAAACTTCATTTAACTCCTCTCTCTTCTATTTCGATACCCGCAGCCGTTCCGCGCGGATAATTGCCATTAAATCTGCGATTGCCTTGTTCAGGTCATTATTGACAATCACATAATTTATAAATGGCCGTTTACTTTTAATATTGTTAAATACGAGCGTCATCTCGGCACTCGCTTTGGAAAACCGCTCTTTGATTTTATCCGAACTGCTCCGGCTCCGATTTTTCAGCCGTGCCCACAATTCGTTCAGAGACGGTGGAATAACATAGATACCGACCGTGTGTGGATAAAACCTTTTCATGGATTTGACACCGGCAATATCCAGGTCCAAAATAATATCTTTACCCTGTTCGATTTTTTTAAGAATCGGCTGTTTGGGCGTACCGTATCTTGCGTCGTAGATTGTGGTCGACTCTAAAAGCTCGCCGGTTTTGAACCACTGGTCGAATTTCGCATCGCTCACAAAATAGTATTCGCGTCCGTTTTTCTCGTGTGGTCGTTTGGCACGCGTAGTTGCGGAAACTGAATACCAGATATTTTTATCTTTTCTGGCAGCGGCATAGCACAAAGTCGTCTTGCCGGCAGCTGACGGCGATGCCAGGACAAATACCTTTGGTTTATAATATGCTTTGAGGTTAAGTTTTTTACTCAACATTTCTCACCTGTTCTCGCAAGGCATCGATTTCTTCTTTGATTTGAATGCCATCCCGGCTGATTGAGGTATCGCGTCCTTTGGCAAGAATCGTTTCGATTTCTCTGAGCATTTCGGCAAGAATAAATTCCAGTTTACGGCCCACGCTGTGGATTTTTTTAGTTCGAATCGTCCGCACAAACGAACGGATATGACTGTTCAGCCGGACTACTTCTTCGGTGGTTGCTCTTGATGAATTTAAGAGTTCAATCTGATTATTCTCCGCGGCCGATGCGTCACGATTTCGAGTACTTATGACCGCTTTAGCATGAAGTTCTTTTCGGATTGCCTTGCTGCGCCCTTCAATGCTTTTTAAGTGCATTGCGATAGTCTGGATGCGCCGTAAAAAATCTTTGTATAAAAACGCGCCTTCTTCTTTTTTCATCTTGTTCAAGGCTTTGAGCGCCCTGTTAACCGTCTGTTTGGTCTTTAGCCAGATTGAGTTCGTCTTGTCTGGCACATCTGACTTAACCGAAACAATCATGCCAGGGTATTGCAGTACTGTATTGACATCAAGTTCGCCTGCGATTTTATATTTCTTTTTCAACTGCCTGGTTAAACTCATCAGATTGGAGAGCAGTTCATAATCCAAACCCAGCACCCGGTTATATCTAAGATTATTTTGATTAATTTCTTCGTTAGCGCCGTGAATGCTTACCGACATCTGTATAGAACCACGAAATATATTATCGCTCACAAGTTGTCGAATTTTATCTTCATATCCGGACAGCGCGGTCGGCAATTTTAGATTGGTTTCGATAAATTTATGGTTTGCCGAGCGAATCTCGACTATCAATTTCGTCTTTTTACGGGCTAAGCTCGTTTCAGCCCGCCCAACACCAGTCATACTTCTAATCATAAATCACCTTTGTATTTATAGCATATGGTTCTAATCTGTGTACATCTGCGTTAATCTGCGTCGTTTTCATAATTCTACGCTTCCAATATAATCGTTACCGGTCCGTAATTATCCAGTTTGATATCCATTTTCGCGCCGAACACACCGGTTTTAGTTTTGCATCCGAGATATCTTAATTCCTGCACAAACCGCTCGTATAACTTCTCGGCTGTCTTTGCTTCCATCGCATCGGCAAACGAAGGTCGATTGCCGTCCGTACAATCAGCATAAAGCGTAAATTGCGACACCACTAAAATTTCACCCTGTATCTGTTCTAAAGAAAGATTCATTTTACCTTGGTCGTCTTCAAAAATCCTTAAATTAACAATCTTTTTGGCGAGTTCGCTGCATTTTAATTCGTTGTCATTTTTACCAATGCCGATTAAACACAGAAGTCCATCCTTAATTTGTGCGATTTCTTTATCGCTCACACGAACTGATGCAAACTTAACTCTCTGTAAAACCATCCTCATGCTCTATCTTTAACTTTTCCTTGTTAATAAAATCCGATTTTAATTATCAGACTTTAAATTTAATATCTGCATCGCAATTGCCCGGGCAAACTTTTCTGAGTCTTGGGGTGAAGCGGCAGTAATCACATTCCCGCTAATCACCACATCATCTTGAAGGTATAAAACTCCTTTTTCTTTGAACTCGGCAATTGTCGAGCGGTCTCTAAATACGGTTGCGCGTCGGCCATTAAGAATTCCTGCCCGGGCCAGGGTAATCGGTGCCAGACAAATTGCGGATACAATTTTTCCGGGCGTGCGTTCAAAATATCGAGCGAGATTATGTACATTCTCATCGTTCCAATAAATCGCGGCGCCGGTTCCGCCGACCAGAATCATCCCGTCAAATGCAAGCGAATCAATCTCTTTTATCACCAGTTGCGGTTTAATAACGGTTCCTAAAAGCCCGGTTGCATATATGGTATCGCGCGAGGCAACTCTGATTTTATGGCCAAGTCCGGTCAAAAACTCATACGGAATTTTAAACTCTTCGTCTCGAAATGCGCGCGGGGCAACAATCATAACAAACCATTTAACCTGGCTCGAATCAGTAACGGGCAGTATCGGGTTTTTCAACAATAAAGACAGTTCTTTACCGACTATGGCTTTGGGGTCAACAAGACTGCTCTTATTCTTGCCACAGCCAATGACCATTACACAACTTATAATGATGAGAAATATCTTGTTCATCGTTACATTTAAGAAATTCAACCTTTTTTACTATAACTTAAAAAAAATGGCTTGTCAAGACTCTTGCCCAATCCTTAAAATAACCTCATCTCGCCGGCTTTGCCGATATATCCCCAGGACATTGATTTGGTTGTAAATCCATACCCGACATTACCTTTGCGGTCAAGACCAATCACGCCGCACAAAACATTTTTCTCTTTTGCCATGGCAATCCCTTTGCTCACTGCTTTTTGAGCCGGTAACCCATCTGTCAAATCTGCGACATATTTTGCTAAAAACAATCTGATTATCTCTTCGCCGTGACCGGTTGCCGCGACCCCACTATTTTTTGTGGCATATACGCCCGCGCCGAAAATCGGCGTGTCGCCGACTCGACCCGGCATCTTGCCAAGAATCCCGCCAGTCGAGTTCGCTACTGCAATCTGATTATCATTATCCAGAGCAACTGCGCCGACCGTACCCAATTTCAGATAATTATTCAGTTTTGGAAAATAAGCTGAATTGCCGCGTTTTTTGAATCTAGCCAGGCGCCGCTTTTGAACTTCAAGTATCTTTTCATATTTTTTAAAACCCCTTCTTCGGGAAAATTTCTGTGCACCCGGACCAACCAGTAAAAGATGGTCCGTCTTTTCCATAACCTGCCGGGCAACTAAAATCGGATTTTTGACCTGCTTGATTGCGCCGACCGCGCCATATTCACCTTGACCAATCATAACCGAAGCGTCCAGTTCGACCGTGCCATCTAAAGTTAAGGTTGCACCCGACCCGCAATTAAAAATCGTGCTGTCTTCCATATATTTAACTGCTTCGCAAACCGCATCTAAAGCTTTGCCGCCCTGATTAAGAATTGCCCACCCGATTTGCAATGCTTTTTTAATACCGCGCCGGTGCGCTGCAGCGTTTTTTATCCGCCCGGCGCCGCCATGAATAATAATTACTGGCATTGTAACCTTTCAACTTTTAAACCTTTAAACTTTTTAACCTTATTTCTTGGCTTGGCATTTTGGACAGAACCGGGTTCTGCGATTGCCGATTTTCTTAAATTCGATTAGCGTGCCACACTTTCGGCATTTTTCGCCCTCCCGGTCAAAAACATAAGAACAGAACTGATAACCGCCTTCTTTGCCATCAGGCCGCAAATAATCAGAAATACTCGTGCCTTTTGATTTGATACCTGCTTTAATCACCTGTCGTAAGGTTATGGCAAGTTTTTTAATATCATTTAATGTCAGCTTGTTTGCTCGTGTTAAAGGATGAATGCCAGCCAGAAACAAAGCTTCGTCAGAATAGATATTGCCGATGCCGGCCGTGATAGATTGGTCTAATAATAAATTTTTAATTGGTGCTTTACGACCCTTGAGTTTAGAATAAAGATAATCAAAACAAAACTTCTTATCAATCGGCTCTAACCCAAGTTCTTTTAAACCGCCCAAAACATCCGGATAATTATCTTTTTCTACCAGATATGCCCGTCCCAATACTCTGGGCTCAACAAAACTCAAATTTTTCTTGCCTGACAAAAAAAACCGAATCCGTTCATGTTTTGGTGCATCTTTTTTATTGCCATTCCAGACTAATAACTGTCCTGACAAACGCAGATGAATAATCATTGCCTTGTCACTGTTCAGCTCAAATATCAGATACTTTGCTTTACGCGCCAGATTGGTAATCGTTTTGCCGGTCACTTCTTTCTTGAAAACATCAGCCGACGGATAACCGATAATATCTGGCCGCTGAATATAGATTTTACTTATCTTTCTATTAATCACATACGGATTCAATTCCCGTCGAATTGTTTCAACTTCTGGTAATTCTGGCATAAATTAAATTATACATTATTTAGCACAGATTTTCAATTATAAAATTTCTTAATTTATTATTAATAAATCCGACGATTAAACCCGCCTCTGGTCCCGCTTTTCTCTTCTGCCTATTTTCCTGTTCCAGACCCGTATTTCAGTCCGCAATCCCGTTTTAATCCCTCTGATAAATTTTACGCCCCAACCTGTCCGCCGCTTATCGAGTGTCTCCACTAACCATCTTGCGCAGCTGCATACTCAACTCATAACTCTTAACTCTTTAACACTTAAACCTTATATTCCTTCTTGACAGAGGGGATAGCTCCCCTATGTTAAAGGATTTTCAACCTAAGAATATGGTATGTATATGATTAGATTAAATTTCCGCTCAAAAATAACATTACTGATCAGTAATATTTTATTCTACCTACAGGTAGAAATCAAAAAAATTAAATATTTATCATTTTTCTTGAAACCTTTTCCATTTTTTTACGTCTAATATAGTATGGAAGGTATATTTTTGCATTTTAAGACTGTTAATATGACACCAGACAATAAAAATTCATACCGTAATATCATTTAATTCAGGAAGCAAAGAAAAAAGTTTACAAAAACAACTACCATATATTGTGGTTTTTATAGATGCAATACTAAAATATGCATTTTTTTGCCAATAAATTTAAGTTCTATCTGACAATTGACGAAAAAGTGCTATATATAATATAGGGAGGGCAGTAATTTTCCTCTCGCTATTAAAAAAGTATCAATAATAAAGAAAGGGGAAAAATATATGGACCAAAAAACCGGTAATGTAAGCCAGGACCAAAAATTAGCCGTAACTAAACCCAGGGATATTGCGGCAATTAACCTTAACTACATAAGGATGTTGCGTGGGGTGTGTAACCATTATTTGAATCGCTTTAAAAATATCTCGGACTCCACATATTATGAGCAGGTATTTATGCTTCAATTAGCCCGACAAAGAAAACCCTTGCCCGATTCAGAAGAAGACCATTTTGAGATTGCCCGTGATATTGACGAAAAAAGATTGATTGAACTTAAACAAGAAGCGGCAAGTGTTACTGGCGAAATCAATTTTGAAAAACTCTGTGACGAGCACAATCTTGATAAAGCGGAGCGGATAATTCTCGCCACGCTGTTTTTTAGGCGTTTTTCTGACAAAGAAGTCGTTGGCCTTGACCTGCTCAGGGTTGCCGGCTTAATAAACAACTGCGAGCCGTTACTTAAAAGCGACCTGCTTTCTTCTTCCGGTACGCTCATGAAAGCCGGCTTAATCGAGGCTGACAGCGACCGTTTTTACCGCGATAGAAAAAAGATGCCATTTGAAAAAGAATATAAAATATCCAAGAAAGCATTTAACCAAATCGCGGGCGTCCCGGAGAAAAACGACGAACCCCGAATCAGCGGTGATGACCCTGACGACCCGCTACCATCAACTCTTGATATCAGAGAACCTGAAGTTTGTTTTGATAATCTAATCTTGCCCCAGGAAATCATAACCAGTATTGAAGATGCTTTATGGCAGTTCGTGAACGGAGAAAAGGTTTATGAAAAATACGGGTTGGGCAGTAAAATTCCTTATGGTCGGGCTGTGGTAATGCTTTTTTACGGTCCGTCCGGCACTGGTAAGACCGCAACCAGCGAAGCGATTGCTCGCCAACTCGGCAAAAAAATTGGTTATGTCAGTTATGAAAAAATAGTCAACAAGTGGGTTGGTAATTCGGAAAAGAATCTGTCTAATATTTTCAGCGAAGCCAAAGAAAATAACTGCGTACTATTATTTGACGAAGCCGATGCCCTGTTTGCCGAACGGATGAATCAAGGTCACAGCACGGACCGGATGTATAATAATATGGCGAATATTTTGATGCAGGAATTGGAGCGGGCCGCATCGCTGGTGATTTTAACGACCAATCGTGAAGTCGTGATTGACAAGGCATTTGAGCGAAGACTGCTCTTAAAATTAAAATTCGACTTACCCCCAGCTCCAGAACGGGAAAAAATCTGGGAAGTATTCTTAAAAGACTGCCCTAAGCTAAGTCCGGATGTCTCGTTTGAAGAACTCGGAAATTTTGAACTTGCTGGCGGCAAGATTAAAAACATTGTGCTTAAGGCGGTAATGAAATGCGCAAAACAAGACCGACCTATTACCCAGGCCGACCTGCTCGCCTATGCCCGACAAGAAACTCAAAACAGACTGACCGGAGAAAAAAATATCGGATTTAAAAACTAACAAATAAAGCAAGTAGCCGCAGACTGTTTATCTGCGGCTACAATTTGTTTACGATTAGTTATTCATCTAGATTAAAGTTTATTATCGTTTTTGTATTTGAAAGAGGTCTCATCCTTTTTATTCTACCATAATTCATAAATCCAAAATAATCGTAAATTGCCGGCCATATATTTTTTACCATAGAAAAAATTTTGTGATTATTCTTGGCATCATCATCAGTGATTAAAACATAATACGGTTTTTTACCCAAAACTTCTTTAAACATTTTTCTTTGTTTATATGTCCCGATAACTTTGCCACCATCGCTGAAAGGAAAACCTAAGCTGGTTAGTCTCTTTTTATTTGAAGCACACAAATCTTTGCCAATTACAATAAAACGTTTCATTTGTTTTGTATAATGTTCCGATTTAGTCTTTATCAATTTATCTATTGATGCAGTTTCAAATTCGAAGATGATATTATATTTAGTAGTTGTTATTATAGCATCTGGTTCGCCCCTTCCTTGTTTTCCTCGACCAAATGAAGGGAATAAAAATATATATTGGACTAATTCTTTCTTCAGTTTATTTTTAATATCCTTATTAGTCCAATCAATATTGAATAGAAAATCAGAAATTTTAGATTTTTCAACCAAATCACGAAAAAATGTAAATGTGATTCCGTTTTCTCCGAATGGGTATAATTTTGTATCTAACATCTTTACTCCTTTCTAAAGTAATTCTTATTTTCTTTTATCTCTCTTCCCTCTTCCAAAACTGCTGCGGTCCAGGTATCGGCAAAGGTTAAGAGAAGTGTTAATGGACATTCCCGATGAGCAATAAATTTATTTTCTACTATATATTGCCCGTCGTGATATAAAATCGCTTGCGCTTCTTCATCACTTAATGGTATATATTTCGTCACCAGGTATAAACTTCTATTTGCGATTGACATTTCTACCTGGTCTGTATTATAAGCATAACCATCTTTAGTCTTTTTATATCTCGGTGCCCAGGGCATACCGATTTTTCCGACATCGTGAAACAGCGCGACAATAACACAACTCTCTTCGGATAATGCAGGCGCTAATAATTCACGCAGTTTTAGCAAAGTCTTGGCAACACCGACCGAATGCATTAATAATCCCTTTTCAACACTCATATGATACCTGACACTCGCCGGCGCATCTAACCAGGTTGTTTTAGTTTCTAAAAATTGTATGAATTGGTCAAACTCTTTTTTTCTCTCTATAACCTTTGTTTTAAGCTCTTCATATTCTTTTTCTAATTCAGTCATTTTCGACCACCTTTTCCTTTAACAATCATATATAACCTTACCCGTAATTTTTTAACTGTCAATATGTTAATTTATCATATTGACTTTTATTTTTCTCAATATATCCTTTGTCAAGCGGATTTGTTCTGTGTTAATCAGTGTGATCCGTGGTTAAAAATATGAGATTTGCCCGATGTTTGACCGGTATTCTGAAAATGATATTGGGTGAGCGGCTTTAATTAAAATGAATAATATTCTACACTGGCTTTTAGAAGAAAATAATCCTTCAATACGATATTTCACCTTAAAAGATTTATTAAATAAAAAAGAAAGCAGTTTTGAATTAATTAAACTAAAATCGCAAATTCTGAACTCTAAGATTATTTCAAAAATATTTGCTGGACAAAATACAAAAGGATACTGGTTAAATCCGAATAGTCCGTATCTGCCTAAATATAAATCTACATATTGGACAATTATGTTGCTTGGTTATTTGGGAATCGACCGAATTGATAAACGTGTTCAAAGAGCCTGCGAATATATCCTTAAATTTCAACATGAACAAGGCGGGTTTATGTCAGAAACTCGGCAAACTTTATTACGGCAATATGAGTGGCATCTGAAACGGAAAAAGAAATTACCGGAATTTAATGAATGGGTTAATAAAATGCTTCACGATTCTCAGTCTTCCTGTCTGACCGGCAATATCTCTGCGGCATTAATCCGGCTCGGTTATCAGAATGACCCAAGAGTTAAAAAAACATTGTACTGGTTAACCAAGATACAAAATCAGGATGGTGGCTGGTTATGTCCTTATTGGTCGGCTCACATTAAAGATACGCACGGATGTTTTGATGGCACAATCTGCTCTTTAGAAGCATTCAGCGAAGTGCCTCAAGAAAACAGAACAGAAGAAATGGAACGAACCATTAAGCGAGGCGCTGAATTTTTATTAATGCACAATCTTTATAAAGTAGACCATCATGGTTATAAAACCATAAATAAGAAATGGTTCTTGCTAAGTTATCCATGGTTTTATACTTATTCGATTTTACGAGGATTAGATGTCTTAACCAAACTTGGCTATACTAATGATAAAAGATTAAACGATGCGGTTGAAGTTTTGCTCGCCAAACGCAAGAAAGAAGGCTGTTGGACACTTGAAAACACGCCAACTTCGAGAATGCAGGCAAATATCGAGACAAAAGGGAAACCGAGCAAATGGATAACTCTAATTGCTCTTAGAGTGTTAAAGCGATTAAATAGATTTTAAATAGTTGCTATATTAAATTTTAAATCTAAATTTACTTTTAAAGTGGCGTAAGGATAATTCTCGGCCGTACAAGACTTCGACCCCGGGAATTTTATCCTGATTGTCATACAAGCATTTTATTGACTCGGCAACTGATAATAAATCCTGGTCTTCATACACGAGTCTTGGCACGGCCGCCCGCACATAATTTACTCTGGGCACAGGCGGAATTTCCTTGCCTTCTTGATATTTGCCAAACGCATAAATGCCGAGCTCGCAGAGTCGGTGCCCGCTAATAAGCATTAAGGCAACAAACGCGACCCCTTTAAAATCCTTATCTTCGGCATTACCCTTAAAAAACTTGTCCATATCCAGATACACGCCATGCCCGCCAATCGGCCGGATAATCGGAATTGAGTATTCAATCAGTTTTGCCCCGAATTTCTCAATCTGCCGAATCCGGTGTTCTAAGTATTCTTGTTTGACAACTGTTTTTAAACCTTCAACCAGCCCCTTTAAATCCCGACCTGCTAATCCGCCATAAGTCGGATGTCCTTCAACAAGAATCTGATGGTCATTGAGCCGTTCGGAAAAACCCGGAAATTTCTGAGTAAAGATACTTTCTTGTTTAATCACAATCGCGCCGCCCATATTAACCAAACCGTCTTTTTTAAAACTGGCATGAAACCCGTCACAATAATTAAAAGTCTCTTCGACAATTTCCGCAATCGTTTTGTTCTGATAACCTTCTTCTTTCTGTTTAATAAACCAGGCATTTTCCGCAAAACGGCTCGCATCTACGAAAAACGGTATCTTTTTTGCTTTGGTGATTTTTCGAATCTCCCGGATATTTGCCATTGACACGGGCTGGCCGCCAATCGTATTATTGGTAATCGTTAGATACACGACCGGAATCTTGTCTTTGTGTTTTTCAAGCAGTTCAGTCAATTTATTAATATTGATATTACCCCGAAACGGAAAGCTCTCGTTATTATCAAGGTGTTCTGAACAGGGCAGATTTTTCGGCTGCATCTGATTATGTTCAATATTTGCCTGGGTCGTGTCAAAATGGGCATTGCTCGGAATAATAATCTGTTCTGGATTGACGCCTGTTTTTTCCATCTCCTGTCGTAACAGAGTGAACAAAGCGTTTTCAGCTGCCCGCCCCTGATGAAAGATAAATAAATTTTCTTTGTTCTTATCAATCTGTGCCCAGGCCGGACCAAAGGTTTTGGTTATCTGGTCTTTAAGTTCAAAATATCCCTGATTAGAGCCATACGCCTCATCACCTAAAAGCAGTTGTGACCATTGTTCCATAGTCATGGTGGTCGTGCCTGAATCAGACAGCAAATCGCAACCAGGTATCATATGTGCCGGAAACATAAACGCATTAAGACCGTTCTCTTCGACAATATTTTGTCGCTGGTCAAAATCCTTCATCGCGCAATTTCTGAACCGGACTGCGGCATTGCGATATGGTCTGGGTGCAAAATATCTGGGCACCGTAGCGCTTCGGTCTAAAAGTTTTTTAAACTCACCAATAAAAAAATCGATTTGATTTGCCATATTTATTTCTTTCTGGTAAGATTCATAACATCTTTTACTTCAGACAAAGTTGCCTGAGCAACTTTTTGTGCTTGATTAGCGCCGCTCGACAAAATGTCATATATCAAATCGGTTTGCTGTTCCAGTTCTTTTCTCTTATCGCGGATTGGTTTTAAAGCCTGATTCATTTTTTGGGCGAGCTGCATTTTACAGTCAACGCAACCCCTTGAACCTTCTTCACACTCTTGCCGCACGACCGTAACTGCTTCCTGATTATAAATCTTATGAAAGGCAAAAACAACGCAGCCGTCTGGGTGTCCTTGGTCAGTTTTACGAATCTTGACCGGGTCAGTAAACATGCTCTTTATCCGGTCCAGGGTTTCCTGTTCTGAATGAATTAGCGCAATATAATTGCCCGCGCTCTTGCTCATTTTCTTATTAACATCATCCGTACCGGGAATTTTCGGCACTTCAGTCATTAAGACTTCAGGCAGGGGAAAAACATTTTTCTGATACAGGTTGTTAAACCTGCCCGCAATATCCCTGGACAGATTGACATGTGATTCCTGGTCTTTGCCAACCGGCACATAATTCCCTTTGTAAGCCAGGATATCTGCGGCTTGTAAAGTCGGATAACCTAAAAGACCATAGGTCGGATATTCAATCTTATAGTCCTTTAACATTTCCCGGTAGGTCGGATTGCGCTCAAGCCAGCCTAAGGGTGTTATCATTGAAAGCAGAAGATATAACTCAGCAACTTCAGGCACGTGAGACTGGACAAAAATCGTGCATTTTTTCGGGTCGAGCCCGCCCGCAATCCAATCAATCACCATCTGTTTGATGTTATTCTGCAGACCTTTGGTGTTCTCATAACCGACCGCATCACCAAACCCCGGGGTTGTTAAAGAGTGCCAATCAACAATAAAATAAAAACAGGTATATTTTTCCTGTAGTTTAATCCAGTTGTGCAGGGCGCCGAAAATATTGCCGAGATGTAAACTGCCGGTCGGCCGCATGCCGCTCGTTATAATCTTTTTGCTTTCGCTCATATAATCTCCATCTAATTAAAATTTATTGACGATACAGCTATTATTATCTAAATGTCGTTAATTCAATATTACATCTTATCTACAAAATGTCAACCCCGCACCTTTTGGTGTTTAGGGATTTAATGTGTAACTGAATTATAATAGAAGACTGTTTGTAATTCGTTTCTTTATTGACAAAGTGATTTTTGTCGCTTGACTTTGTTTTAAAAATCCTTGACATCTAAATTTTTTTAGTTACTTTTATTAAAAGGAGTATTTATGAATATCTGGCTGATTAGCATGATTGTTGTTACGCTGATTATTGTCGGATTAGCCGTCTTTATGGCAATCCGCGTGCGCAAACGGCGGGAAACTCCAAATTACCGGGGCTGGTTCTATATCGGCATCTGCTGGATTCTATTGGGTATCGCTACGAAAAATCCGTTTTTCTATATTATGAGCGCCGCGTTCGTCATTATCAGATTGGCAAATAAAGACAAGTGGCGGGAAGAGAAAACATGGGCGGATTTGTCGCCGGCGGAAAAGAAATTAAAAATTATTCTTATAAGTGTAAGTGTTGTTCTGCTTATTACATCAGTCGTTTTTTTATCCGCCATCAGATTGCTATTTAAGATAAAAATGTTACCACGAATTATGCAAATTATTCGTTTTGTTACCTTTGATTTTTATTCGTGTAATTCGTATATTCGTGTCATTCGTGGTTAAGAAATATTTGTAAAAGGAGCATAAAATGTGTGAATTTTGTCAGGAACATGGTGAAGGAAAAAAATGGTATTTGCAGATGAAGAATTATTCACGCGAACTCTTGCGCGAAGAACTGACTCCGGAACAGCAGCAAATTGTCGGCAAGCGCACCCGCCGGGAATGGGTAATTGATTTTTTTAGAACATTTTCGTTTCATCCGCCAAAAGAAGAAAACAAAGCCGAGGAAGTACCGCATGTAATCCAGCCGCCCAAAACTCCAAAAACTGAAGACCAGATTGTTTATGAGTCCAAGGTCGAGCATTTTGGTCAGGTTCTGCCGATTGAAGATGTCGAGCAGGTGATTGATATGGTCAATAATATTACCCGTCTGCCTTGCGGCTGCCGTTATTATACAACCGGCAAACCAGACGAGCGATATTGTTTTGGCGTTTCAGTCGGTCCGCTCGGCACTCAAGGAACCCAACCCGATTCGTCATTTGAAGTGCTCACTAAAGACGATGCCAAAAAACTGTTCCGCAAATTTGACCACGAAGGTTTGATGCATTCGATCTGGACCGGCGTATCGCCATTTGTAATCGGTATGTGTAATTGCGACCATGATTGCGCTGCTTATCGCGGTTATATTGTGCGGAACGGGGCACCCAATTTTTTCCGGGCTGAATATATTTGCGAGACCGATTGGGATAAGTGTACTGGTTGTAAAAAATGCATGCAGCAGTGCCAGTTTAATGCGATGTATTATTCTTCATCTAATAAAAAAGTCTATATCAATCCGACTAAATGCTTTGGCTGCGGTGTCTGCCGTACTGCCTGCAGTAAAAATGCGATTAATCTAATATCAAGAGAACAAAACAAAGAAGCAGCAAATCTCTGGCTCAAGAAATAAGCAAAAAAAATGAAACCACTGATTACACGGATTAGACGGATAAATAAGAATTTTAATCATAATCGGTTAAATCCGTGGTTAATATCAATTGGGAAGGAAAATGTTTAATAAATCAAAAGCAAAAATGTTTAATAAGAGAGCGTCATCAGAAAAATTTAAACCAAAGGAAATAATCGCGAGTCTCAATATCAAACCGGGCGATATTATTGCTGATGTCGGGTCGGGCGGCGGATATTATGCGTTTGAATTTGCCAAGAAAACCAGGCCGAACGGCGAGATTTATGCGCTCGATACAAATCAGGAATTATTAGATTATATTAATTCTGAAATCCAAACCCATGGCATAACTAATGTCCACACAGTCTTAACCAAAAATGACGATTTGGGGCTTGCTGAAAACTCGATTGACCTGATGTTTCTGCGTAATGTCTATCATCATTTACCCGAGCCGATAAAATATTTTGGTCGGATAAAAAATACTTAAAATTGCACGGACGCATTGCAATTATCGAATACAATAAAAAACAGCGTTTTAATTTATTCCGGCGCGGACGGCACTTTACACCTGAACCCGAAATCGTCGGCACCATGACCCGCTGTGGTTATTTGATATCAAACCGCTTCGACTTCCTGCCTGAGCAGGCATTTGTTATATTTAAGAAAGAGTAAAGATTGTGCTGAATATCCGACCGTTTATCGAAGACCAGGACGAACCGGTTTATATTGATATCCTAAACCGGGCAATGGCTGAATTTTCCGATTTTACACCAATGACACTTACGGATGCAGAAATTGAAAAGAATGCACCGAATATTGATAAACAAGGACGATTCATTGCCGAATGGCGCGGTGTCGCAGCCGGTTACGTTTATGCATATCTGGATACAAAACGTGAAGACAAACTTGGGTTTTTGGACGGTCCTTTTGTTATACCCGAATTTTGCAGAAATCATATCGGCACCGCGCTTGCCGAACTCGCCTTCAAGAGCTTTCAAGAACGAGGTATTAATAAATACGAAGCTGGTGCCCGAAACACTAATATCCCGGCACAAAAATTCGTAGAAAAACTCGGGTTTAAAATGTACCGCGTGTTCAGCCGGATGAAACATGCTCTCTCGGAAATACCTGAGAATGTCGGCGAAAACAAAGATGTTGTAATTAAAGATATCGGCACAGATGATGAAGCGCTTAAATTAGAAAATGCTTTGTTAAATGAGGCGATGAAAGAGCATTTCAATTTCCGACCTGTGACACTTGAAGAAACTAAATACTACACCAGAGAGCAGCAAAAACAGGGCGTACGGTATAATGATTTTGTTGCGTATGTCAATGATGTGCCTGCCGGGCTTATGATTACATCGATTGACCCCAAAGAAATTGAACACCAGCAAAAAAAGGTTGCATGGCTTTCGGTCTTGGGTGTGTTAAAACCTTATCGCTCCCAAGGCATTGGCAAGGCATTAATGATTCACGCCATGAAATTCCTTAAAGGAAAAGGTATGGACGAAGCAATGCTTGGTGTTGACGACACCAATATTACCAAACCAATGAAAATTTACGAAAGCCTGGGTTTTGAAGTTGTCTTTAAATTTTATCGGTATCTAAAAGAATCATAACTACAACCAAAGTTTACCTTTAATAATATTTAGAGCCGGCATACCGTATCCGGGTATGGTCATGATGAGCCGTTTACCGGGGTACGCTCAACCAAAACCAGGCATATGTTTAACCGATAAGCGGCTGACGAGGTCGCCATCAGGCATGGTCTGATTATTTACTATAACTTTGGTAACCGGCAGTCAAAACAGCTTTAGATGTAGGCCTGTTTATAAAAGAACAGTTTAACGATTTCCAGGTGAGGTTTGAAGTTTCGCCAATAAGCTTGTTAAAAAATCGGCATGACAATTGGCTCTTAATCCTGAAACTCTCGAACTCTTAAACTCTTGAGATTTCTTGGCAAAAAAATCTGCCCTGCACTTTAATTGCGATTTGATGTGACCGTATTTGGAAAATATTTTATTAAACACCATTGACAAACTTGAATTTCTTGTTTTAATAATAATATATCGAACAAATTGTTCGAAAAATTTATTATGAATAAAGTTGAAATCAAAAAAGAGATCGTCTTAAATGTGGCGCAGGATATTTTTGCCCAGTATGGTCTAACCAAAACCATGATTGATGATATCGCAAAAGCGGCCGGGGTTGGCAAAAGTTCGATTTATTATTATTTTAAGAATAAAGAAGATATTTTCCGTGCCGTGATTGAAACCCAGGTACAGAAAGTGCAGGAAAAAATCCGCGCCTCCATTAATGCCGCGCCGACCCCGCAGGAAAAATTAAAAGCGTTTGTCATAAGCCGGATGAAATCCTTTCGTGAAGTCGCCCATATTTACAACCATGTTTTCAAAGATGAATATTTAAAACACTACGAATATATTCAGAAAATCCGCAAAGATTATGACCAGATGGAACTTGATTTGGTTGCGAGTATTTTATCCGAAGGCATAAACAGTGGCGTATTTAAAATTCAAGACCCATCCTTAGCAAGTTTTGTCATAATGGTCGGCATAAAAGGATTGGAATATGAATGGGCAACCAGCACTGACATCCAGAAAATGGAACAGGATACAGAAAAACTATTCGAGATTCTTTTCCACGGCATAATGAAATAAATGAGAGCTCGGAAAAACTCGCCCTCAGGACTTCTTCAGAAGTCCCTAAATTGCCACTTGACAACTATATTTTTTTATATATAATTAGAATATATGATTAAATTGTTCGAAAATTACATTTATTCGCGTTTGAGATTGTCCCCCAAAAAAATTTTATCCCACATTAGAATAATTAAATATTCTGTTCGAAAATTGTATAAATTAATGTAAATATGTTATTTAAATATATTATTAAATACAGAAAAATAGTTATCGCAATAACTATTGTCTTTGTTATATGCTTTGGGTTTTTTGCTAAAAACATTACGATCAACTCAGATACGACATCTTATCTGCCCAAAACTGATTCAGTGGTCAGATTGTTTAATCACATCAGCGCTGAATACGGCGGCAGTTCTTTAGCAATTATTGCGATTGAATCCGAAAATATTTTTACACCCGAAATTATTGAACAGATAAATCTGCTCACCCAGCAGTTTAAGTTGATTGAAGGCGTGGCTGATGTTATCAGTTTAACAAATATTATTGATATAAAAAAGAGCCCTGACGGCATTGATGTTGGCAAACTGATTGACGAGTATCATCTGCCGCAAACCGACCAGGACCTTGAAGGTCTGAAAAACTATGTTCTTTCTAAAAATATGTACCGCGGTCATATTGTTTCTGAAGATGCGAGGTCAACCCTGATGATTGTACGGCTCAGCGAGGATTTTGACCAGACTCAAATCGTCCGTCAAATCAAAACAATCGCCGATAGCCTGCCGGTCAACGGAAAAATCTATTTTGCCGGCATGCCGTTTCAGGTGCTGGAAATTAATGATATTATCCGCGCTGATTTAAAACTATTAATTCCGATTGTCGGTTTATTGATTGCGTTATTACTGTTGCTCAGTTTCCGTTCTTTGCCAGGCGTTGCGATTCCTCTCTTATCCGTATCATTCAGTATCGTTGTGACGCTCGGCATGATGAGTTTGCTAAAAGTACCGCTCACGATTATTTCTAATATCATACCCGTGATTTTGTTTACGGTTGGCAGCGCTTATAGTATCCATGTTATTAATAAGTATAATGAAAATAAATTCGCAAGCCGATTTTCTGGCTCTAAAGACCTTGGTTTATGGCTGCGAGAAATAAGTTTGCCGGTAACTCTTGCCGCAATCACCACTGTTGCCGGATTTATTGCTTTTATTTTCGGCTCGTATCTGACCATGATTAAAGAGTTCGGGGTATTTTCGGGTGTCGGCATTTTTCTGGCGGCTATTCTTTCTTTAACCTTTGTGCCCGCGCTCTTAAGTGTTCTTCCGAAAAGAAATCACAAGACCGATTTGTCCGTCCCGGTGCTAAACCAAAAAAACCGGCCGACAACAAACAGACCTGCTTTTGTATCATCTTTGTTCACGCGCTGCGAGTCAGTCATTTTAAAAAATACAAAGCTGATCGTAGTTTTAACAATAATTGTTGCCCTTATCAGCATCTTTGGCATACCCCGGATAAAGCGCGCTTCAGACCTGGTCGGATTTTTTAAATCCTCAAGTCAGATTCGGATTTCAGAACAGTTTATGAAAAACAATTTTGGCGGCTCAGTTCCGATTCAAATCTTGGTCAGCGGTGATATCCAGGATCCGCTCGTGCTTAAAGAAATGAAGAAGATTACCGATTTTTTACAGTCACAACAAGACATTTATAATCCGCAATCAATCGCTGATTTAATTGAAGAGATGAGTTATGTAATTGGCGAAGGAAAAATCATTCCTGACTCAAAAGCAAAAGTCGCTAATCTCTGGTTTCTTTTAGAAGGCGAAGAAGTGGTAAACCAGATGGTTAATCATGATAAATCTGAAGCCGTGATTCAGGCAATGGTGGTCTCGACCCAAGCCGAACCGAGCCGGCACATGATTGAAAATATCCGGGCGTTTCTTAACCGTGCCGATACCACTATCGCTTGTTTTGCCCTGACCGGTTCGCCGGTCATTTATGACCGCTTAGACAAGAGTCTTGTCAAAAGCCAGTTCCAAAGTCTGATTATTGCGATCCTGCTCGTCTTTATCTGCCTGACTTTGATGCTCGGCTCTTTTTGGGGTGGTTTAATTGGCTTAGCGCCGATTCTTTTAACCTTACTCATAATTTTTGGTTTTATGGGTTATGCGAAAATTCCATTGGATGTTGCAACCGTCCTGGTCGGCAGCGTTTCGATTGGAATTGGCATTGACTATTCGATTCATTTTTTGAACCGTTATCGGAAAGAACTTGCCGACAGAAAAAACAGGTCCCAGGCTTTGCACCAAACCTTTAAAACCTCGGGCCGGGCAATATTGATCAATGTCCTTGCTGTTACCGGCGGTTTTTTAGTGCTGTTGTTTGCCAATTTAATCCCTTTACAAAGATTTGGCATGCTCGTTGCGATTACCATGGTCGGTTCGGGTTTGAGCACCCTCACTTTATTACCGGCCTTAATATTAATATCAAAACATAATTTAACTAAAACCAAGGAGCGTAATAATGAAAAACAATAAAATAAAAACATTTACCATTGCCATAACATTTTTTCTTTTCTGGATTGTAGGCTTGGCGCAAAATCAGGAATTGACCGCGATTCAAATCCTGCAAAAAGTTGACCAGTGCCTGAACGGTCCTTCGGACCAGGAAATGCGGTTAGAGCTGCTATTAATCGATAAAAACGGCCGAGAACAGACCCGCGAAATCATGATGATGCAAAAAGGCAGTGACAAACGAATCGGTAAATTCCTGTCTCCGGCTGACCAGAAAGGTATTGGTTTTCTGTCCTTACCAGACAATGTCTTTTATATCTATCTGCCGGCTTATAAAAAAACCCGGCGCATTGCCGCACATATCAAGAACACCAAATTTGCCGGCACTGATTTTACCTATGAAGATATGGAAGCGAAAAATTACTCCCGGGATTGGACTGTGCAAACGCTCTCAAGCGAAAACAGCTGGCATAAACTGGAATTACTGCCCAAGCCGGGCGTTTCGACTGAATATGGCAAGATAATTTTACGGGTAAGAACCGACAACTTCTATCCCGAGATTGTTGAATATTATGATAAAGCTGACAAACTCTATAAGAAAATGACCAGTGATAAAATTGAAAAGGTAGACGGTTTCTGGGTTGCCAAGGAGTCGTTCATGGAAGATTTAAAATCTGGACATAAAACCCGCATGATTTTACAGGATGTTAAGTTTAACACGAACATTGCTGCGGATAAATTTACTGAAAGATACCTGGCACAATAAGGAGTAAAACATGAGAAAGCATCCTTTGCAAATCGGCCTTGTGCTTTTATGTGCTTTTTCTTGCTTATGCGCATCGATTGAATGGAGCGGTTATTTGCAAACCGACAACCGCATCCGAACCAAAGACTGGTCTTATTCCTGGCAAGAATACCGGTTATCCCTGCAGACCGATTATAAACCGAATGACAATATCCGTTTCTCGAGCGAACTCTGGTTGCGTTCAATCGGATTCCCCGATATAAAAACAAGCAATGATTTAAGCAATAACCAGAAGATTGCACCGGCTGCGCTCGATTTGCGTGAGGCATATGTTGACCTGTATGGTTTAGTGAGCCGGAATCTCGACCTGCGCATTGGACGGCAAAGAATCGCCTGGGGCGTGGCAGACAAATTAAATCCGACTGACAACCTTAATCCAAATGATTTAGAAGACATCTGGGATTTTGGTCGGCACCTGGCATCAAATGGCATCAGAGCATCTTATTATATTAAAGATTTATCATTGAGTGGTGTTTTTATTCCGGTCTTCACCCCGGCAGTTTTGCCCCAAGGAGATTGGGCAAGTGCCTTAACCCCGACCATTCCTCTTGCGCAAGGATTTTCATATCGCAACATAACCGACACCATAATTATGCCCGACCATACGCTAAAACAGAACTCTATTTACGGAGCAAGACTTGCTGGTAACCTGCTTAATTATGATTTTTCTCTAAGTTATGTATATACCCGTTATGACCTGCCGCTTTTGAACCGCATGACTTTTATTCCGACCTCAAACCCGCTCGAAGTTGACCTTCAATATCAACTTGTTTTCCCACGCACCCATATTATCGGTTTTGACCTTGCCGGTGCAATCAAAGACATCGGTATTTGGGCAGAAGCGGCAATGTACCTACCCGAAAAAACTATCCTTACAACTGACCTGTCTTTGCTTGGCATGGGAACACAAAATACGGTTCTGTTAGAAAAACCATATCTGCGATATATCATCGGTCTTGACTATACTTTTAAAAATGGTATTTATATTAATGGACAATATCTGCGCGGCTTTGTACACGAACGCGGCAATGAAAATTTAGAAGATTACTTTACTTTTGCTATGGAATGGAAATTCTTGCAAGATAGATTAAAATTGAGTCCGCTTAACTCGGCGATTGAGATTAAAAACTGGCAAGATATTAAGCATAATTATGCCCTTGCGCTATCACCGGAGATTAGTTTTAATCCTTTTAGTGGTGCCGAATTGGCAATCGGATTTCGATGGCTCCAAGGATCAAACACAACTACTTTTGGTCGTGCTCAAGATAATGACGAACTATACTTAAAAGTAAAATATTGTTTTTAGAGAAATTAATTGCCGATGAAGAAACGCCTATTTATCATTTTAGGGATGCTTTTATTATGCATCTCTTTAAACGCACAGACAGGTGACACCTTAATAAATCAAGCATTACAATTATTTGAAACCAGGCACTTAAATGAGGACAATACAGATGAAAGCGCTCGAATCTTAGAAAAAACTCTCCAAACCGAACCCGATAACCTGACTGCGCTTTACAAATTATCTCAAATCTATTATACCATTGCTGACCACGCCCCAACCAAACAAGAAAAACTTCACTGTTTTAACAAAGGCATTGATTATGCCCAAAAAGCAATCCGCATTGATTCCGGTTCAGTCTGGGCGCATTTCTGGTATATGGCAAACCTCGGCGCGGCAACCCAATTAAAAGGAATTTTCTCATCGCTCGCGTCAGTATCTGAAGTCAAAAGAGAAATTAATCTCGTCCTCAAACTTGACCCGGTAAATGTCTGGGCGCTTAACGCTCAGGCAAATGTCTATTATGAACTGCCCGGCATCTTGGGTGGCGATTTAGATAAATCGATCGAGATATTACAGCGCGCAATTGCAATTGACCCGAATTATTCCATCCTTTACATCAGTCTGGCAAATGTTTATATCAAAAAGAAAGATTACCGTAATGCGCGGTTCTATCTTAATCAGGTTCTGACTTTAGAAAATCCGCACCCCTTAGCAGATTACGTTATCGATGACAAACCAAATGCCTTAAAACTACTGCGGCAAATCCAGGGTAAATAAATTCAAAAGTTTCTGTGTAAATCCTTGATAAAAGCATTGGCGGCTTTGATTAAAAATTGATTATATGTTTCCCGGTCCAGAGCAATTATCATTGATTTGTTTTCTCTGAATTCATCGAGCGTGTCGATGAATTCACCCCATAATTTCATTATTGCGCTTATCGAGAGAAAATTTAATACCGGAATTCCGCTAATTTGAGTGTGCGGTTCTTTGATGTTCTTGACAAAATCTTTTATTGCAAGCATGTCATAATTTCTGACATTTTCTTTGAATTCGACAGGCGAACCTGCAATTTTTAACTCTTCGTCCTGGGTCAATGTAAAACAGTCGAGCCATAAGTGGCTATAATAACCACCGATAAAAGAACGCTCGGTAAGATTTTTTTGTCTGCGGTTTTTTTGAGTAATATCCAAAAAGAATTTTAAATCTGACATGGTATGGGTTAAAATAAAATGATGGGTTTGAAACGCCCTGTCATCCTGAAGAGCATTAGCCGAATCCGGAGCAATGCTTCCCAAAACAAAACATTTATTATCAAATGAAATCTCAATCCTTTCGAGTACAATCCGTGAAAAATTAATATGGGTGCTGATGCCAGGCATAATACCCTTGATTAAAGTAAAAAGCTGACCAGCTGGTCTATCTCTGCCTTGGTATTGTAAAAATGCGGGGAGATGCGAAGATATCCGTTTCGCAAAGAACAGACGATATTGTTTTCTTTTAATTTTTGATACAACTCGGCACTGTCTTTATCTTTTCTCTTAAAACTGACAATCCCTGCACGCTCGCGTCGGTTTTTCGGGGTGATAATTTCGAACTGAGGGGTGGCAATTTTATCGAGCAGATAACTGGTCAGATCCAAGACCTGTGCTTCAATTTTATCAATGCCAATCTGGTCAAACAGTTTAAGCGATTCTTTAAAACCGACCATGCCTAAATAATTTTTCGTTCCTTCTTCAAATCGTGCCGCAGTCGGTTTTAATTTGCGTGGTTTTGCGATATCGTAAAAATTATCCCATTCGGCACTGAGCCAGCCCAGATTACACGGCTTTAAATTTCCCAGAATGCTTTTATTTACATAAAGAATGCCGATGCCATGCGGACCCAATAACCATTTGGGCGCGGCAGACGAGAAGAAATCAGGTTGAATGTCGCCTAAATCAATCCGAACCGCGCCGCACCCCTGCATGCCGTCAACAATAAAATAGACCTTATGCTCTTTGCAGATTTGAGCAATTCGTTTTAAATCGATTCGAATCCCGTTCAGAAAATTCACCCAATCCAAAGACACTGCTTTGGTTTTTGCGTCAATTAATTTAAGAATACAATCCGGATTATCCAAAACTTCCCTGCTCGCGACATATCGCTTTTCGACTTCTGGTAAAAGATATCGAAAAGGTGCCGAATTGGTTGGAAACGCATCCTGCATCAGAATCACATTATCGCCTTTTTCAAAACCAATTGAACCGATTGCATAAATAATGCCCTGGCTCGTATTCTGCACAAAACAAATTTCATCGTTTGAACAGTTAAGAAGTTCTGCTGCCAATACCCGCGTTGAATTGGATAACTGCTCATATTCCTGCCATTCAATCATACCCTGTTCAGAATATTTTCTTGCCATGTCTGATATTGCCATAACCGCGGGCATCGGTAAAGGACCGGTCGAGGCGTGATTCAGATAATTATAATTTTCGGTCAATAAAAATAATTTTCGATAATTGGTTAAATCAAACATACTCTTTAATAAACAGGTAAAATCTATATTTGTCAAGGATAATAAGTTTTACTTGACAAAAAGAATTCTATTTATTACTATTTGGTTGAAAGCTAAATCTGAATGATTGCATAAATAACCTGTAATTGGTCAAAAAATGACCAAAGGAGGCAGTATGAGTAAAAATAAGTTGTTATTATTTGTAATCGCTCTTCCACTCGCGCTTTATGCGAACCTGCCAATAACTGCAAACGATTTCAATCTTGACCCCAATAATCGCGCCCAATGGGACACAACCATGATTTTTCAGGGCAGCGCGATCTTACGCCGGGTTGCGATTGGCAATCATATCAAAAGTGCGACTGATGATACAATGCGTATTTTTACGGTTCAGTCTGCTGGTACTCGGATGGTATTGCTTTTTACTGATATCTCCTCTGCACCACCCATGCAATGGAGAACCGATATTTTAGAAACTTCCAGTGCTGGATTTATGCAGGTTGGTATCGGTGATGTTGACCGCAATGGTATAAACGATTTGGTTTATGCCCGGTCGAGCACGCCTTATCGTTTAAAGCGAGCCTATTGGGATAATAATGACTGGGCTTATGATACAATAACAACCATGACCGGTGCTTCTTGGGCAATGACTGTTGGCGATGCGGATAATGATGGTTACAATGACGACATTATTTACGCACAAGGAACCACTGCGAACTGCCGTTTAATGCATGCCCATTATAATGATTCGACCTGGGATATCTCACAGATTTGGGTCGGTGACGGCTCAACCATTCAAGGTGTTGCAATTGGTGATTTTGATGTTGCCTATCCCGGCAATGAAATCGTCACGGTTGGTGGCGGTCGGGTTATGCGTATCCGTTGGACTGGCAGTGCCTGGGATACTCTGACTTTATGGCAAGTACCGGCTAGCGGCTCATTTTGTGCAGTCGCAATCGGCAATTTTGACTCGCAAAATCCAGGCAATGAAATTGCGGTCGGCAATGGATTGGGTTCAGGCAGCATGGCAATCGGTGCGGTTATAGAAATTTATGGAGCAGGCGATAGTTGGCAAGCCCGACCGGTTTTTACGCCTGATACCAATGAAAACTGCTGGGGTTTGGCAATTGGTGATTTTCTTTCAACTAATCCGGGCGAAGAGATCGTTAAAAGTGGTTCGTTCAGTTATTATGTGCGGGCAATCTGGGGTGCCGGTGACACCTGGAACAATGAAATTATGTTTGAATTACCTGGTTCTTCATACGGTGCCGCGGTCGGCAATATCAACAAACATCGACCCTACAATGATGAAATTGTCATCACTGGCAATAACCAGGTTATTGAAGTCGAAGAGCACATCGCGCAGGGAATCGAAAATACATTAATCAACAAACCTCCTGTGACCGCATTGAAAATCATACCCAATCCAGCAAAAAACCGCGCTCATATCTATTACGCAGCGCCATCGCAAACATCAGTCGAAATAAAACTTTATAATGTGGTCGGTAAGTTGGTATATTCGGTGCAGATTCCAGAACTGGCGTCTCATTCATCAGAAAATGTCTTTACGCTTGATACAAAGCATCTGTCTGACGGAGTTTATTTGTTAAGATTTAAAGCAATCAACACGGTTTTAACAAGGAAATTATTGATTACGCGATAAAATACAACTGTGTATAAAAGGATATATGACGAAGTTTATTCTTGTTATTCTTTTGATTATATCGGTTGTTTTTAATTTTGTTTAATTAATACATCCTAAAATAAAAACTAAAGAAAAAGGAGTAAATATGCCTGGATGTTTAAATGATATCCTGCCCGAGCCGGTCAGCGAACAAAACGAAAAGGTGATAATGGATTTGCTAAAACGAAAGATGTCGGCAAGCTGTGGTCTTGCCGTCCAACTTCTACATGCAATGGAAAAATGTTTTGGTCCGGAGGCGCGTGAAGTTGTCCGCGAAATGGCAAAAGAGCAGAAATATCCGCCCCGCGAAAATCAGGGCGAACCGAAACAAGACCTGCATGAATTTTGTACGATGATTGATAAAGTTGCGGCGGG
>JAGXRL010000046.1 GCA_018335915.1 Candidatus Latescibacterota bacterium
AACACTGTTGATATTAGCCGCCCCGTATAATTTTTTAATTTCTTCTGCCTTTTTATAAGGTGTACGCAGACCAATCGAAATATCTTTGGTTAAGTTGTCGCCGCCCAGCGAAAGGGTTTTGTAAAAACGTAGGACACCATCTTTAAATATCGATATATTGGTAATACCGCCGATATCGACAATTGCAACTCCTAAATCCTTTTCTTCAGGTTCAGCGACAACATGAGATATTGCTTGTGGCTGTAATACTAATGATTCTGCTTTTAGTTGCAGATGGTCAAGGACACGGTGAATATTCTCAATCGCAGTGACGGTACCGATGATAAGTAGAGCTTCAACTTCGAGTCGGACACCGAACATACCGACAGGATTGCGGATACCTTTCTGACCATCAACAATAAATTGATTTGGGAAGAGATGAATAATTTGTTCATCAGTGGGTAGACGAATTGTCTGTGCTTGCTGTATGACTTCGTTGATATCTTTGTCGGTGATTCCGCGGGAAGAGTTTTTAACTGAAATATTGCCGACACTATTCAGATGTTTTATGTATTCTCCACAAATGCCGACATATAAAGCGCAGTTTTTTGCTTTGACATTTGCCTCGTGTTCTGCATTTTCAATACATTGGGCAACCGACATAACCGCTTTTTCTAAATTAATCACAACTCCCTTTCTGAATCCATCAGGAGTTGTTACCGCTTTGCCAAGTACCTTAGATTTGCCGTTACTATCGAGTTCGGCGATGACACAAGCGATTTTCGTTGTGCCAATGTCTAACCCAATAATTCTTTTTGGCTTTGCCATTTTTTCACCTCCGGATATTTGGGTAAAATTTGAACTTCTTCTTGTAAAATAATATTAAATTTAAGCTCAACTTTACTTTTTATAATTTGAATGAGCTCATACACATCATTAGTACGAGCATTTTTTTTATTAATTATGAAATTCGCGTGTTTATCAGAAACATATGCATCATTACATTGTAATCCTTTTAATCCAACTTCATCAATGAGTCTACCGGCGGGGATTTTCCCGACCGATGGGCTGATTGGGTTCTTAAAGATTGATCCAACCGAAGCCCCCCAGGGTTGTGCGTTTTTTCTATGCTTTTGATATTTGTTTTGTTGGTTTCGTATTAAATGTTTATCTTTTGGTGTCAGTTCGATTATCGCTTCGGTTATTACCATCGCGGTGGGAAATTTACTTTGCCGGTATTCATATTCGATTTCGTTACGAAGGAGAGAGATTTGCTGTCCATTACTATCTACACCAAAAACCGTATCAATACAGTCACTGATATCATTGGAAAAAGCACCTGCATTACAAACCACCGCACCGCCAAAAGTTGCCGGTATTCCGCAGAGAAATTCAACACCACTTAATGATTCAGAACATGCATATTGAACTAAGTTATGTAAAGACGTTGCTGCACCGACTCTGAGGCAATTATTATTTCTCGAAATGAAATTAAATTTATGACCTAATTTTACAGTAATACCTGATAATCCCTGTGATGAAACTAATAATTTTGAACCGTTACCAATAGTGAATAATGGAATGTTATTGTTTTTTGAAAATTCGATGGTTTTAATTAAATCATTTACTTGACTGGCGATGATAAAACATTCTGCATTACCACCGATCCTGAATGTGGTATGTTTCGAAAGCGGTTCTGAAAAAAAGACTTGTGAGTAACCGTTATCTAGAGTGTTTTTAATAATTGTTCGCCAATCTGCCATATATTACCTGCTCCTAATGTGATAATCACATCCCCCGCTTTAATATGTTGCAAAAGGTATGTGTTGATATCACAAAATTTCTTTATATATATAACTTTGGGATGTGAACGCGATTTCGTTATGGCGTCAATAATAATCTGAGACGAAACGCCAGGAATTTTTGGTTCTGATGCTGCATAAATGTCAGTTATAATCGCAACATCTGCATTGGCAAATGCATTTCTAAATGTTTTGCCTAAAAGTTTGGTTCGGGTATAGCGATGGGGTTGAAAGACTGCGAATATTCGATGATGAGGGTATGCATTCCGTAATGTTGCTAAGGTCGCTTTGATTTCAGTCGGGTGGTGCGCATAATCATCATAAAGAGTGATTCCCTTTTTATTGTCCTTTAATTCTAGTCGGCGATGAAGCCCTTGAAATTTTTCGAATGCAGATTGTATGGTCGAAAAGGGTACCTCTAGTTTTAAACCAACACTGATTGCTGCTAATGAATTTTCGATATTATGTATACCCGGAAGATTTATTTTAAAATCAAATGATTTGCTATCATAACGTAATGTAAATTTGGAATGGAAGCTATTCATAACAATATTTTCTGCACGGACTGAAGCGTCGTTTGATAATCCATAGGTAATTACATCACGTTTAAGATAGGGGATAATTGTTCTCACATGAGGAGAATTATTATTTACAATAACCGAGCCATAAAATGGCACCTTATTAGCAAATTCAATAAACGCTTTCCTTATTTGCGAAATATTAGCATAATAATCTAAATGCTCTTTTTCGATATTGGTAATAATTGTTATCGTGGGGTGCAATAATAGAAATGAGCGGTCACTTTCATCTGCTTCAGCAATTAGATATTCACTTTTTCCTAATTTAGCCGCAGTTTCTGTACCAACAACTTTTCCACCGATAATGATTGTCGGGTGTAAATTGGCTTCTTCTAAAATTGCACTGATTAATGATGTTGTTGTCGTTTTACCGTGGGTCCCGGATATCGCAATAGAAAATTTAACACGCATTAGTTCGCCCAACATTTCAGCACGAGGAATTACCGGGATCTTGTGTGTACGCGCATAATTTAGTTCTAAATTATTCGGGCTAATTGCTGAAGAATAGACAACCACTGATGCACCGAAACAATTCTTTTCGTTATGTTTATATGCTATTTTTATACCCTGTTTAATAAGATATTGTGTCAAAGTAGTCTTAGCAATATCTGAACCTGTAACTTTATAGCCGAGATTTTTCATTACGAGTGCGATGCCTGACATACCAGCGCCACCGATACCGACAAAATGAATATGATTTATTCTGCCAAACATCGACTGATCCTTTGCGCAATTCTTTGCGCCGCGTTTTTTTGAGCAATATTTTGGGCATTTTTTGCCATTTCGCTTAGTTTTTCGGCATCATACATTATGGATTTTAATGTATTCATTAACTGTAAAATAAAATCTTCAGATAAACCGTGCTGGCGGTTCTGGTTTATAATGATAGCAGCGTTATTTTGGGCTAAAAATTGAGCATTCGCTGCCTGGTGGTTATCTGTGGCAAATGGGAAAGGTATGATAATTGATGGGAGACCAAAAAACAAAATTTCTGATAAGACCATACCGCCAGCACGGGTTATAACAATTTTTGCTTTTTGATATAACTCTTCGGGATGAAGAGTAAAATCTATAAGCTGACAATTATTAGATTTAACCAATTTTTGTATTTCCTCAAAATTCTTCGTACCTGTTTGGATAATAAAATTAACTTCTGGTAAATGTTTTGCTGTTTCAATTACATTCAAATTTATAAATTGTGCACCTTGACTACCCCCAAGAACTAGTACAGTATTATTTTTTTTCTGTACTTTACTCGTTGTTTCATAAAAAGAGCTTCTTAATGGATTACCTGTATAGAAGCAAGTACCTTTGATATTTGATAAAGGTGGTAATCCTAAATAGATTTCTTTTGCCCACCGTGAAAAATATTTTGTTAGTCTACCAGGAACCCGGTTTTGTTCCAAAAGAAAATACTTTTTCTTAAGTAAAAAAGCCCATAATACAGGTACTACCGATACAAAACCACCGCTGGCAATGATTGCTTTTGGTTTCATTTTAATTAAAAGGACGGGAAAAGTAATCATGTTTTTAACCAGATTGATGAAGAAAAAAAGAATACCCTTGAAATTCTTACCAAAAAACCCACTAGCGGATATTGTAAAATATGTAAATTGATGCTGACTTATTATATTCATATCAAATTTGTTCTTTCGAACTAAGTATAACGGTTCGATATTTAATTTTCGTAAATATTCACCGACTGCGAGGGCGGGGAAGATATGGCCGCCCGTTCCACCGGTTATGAATAATACCTGATTCACTTTTATTTCTCCTGAATCTTGAAACATTTAAGATAATACCAATAGCAAACAAATTGCTAACTAAGGCAGAACCACCGTATGATATGAATGGTAATGGCTGTCCAGTTGTCGGAAGTAATGATAAAGTAACGCCAAGGTGAACGATGACATATTGTAAAATTATAAATATGATACCAACTGTTAATAATTGTCCGAAGGTATCGTTTGCAGATAAACTAATGTTTATACCTTTACTGAATAATATAAAGAACAGACTTAAAACAATAAAACTACCAATAAAACCAAATTCTTCAGCAATTGCTGAAAATATAAAATCGGTATGGAGTTTGGGTAGGAAAAAGAATTTCTGTTTGCCTTCGCCTAATCCTTTCCCGAAAAGTTTGCCAGACCCAATTGCAATTTTAGATTGTTTTTGTTGATAAGTGACACCAGACTGAAAATCATTAAATCTTTTCTTAGCATAGGGAATAGTAATAATTGACGCAGCAATCAATGTGATACCAACCAGTGATATGAGCAGAAGGTGCTTGATCTTAACACCACTAATGAAAAACAGTAATAGACTCGACATGGCAACAATAACACTGGTTCCGATTGCAGGCTGTAATAATAATAAAATTACAACTAACCCAACAACTGTAATAGGTAAAAACGGGAACTTATCAAATTTATTTTTAGTCTTATCTGAAGATGCTGATACGTTTTCACGGCGATTTGCAAAGTAACCGCTTAACCAAATAATAAGGATGTATTTAACAATTTCAGCAGGTTGAAAAAAATATGCCCATCGCCGAGCTTCAGCAACTTGTTTACCGATTGTTAGAGTGAGTACGAGGAGAATAATTGAGGCAATAAGCAGAACATTACGGAAACGGCCTTTATAGTAAGAATATGGAATATTTATGGCGGCAACTAACGCAATAAATCCAACCCCGATCCTTATTATCTGATGTTTGAGGTAGGTGTTACCATAATGGATTGTTATCGAGTAAATAGTCACCAAACCGGTCATTGTTAAGATTATTGCAGTAACTAATAACACTATATCTACTGAAGACAGTTGTTTTCTTATTATGTTATTAATAGGAGCAGTTGTCAGACCGCGGTGCGAATTTATAATAGAGTTTCGATTAGATTGCATATACAATTTTGGAGAATGCCAGACCTCTTTCTTGGAAATTTCTATACTTATCGAAGCTCGCAAAACCAGGTGAAAAAAGAATTACATCATCAGGAGCCGCCTTTTTCTTTGCTGTCAAAACAGCTTCTTTTATAGTATCAACTTTTTGGCACTTGTGGTAATGATGTGTTTTTAATGCATGAGATAAATGATTTTGATTTTCGCCGAATAAGACAACAAATTTTGCTTTACGCGTCATTGCCTTAATATAAACGGTGGGATCAAGGTTTTTTTCTTTGCCACCAGCAATTAGAATAACTGGTTTTGTAAATGATTCTAATGTTGCTGCTGCCGCAACTGGGTTAGTGCACATAGAATTGTTAATATATTTAATACCAGCATGTTGACGGAGAAATTGTAAACGATGTTCAAGACCGGTAAAGGTTCGAAGAACTTTTGTAATAATTCGATTATTAATATTCAATATTTTTGCGGCGGTAATGACCGCAAGAACGCTGTCTAAATAATGTTTACCAAAGAGTTTGATATCATTAAGTGAGCAGACCTCGCTATTTTTGAAAAATATTTTATTATTTTTTAAGTAAACACCATTAACATATTGTTTGCGAGAAAAGTATAGAACCTTCGAAAGAATAGTATGTTTAAATTTCATACTCGACTCATCTTCATGATTCAGAATCGCATAATCATTTTTCTTTTGAGTACTAAATATCCTGAACTTCGATTTTTGATATTCAGAAAATGTGACATGACGGTCAAGATGGTCAGCGGTAATATTTGTTATAACGGCGATATGAGGATGAAAGTGATGACAGCGGCTGAGCTGGAAGCTTGACACCTCGATTATATATGTATCTTTAGGTTCCTGAAATAAAGATGTTGCAAAAGGCAAGCCTGGTGCTAAGTTCCCACCCCAAAAGACATTTTGACCAGCTGCAGCAAGTATCTTTCCTAATAATACAGTTGCAGTTGACTTTCCATTCGTACCGGTTATTGCGATGATCGGATTTTTCACCATTGCTGATGTAAATTCTATCTCATCAATAATTGGTATTTGTTGTGTTTCAAGAAATCGGATGATACTTGCTTGTTCTGGAAGACCGGGACTGACAATAGCAAATTTTGGTTTTAGGTTTGTAATCGGCCATTGCTTTCGCGATATAATTTTAAAGTAAACATTACGAACAAATTGTTGATTTTCATCTGCTGTGAATACTTTGATATTATCGTCATAGGCATAAACATTTATTTTATTATGCATAAGATAATGAGTGATGATACGACCGACTCGTCCGATTCCAATGATTGCCACAGCAGAACCAGGTATTAATTTAATCATCGTATTTTTAATGTCGAGATTGCTAAAATTGCCAATAGGATTCCTAAAATCCAGAATCGAACAACGATTTTAGGTTCCTGCCAACCACATAATTCAAAATGATGATGCAATGGCGCCATACGGAATATGCGTTTACCACGAGTCGCATGAAAATAGACTACTTGTATGAACACGGTTATTGCTTCTAATACAAAGACCCCGCCAACAAACGCTAACAGAAATTCTTGTTTGACAACAATGGCAATAAATCCAATCAAGGCGCCAAGCGGTAAAGATCCCGTATCGCCCATAAAAATTTGGGCTGGGAAAGCATTAAACCATAAAAAGCCAAGACTAGCACCGAGCACAGCAAAACATAGAACAGTTATTTCACCCGCACCAGGCACAAAAATGACGTTTAGATATTCAGCGATATTGATATTACCCGCAACATACGCTAGAACTGCATAACTACCAGCAGCAATACCTAAAAGTCCCGTGGCTAAACCGTCAAGTCCATCAGCAAGATTAACTGCATTGGAAGTTATCGTGATGATAAAGATAACAAAGGGAATATAAAAAATTCGAAAATCAATTTCAATGTTCTTAAAAAATATAAAATTAGTAATGGTTTTTATTTCCGGATTGGTCGGTCGATAATACAAAATCAAACCAACAATGAGAGCGAAGATGACCTGAAAAATAATTTTTGTTCGTTTGTTAAGACCGCGGGGTTTACCGAGACGCACTTTTTTGTAATCGTCAAAATAACCCAATAATCCAAACGAGATTAGTACAAATAGACCTAATAAAATATTAGTATTAGTTAAATCACCGAAAAGTAATGTCGCAATACAAATTGAAAAAATCATCAGAATGCCGCCCATAGTTGGAGTGCCTGCTTTAGCACGATGTTGTTTAGGAACTTCGTCTCTAATATTCTGTCCAAGCGACATCTTCTTTATTTTCTTAATGACCCATAACCCCATTGCCAGACAAATAAACAGTGAAATTGCGCCGGCATACGCCGCGCGAAAAGTTATATAACGAAACAGGTTAAACGGTCCAAAATAATCTTTCAACGAATATAATAATTGATAGAGCATATATTTTTACCTTAACATCACTGCGTTATATGCACAAGCATAGTCAGAAAAGTAAATTTTCTTATTGCCGATGATTTGATAGTCTTCATGGCCTTTGCCGGCGATGAGAACAGAGTCATCAGGTCGTGCAATCATAATAGCTTTTCTTATTGCGGTTTTTCGGTCAACGATAACTTCATAGTTATTTTTCTTTAATCCTTTTTGAATATCGTTGATAATAGCGATAGGGTTTTCATTACGCGGATTATCTGAAGTGATAATTACATAATCACCAAGCGTCGTCGCACACTTTCCCATCCGAGGTCGTTTAAGGCAATCGCGATTGCCACCGCAGCCGAATACAACAATAACCCGACCCGGCGTGATTTGCTTTAATGAATTGATAGCATTGCTGAGCGCTTTTTCAGTGTGAGCATAATCTATATAGATATCGAATCCTTTTTTCGTTTTTATTCTTTGTAACCGTCCAGGCACGCCCGACATTCGCTCAAGTCCTTTTTTGATTTGCGCGCGGTTTATTTTTAATACAGATGCAGTAGTTATCGCAGCAAGCATATTATAGATATTATGATAACCGATTATGGCTAGTCTTATTTCTAGGGGTTGTTTACATGATTTATCATAAATTTTGGTTTTGATGCCGTCTTTAGTATAGTAATCAATGTGAGTAGTTACTTCTGAAGGGTTTTTAATTGAATAAAGTACGCATCGGGCATTGGTGTGTTTGATGATTTGTGCAGTGAACGGGTCATCATTATTTAGTATTGCAACTGCTGAAGATGATAAATTCTGAAATAATTTTAATTTTGCGGAGCGATAATTTTTTGTATTTTTATGAAAATCGAGATGGTCTTTACTGAGATTAGTAAACACAGCGATTCTAAAATCGATACCATAAACACGGTCTAAAGCTAAGGCGTGAGAAGAAACTTCGCTAATACAGTGTTTTATTTTATGCTTTACGAGATTATGTAGAAAAGCAATAAAATCCAGACTCTCTGGGGTTGTATTAGGAGCAGGAAGATAGGATTGACCGTCATAATATTTAATGGTTCCGAGTAAACCGGTCTTTTTATGCGCAGCTTCGATAATGGATTTAATCATATAAGAAGTTGTTGTTTTGCCATCAGTACCGGTAATGCCAATAAGGGTCAATTTAGAAGCAGGAAAATCATAGAAACGATTAGCAACTGATGCCAAGAATTTTCTTGGTGAGGGGATATGGATTGTTGTTATTTTGTTATTATATTTATGCTTGATTTTTTTAAGCAAAGTTACAGAATCACTAGCGACTGCGATAGCACCGCGTTTTATAGCAGCGTCCATAAATTTCTTACCTGAGGTAGTAAATCCATCAAGCGCAATGAATAAGTGATTAGATTTTACTCTGTCTGAATGATAAGCAATCCCGTCGATATTCATATCTGAGTTGCCAGTCAGATGATGAGGAAAATCTTGTAATAGTTCAGTGAGTTTTTTTGTAATCACGGTTAATTTGTACTTGGACCAGCATATGTTAATAAATGATGGTTATGATTATGATTGGGCTTTTCTAAATATAAAATCTTTTGGGCAATAGTTTTAAATAGGGGACAGGTAACTTCTCCAGCGAAACGGGATTTTTTCGGTTCGTCAATCATTACCGATATTAAATAGCGTGGATTGTCTTTTGGAAAAAAACCGATGAAAGTCATCACTGATTTGGTTGCGGAATATTTGCCATCCGGTTCGATTTTTTGAGCGGTACCCGTTTTACCACAAACCTGACTTTCATGTAAACTTGCTGCTCGACCAGTACCATCAGTTACGACCGAGGCAAGTATTTCTTTCATAATCTGGGCATCGGCTTCGCTGAAAACCCGACGGACAACGGTTTTTTTACCATTATACAAGACCTTATGATTTTGCCTGATTTCTTTAACAAGATATGGTTTGAGTAGTTCGCCATTATGCGCAACAGTTAAATACGCCATAGAAAGCTGCAGTAGCGTAGCGCGAAGACCTTGGCCAAACGCAATGTTTGCAAATCGTAATGGCGTTATGCTAGTCGGTCGATCGATGAAACCGTTAGCTTCACCAGGTAATTCAATACCGGTTGGTAAACCGAAACCGAATTCACGTTGTTTTAGATAAAAATCGGTAGCGGAAAGGTTTTGAGATAACATGGTGACACCAATATTAGATGATTTAACAAAGATGTTATCAAAATCAACAACGCCGTTATTATGAACATCTTTGATTTTTCTGCCGGATACCGTAATAAAACCATTTGATACATCATATTTCTGAGCGAGTAGAGTTTTTCGATTAGGTGCTTCGAGAGCGGCGGCGCAGATAACAAGTTTATATACTGAACCAGGTTCAAACTCATCGCTAACTGAAACTGCAGTCCATAATTTAGATGATGAGTTTTTGAAATTTTGCGGGTCATAATCCGGATAATCAGCTAATGCCAAGACTGCGCCGTCACTTGCATCAAGAACAATTATATGACCACTCAACGCCTGAAAATCGTTTACAGTTTTTTCTAATTCTCGATACACGATGTCTTGTATATCCAGGTTAATGGTTAGAACTAAATCATTACCATTAATCGGTTTTTGGGTTGGATAAGAAGGCCAGGCATAGTTATTACCGGTCGCATCTTTTTGGAGCAACATCCATCCTTCAGTACCTTTTAATATTGTATCGTAACTGAATTCGAGACCAGCCAATCCTTTTTCGTCGCCAATAAAACCAGTGACACTGGCAAGGGTTGCGCCAAACGGATAGATACGCTTGATATCGTCAACGACAATAATACTATTATCAAATTTTCTTTTATGTAACTGTTGTTTTAACGAACAGGCGGTTTCATAATCGATATACTTTTTGAACCAGTATAAATTTTTCTTAGTTATAAGTTCGTTAATTATTTCCGAATGCGGTTTAAGATTATATGAAGCAAGCAGTTTAGCAACACTATCACGACTGGATTCACGGACATATTGCGGTAAAATACGAATCGAGGCGCAAAGCTGATTATAGACAAGCGGTCGGTGATATTGGTCAAGAATCTTACCCCGCTCGGCGAGGAGCGGAATGCTTACTCCGTGTTGAGAAACCGCCATCTGTTCATACTTTTTGGAATGGACAGTTTGGAGTAAAAATACATAGACAACAAAGCCCCAGAATATCGTAATGAAGATAAATTTTACTAATTTGATTTTTCTATTTATCGACATGATTATTGGTTATGAACCGAAGGCTTATGAGTTATCTGAATGTGTCGAGGATCATCTGTATCAAGGTTAGTGAGCTGGTTGTCATTACTTTTAGCTGGTTTGTTTGCATAGACAAGATTCAATTTTTGGGCAGTCTGTTCTAAATTAGTAAATAGAAACATTCGGGCGCACTGACTCTCAAGGCGGGTAACTTCTTCACTTAATAACTGAACTTCTTTTGTTAATTTTGTGATTTCCTGAGTTTGTTCAAAACTGCAGCGGTGCTGGAATAAATACAAAACAAAACCGATTGCAACTATAACAGTAATAATGATAGTTTTCATATTACACTTTTTGAGCAGCACGCAAGTGCGCACTACGAGCAGAAGGGTTGTTGTTAATTTCGATTAATAATGGGCGAATCGGTTTTTTTGTCAATATTTGTAATTTATTATTCTGTGCATAGTCACGAAAAATCTGTTTTACAATACGGTCTTCTAATGAATGATAGGTAATCACGACCAAGCGAGCACCAGTCGCACATAAGTCTATGGCTTTACTGAGACCGATTTTTACATTGTCTAACTCATTATTAACGAGTATTCTCAATGCCTGAAACACTCGAGATAGTGATTTATTGATATTTTTACCGTGAACCACGCTTCGGACGATTTGCGCCAAATCAAATGTGGTTCGTATGTTACGCCGCTGTTCATGAATCTGTCGCGCAATATTTCGGGCAAACCTTTCTTCACCATACTTAAATAAGATATTTGACAATTCATATTCAGAACTGCGCTGGATTATATCCTTAGCATTTCTAATCGGATTAGACTGGTCAAACCGCATATCTAATATACCCTGAACAGAATATGAAAATCCCCGATTCGGTTTCGATATCTGATGTGAAGAGATCCCCAAGTCAAACAGAACTCCTTTCAGGGCATAATCAGGAAACTGACTGACTATTTGGTCAAGGTTGGTATAACTGGTGTGAAAAATATGAAAATTAGAATGATCTTTTAAGCGGTTTTTTGAATACTCAATTGCATCAATATCTAAATCAATTCCGACGACAATCCCATCAGATATATTTTCTAAAATTGCCTGACTGTGACCACCGCTACCAAGGGTAGCATCGATATACATTGCTGATTTATCTTTGTATTTTTTATGTTGAATACAAGGTAGAAGATATTGGATGACTGTTTGAGTCATAACCGGTACATGGAATTGAACAATTTGATTATTTTCCGTCATTGTTAAGTTCGGCAATATTCAAATTTTTGCTCATCTCAAGATATTTCCCGATGTTTTCTAAATCAGACAGGAAATGGTCATTAGCCTGTTTCAAGTAATTATCAAAATTATCAGGATTCCAGATTTCAAAATAGTTACCAACGCCAGAGATAATTGCTTCACCCTCGATTCGGGCATACTGTTTGTATTGAGAAGGGAGCAGGATACGACCCTGAAAATCTATCTTAACCATTACCACATTTACCTGTAATAGACGGCGGATGCGCAAAGTGTCGGTCTGGAATCTTGATAATTTTAAGAGAATATCTTTTTCGAATTTTTCCCATTCGATTAAAGGATGGACTTCAATCGTATTATCCCGGCCTTTATTTAGCAACAGCTCATTCTTTGTTTTAACCGGCAATATCTGACGATAAGTCGTCGGAATTGCGACCCGGCCTTTACTATCAACCGAGTGCTTAAAATATCCGCGAAATCTATTATTAGTCATAATTCACCACGTTTCACCACTTTTCACCACTATAGCTTAAAATTTGTAAAAAGTCAAGCGTAAAAATAATATCTGAAAATTATGTAAGTTTTTGAATTAAAATACTATACATTTAAGATTAAAATTAATTTTATAATAAAGTTGGGTTGTGGGTATGGGGTTGGCTAAAAACCTAAATTTTAACTAATTTGCTACATATATATGTTACGAGGCCAGCGATAATAAAGCGGGGAATTGTTATCCAGAAAAGATTGGCTCCCAGCATTAAAAATAGTCCGGTATCTTCAAAAACAGCGTGGCACATTGACAAGAAGACAGCGACTAAAAGGACTTGCTGCCGGCTGACATTTTCCCGTTTAATTAAATCATCAATTATGCCTGCTCCATATATTATGCCTAAAATTACACCAGCTAATAGCGGAGCACAACTTTGTTCATTAAAGCCAAGAAATCTTATGAATTTAGCAATTGTCCGGTAACTTTTAGTCAAAAGACCGCTGCGCTGGATTATTTCCAGAAGAATAAATACTAATAACAGAATAATAAAGGTTTTTACACCGAGATTTAAAATTCCTTTTAAGTAGTTAGTTATTATCATATGCGGGCAAAAAGATAACCGACGATGATAGCGACAACTATCCGAATTATAAGAACGAGTAAGTATTTTGTTTTAAGTTTGGCTAAGATAGATGTTTCGAGAATCTGGCTGTGCGAAGTCAAAAGCATTAAAGAGATAGTTGTTATCTGTTTTGGGTCAAGGTGCAGTTGCGGAATGACACCGATCGCGGCATAAAGATTGATAAAATTACCCAGGATAATAGCGAGCGCACTTTCACCGGGCAGGTTAAAATATTTCATTGCCGGTGCTAAAAAATCACCGAACATTTTTAAAAGTGGTGTTAAAGATAAGATATAAACAACGGTATAAACCGGGATAATTATTTTCATTAAACTGATAAAAGTCTTAAAGGTGCGTTGTAAAGCAGATAAGAAATAGGTTTTGATGAGAGTGAATGTTTTTGTGAACATTAATTACGGGTTTTTCTTTTACGTCTGGTTTTGAAGATTTCAGTATCTGCGATTTGCTGGCGGATTTTTTTTATCTGGTCGCGGAGCTGGGCAGCGCGTTCAAATTCGAGTTCTGAAGCGGCTTTTTTCATTGCTTGTTCAAGTTTGTTTAACACTTCTATTTTTTCCGCACTCGGGTCAATATCTTCGGTAATCTCTTCACTGGCTTTAGAATCAGCAACAATCGTTGTCTGCATAACTTGGGTGATCGATTTTTCCACTGATCTGGGTGTGATTTGATGTTCTTTATTATATTCAATCTGTTTTATTCTTCGACGGTTAACTTCAGATAGAGCACTTTTGATTGATTTGGTAATCTTATCGGCATATAAAATAACCGCACCCGATAGATTACGGGATGCGCGTCCCGAGGTTTGAATAATACTGCGCTCATCTCTAAGAAATCCTTCTTTGTCCGCATCCAGAATTGCGACCAGAGAAACTTCTGGTAAATCCAGACCTTCACGCAATAAATTGATGCCGACCAGGACATCAAATTCACCAAGCCGAAGTCCGCGTAAAATGTCAATTCGTTCAATCGCACCGATTTCTGAATGGAGATACTTGACTCTTAATCCCATTTCAGTTAAGTATTCAGATAAATCTTCTGCCATTCGTTTAGTCAGAGTTGTAACCAGTATTCTTTCTTTTCGCTCAGCACGAATCTTGATTTCTTTAATCAAATCATCAACCTGATTCTGAGTCGGCCGGACCGTCATCTGCGGGTCAATTAACCCGGTTGGTCGGACAATCTGTTCCACGATTTGATTACCACTGGAGCGGATTTCATAATCAGACGGTGTTGCAGAAGTAAAAATACACTGATTAATGAGTAAGCGAAACTCGTCAAATTTCAAAGGTCGGTTATCGAGCGCCGATGGTAAGCGAAAACCATAATCAACTAAAGTTGTCTTACGGGCTCGGTCACCATTATACATGCCGATGATTTGTGGTATGGTCTGATGTGATTCGTCAATTATCATAAGATAATCAGAAGGAAAATAGTCTAAAAGACAACATGGTCTTGTTCCTGGTGTTCGGTTTGAAATGTGCCGTGAATAATTTTCAATACCCGGACAATAACCAAATTCTTTCATCATCTCAATATCAAACTTTGTGCGGGTTTTAAGTCGCTGCATTTCGAGTAGTTTGTTCTGAGATTCGAGTTCAGCCAGTCGTTGCGACAACTCAGCTTCTATACGGGCGATCGCATGGTCAATACGGGTTGCGGAAGTGACAAAATATTTAGCCGGATAGAGATTTATCCGTTTTCTCCGCTCAGTCACTGAATTGGTGAGAATGTCAAAGATGCTAATCCGTTCAATCCGGCTGCCATCAAATTCAATGCGCACTCCATAATCACGATGCGAAGGATGGATTTCAATCACATCGCCGCGTACCCGAAAACAGGAACGGCGCAGTTCCATATCATTTCTCGAATACTGCATTTGCACCAATTGCTCAATCAACTGGTCACGAGTCAGATTATGCTTCAGGTCAATCTGGAGCAAATGTTTTTTATATTCTTCGGGTTCGCCCAGATTATAAATACACGAAACCGAAGCAATGATGATTACATCCTTGCGTTCAATCAGACTGGATGCCGCCCGTAAGCGTAACTGCTCAATTTCTTCATTGATGGACGCATCTTTTTCAATATACAAATCCATTTCCGGGACATAGGCTTCGGGCTGGTAATAGTCGTAATAAGAGATAAAAAATTCTACTGCGTTGTTGGGAAAGAACTGCTTGAACTCGCCGAATAACTGGGCAGCCAGAGTTTTATTATGCGAGATGATAATGGTCGGACGGTTAACTTTGGCAATCACATTGGCAATGGTAAAAGTCTTGCCCGAACCGGTTACACCTAACAAGGTCTGGAACTTCTTTCCTTGAGATAAACCATTGACTAGCTGCTCGATCGCTTGGGGTTGGTCACCAGCAGATTTAAATGGAGCTTGTAGATGGAACATAAAACAGGAAATTAAACTTCGGTCAAAAGTCGAACTTTGCCTATCATTTTTACTTGTTTAATATTAAATAATGGCAATTTACGAAGAAAATCTTTTATTGTAAATCTAATAGATTTAAGCCCAACTTCGCATCTGCTTTGCGTTGGAGTTTCTTCTCAATCGTCATAATGGTAATTTCACACGTTGCTGCAACTTTGCCGGAAAAGAGATGACCGGCATAAGTGATAAAATTTTCCGGTGAGATGGTACAGTGAATATGGATAATCGGGTCTGAGCTTAGATATGAGATATTACCATTCATTGATGCGAATTCATATTCTTCGACAAAAGCCCGTTTATGATACATCTTTTTCTTGGAGTCATAATAACCGAGGGTCAATTCTTTACCAGTACCGATGCCGAAAAGGAATGCCGATTTTATCTTCTTATCAATTACAAAATCCTTAAGCGTAGTCATGATTTCTTCGTTTATTTCAAGCTTTACAACATAACCATTTTTTATCTTTAAGTATTGCATAATTAGATTTTAGTAATGCAGGGCTAAAAGTCAAGCGTTAACTACGGATAAAGAACACCATGAAATAAAATAGAGGCGCTTCCAATTTTTTTGATGTCGTTTGATTTTCCGAAAGGGAATGTATATGCCGTGGTCGGTTATAGAATCGATTGGAAAAGCGAAAACCGATTCGAGTTTGAGTGCGTAGCTGGGCTCGAAGATGTGGGATGATTGTTAAGATATTTTATAGAATATTTGTTATGATGATTTGTGAGATGAAATTATGGCAGAATATTATTCAGAATTATACCTAATTAGACTATTCAACACAATATTATGGACTGGTTCATACGCTTACTCATCTCTGAAAGCGACTCAGGGGGCTATACCATCATGAAGCCAGTTTTTAGTTGTTGGTTATTGGTTGTTAGAGAGATAGAAGAAAAACTGTGTTGACAAAAGTATTAGTTATAACTAATACTTAGTACAGATGCGACCTGTACCAAAAGGTATTGTTACAGATTTATTATTTGGTATCGAAGTATTTGGCGAGATATTTTTCCCGTACCCGTTTTAATTCGCTTCTTGGGAAAATTTTCAAAAGTTTCCAACCTAAATCAAGAGTTTCGATAATACTGCGGTCTTCGTATTCTGCCTGTGACACATATTCTTTTTCAAAGACCTGGGCAAATTTTAAATAGATCTTATCTATTTCTGATAAGGCGGCTTCACCTAATATGACCTGAAGTTCTTCGGCTTCTTTGCCACGGGCATAGCCAGCAAATAACTGGTTGAATGAGTCGGCATGGTCTTCACGGGTTTTGCCTTCACCAATACCTTTATCTTTTAAACGGGATAATGATGGTAAGACATCAATCGGCGGAGCAATTCCTTTTTTATTCAAAGCACGGGATAAAATAATCTGTCCTTCAGTAATATATCCGGTCAAGTCTGGAATCGGATGAGTTTTGTCATCTTCCGGCATGGTCAAGACCGGCATCATGGTAATCGAACCGGATTTACCTTTAATCCGACCGCACCGTTCATAAATCGTTGCCAGGTCAGTATAAAGATAACCAGGATAACCGCGCCGTCCCGGGATTTCTTTACGGTCAGTCGAGATTTCGCGCAAGGCTTCGCAATAATTGGTCATATCTGAGAGAATAACCAGCACATGCATATTGCAATCATAAGCAAGATATTCAGCGGCAGTGAGCGCAGCTCGTGGCGTAGCGATTCTTTCGATTGCCGGTTCGTCAGCCAGGTTTAAAAAGAATACGGTTCTTGCCAATGCGCCAGAATTAGTTAAGTTAGAAATAAAGAATTCTGCTTCTTCAAAAGTTATACCCATTGCACCAAAAACAATCGCAAAATCGCTTCCGCTATTTTTACCATTGGCAGCAGATAAGACACGGGCTTGTCGCATGATTTGCGCAACCAGGCGGTTATGGGGTAGACCTGAACCAGAAAAGATCGGTAGTTTTTGACCACGGACACAGGTATTTAATCCGTCAATTGCCGAGATTCCGGTTTGGATAAATTCATTGGGATATTCGCGGGCATAAGGATTGACCGGTGAACCGGTAATGTCCATCCATTTCTGGGGAATGATTTCCGGACCGTTATCACGCGGTTTGCCCAATCCAGTGAAGACACGACCTAAAATATCCGGAGATAAACCAAGGGTGATGCCTTTAGCTAAGAATCTGACTTTAGTATTAATGACATCGATCCCGGTTGTGCCTTCAAAGACTTGAATCAATGCTTTGTCTTCATTAACTTCTAAAACCTGGCCCGAACGCACCGTACCATCAGCTAAAGTTATTTCAACCAGTTCTAAATATTTTATATTTTCAGTATTTTCGACCAAAACCAAAGGTCCGGCGATTGATATAATAGTGCGATATTCTAACATAGGTCGCTTCGCTCCATTGTAAATTGAAGATTGTAAATTTGAAATTTAAAATTTATATTTTGCATTTTTTAATTCGATTATCCGCCAAGTGCTTGGTCAATTGCTTGTTTGATTTGCACGATATTCTGTTTTTCGGTTTCGGGTACGAATTTCATACGGGCAATCAGTTCGCGAATCGGCAGTTTTTCAATCTCGTTGATTTTAGCGCTTTGTAAATCGAGCGGTGTTCTATCTAATAGTTCTTTTGCTTTTTCATAGAAATATAAAATTACTTCAAGCATATCGGCCTGTTTGTTGATTGAAGTATAAGTATCAATATCCATAAAAGCGTTCTGGTGTAAAAAGTCTTCCCGAATCGAGCGGGCGACTTCCAATATCAATCGGTCCTGGGCAGTGAGCGTATCTTTACCGACCAGACGGACAATCTCTTCGAGTTCGGCTTCTTTTTCGAGTAACCATAATGCATAATCAGAATTTTTACGGAATATTTCACCAACCGTTTCTTCAATATAATGGCGCAAGCTCTCAGTATAGAGCGAATAAGAATTGAGCCACGAGATTGCCGGAAAATGGCGTTTAAACGCGAGTTTATCTTCCAGGCTCCAGAATACTTTAACAACCCGCAATGTTGCCTGCACAACCGTATCTGCCAAATCACCGCCCGGCGGCGAGACCGAACCAATCACAGATAAAGCACCGGTTCTTGTGTCGCTGCCCAGACTTTCAATCCGTCCAGCCCGTTCATAGAATTCAGCAATGCGGGCGCCAAGATATGCCGGATAACCTTCTTCACCAGGCATCTCTTCTAAGCGACCGGAAATTTCTCTTAATGCTTCAGCCCAGCGTGAAGTCGAATCTGCCTGTAAGGCGACTGAATAACCCATATCACGAAAATATTCACCGATCGTAATACCGGTATAAACCGATGCTTCACGCGCGGCAACTGGCATATTTGATGTATTGGCAATCAAAACGGTCCGCTTCATCAAAGGTTCACCTGATTTGGGGTCTTTGAGAGTCGGAAATTCAAGTAATACATCAGCCATTTCGTTACCGCGTTCGCCGCATCCGACAAAAATAATAATCTCGGCATCAGCCCATTTGGCAAACTGGTGCTGAATTACGGTTTTACCCGAGCCGAATGGACCAGGCACGCAGGCAGTGCCACCTTTGCCAATCGGGAAAAAGGTATCAATAATTCTTTGGCCGGTCAAGAGTGATTCTTCGGGCGGTAATTTCTTTTTATAGGGTCGGGGACGGCGTACAGGCCATTTCTGCATCATCGTAATTTTTTCGGTTCCTTTAGCAGTTTTGACTTCGGCGATTGTATCCACAACTGTAAAATTACCGTTCTGAATTGATGCGATTTCGCCATTGATTCCTGACGGGACCATAATCTTATGTTTGACCAGCACCGTTTCCTGGACTTCACCGATAATATCGCCGTTTTCGACTTTATCACCGACTTTTTTAGTCGGCTGGAAATGCCATTTTTTGTTACGGTCTAAAGCGGGCAGTTCAGTGCCGCGCGGAATCATAAACCCGTGTTTTTCATAAATAACATCAAGCGGCCGCTGAATACCATCATATATTGAAGAAATTAAACCCGGCCCGAGCTCAACCATTAATGGCGTGTTGAGCGGTTGGACAATTTCACCCGGTCCAATGCCGTCAGTCTCTTCATAAACCTGAATCGAAGCAATATCACCTTTGAATTCGATGATTTCGCCGAGCAGATTCTTTTTACTGACCCGACATATATCATACATTTTGCTGTGGGTCATTTCCTTGGCAGTGACCAATGGTCCAGATACTTTAGTGATTATTCCCATACAGATTTAATTATAGGCAACACCAGTGTCATTGCGAGGAGTGAAACGACGAAGCAATCTTCGGAGATTGCCGGGGTCGCAGAGCGACCACGCAATGATATTACTTAAGTGCATTGTGTTTTTCATTTATTTAATAAGTCAGTTCCAGTTGCTTTTTTAACCAGTTCCCGAATCCGTTCGGCTGAGAGTTTTTCTTCCTGAGAAGGCATCAGCACAAAACAGGGAAGTGGATGTTTTTGAAACCGGGCAATCGTGTCTTTCAGGGATGAATATATTTCCTGGGTGTAGAAAATTATTTTGTACTTATCAGTGAGCTGGTCAGCGGTTTTTTGCGCAGTCTCTGCATCACAAGGGAAAATATTCAAGCCAAGCGATTTAAAGGTCTGAATTTTTTCTTTAGGTCCTAATATTGCAATCATGGTAAAAAATTATTATACAGAAAATTTCGGTTTTGTCTATAAGACACAGGCAACACTTTCTTTAATCTGGTCAAGTGGAGTTTTTTCTGAGATAGCATAATAAATCTTACGCAGGTTTCTGATTTCTGTTTCTTTGAACAGGTAATAGGCAACCAGCGGTTCAAAACCAAAAGTAGTGTAGCGAGCTTTCAGCAGGAGATGCTGTTTTTGTTCCTGAATCATCCGTTCAAATCGTAAAAATGATTTCTGGTCGAGCAGATAGCTGATGCCGGCTTCGACCGTCTGGTGATAAGGCGTATTTGCTGACCACTGGACAAGTGCTTCCCAAGGCTCAGAAAACAAGTTGGCAAGCGTTGTTTCAGTGATTGTACCGTTTAAAAGAAATACTTTATTAAATAATTTCTTTTGGGTTGTGGCATCCTGTTTTTCTTTGACCGCTAAATTTTTTATGCGGGCAAAACTACGGATGTTTTCCAAATCAATCAAAATCTGAAAATACCGGTTTAAGAATTCATTGTCTAATTGTTGAAGATATTCATTCAGCACTTGATTTTTTATAATTGAGTCATCGAGTATCAATTGTCTGACAGAAGCGTCAATACAGTATTTGGCAAAAAACTGCTCGTTCTCAAAATGGGCAGCATTCAACAGATTATCAAAGCTCTGGCTTTCCCGTTCTGCCGATTCAATGTGCCAGTAATTTTTTACATTAGACATGAGTTCAAATTCACTGGTTGGATTGACCATACGGTCATATTCAGTGCGTTTAATCAAATAGGTTTCTTTAGCTCGTACCCGACCAATTGCAAAACCATAGGCTGGATTTTCAGAGAATTTCATGTTCTACTATTTTTTGAAACTTTGCATCATTAATTAAGTTTTTCATATTGATTATATCATCCTGAAATAAACGGTCGTCAGTGATGTAGGGGATTCTTTTAGAAATCGGTTGATAAAATTTGTTTAACAGTTTTGGAATCGGATATTTTGCCAGTTCGATTGCCTGGCGGGCACAGATTAATTCGATTGCGATGATGGTCAGGGTATTGTCTAAAATCCGTCGGCATTTATTGGCAGCAGTCATACCCATGCTGACAAAGTCTTCTTGTGATGCTGAAGTCGGTACAGACTGGATTGAAGCGGGATGAACCAGAACTTTATTCTCGGCAATCAATGCTGCGGCTAAGACCTGCAGCATCATAAGTCCAGAATTGACACCGGGGTTTTCAACCAGAAATGGCGATAAACCAGACAGTTTATCATCAAGCAGACGGAACAATCGCCGCTCTGAAGTTATACCCATTGTGTTTAAAGCAATACCCAGTGTGTCCAATGCCAGGGCAATTGCCTGACCATGAAAATTTCCACCAGATACGATATCGAATTTAGTTTTGGAATTGGGTTTATTGACAATAATTGGATTATCAGAAATCGAGTTTATTTCGGTTTCGATTATTTGTTTGGCAAAATTTATGCCTTCGCGGGTCGCACCGGCAAACTGGGGAATACAACGCAAAGAATAAGCATCCTGAACTTTTTTACCAGTCGTGCGATATCCTTGCAAAAGTTTAATGAGGTTTTTCGCAACGGTCATCTGACCGGGATGAGGCTTTAATTTCATGAGGCGCATATCAAACGGCGTGGTTTTTGCCTGTAAAGCAACAATACTCATTGCCGCACCAATATCCGCGAGTTTTGCCAGGTATTCGGTCATATTGAGAGTAAGAGCACCCGACGCAGACATCACATCAGTACCATTGATTAAAGCCAGACCTTCTTTAAGCTCTAATTTGAATGGTCTGAGACCAATCAGTTTGAGTCCGTCTTTAGCATCAATAATTTTATTTTTATAATATACCTGTCCAAAACCGAGCAGGGTACGGGCAATAAATGCGAGCGGAGAGAGGTCACCTGAAGCGCCGACTGAACCGGTCTCAGGCACGGCCGGAATCATGTCCTTGTTGAGCATGGTCAAAAGAGTTCTAATCAGAATTGGTCGTACTCCAGAATGGGCTTTGGAGAGCATATTTGCCCGTAAGAACATCGCAGTGCGCACAATTTCTTTAGGTAGATTCAAACCTGAGCCAACTGAATGGGAATAGATTAAATTTTCCTGTAACCGGATGAGTTTGTTTTTATCGAGGACAACACCAGCCAGTGCACCAAAACCGGTATTGATGCCATAAACCGGTTGGTTTGATTCTTTGATTGATTTGACAAAGTTTGCTGCAGTATTGATTTTTGAAATATGGGCAGGGTTAATATCGACTTTTATATTCGCTTGAGAAATCGGGATTAAATCACGGCTTTTTAAATTAAATTGTGGAATCTTTTTCATAAATTATATATAGCATAATTGAATTTTCTCGAATCGTCAATAATCAACTTTGGATAATCTGTTTTTTACTAAAATTAAATTTTTATAAACATTATTGACAATTAGGAGTAGGGGTTTTATACTTATTAAGTTATGAAAGGTTGTCAAGATACTTGTATAATATTTTTTCAAGGAGACGAACTGCAGAATTATATCAAGGCGGTTGTGGAGCGCCCGATTCGGGACAGCAATTCTTTAACAGAGCACCCTGAGGTACTCCGACCTCAATTTTTTTATAAAAATAAATCGCTCTTTTAAGAATTTGCCTCAACCGCCTTTTTTTATAACCATATTTAAAAATAAGGAGTAATTAATGTCATTAAAACAATTCGAACTACCGGTTGAAAAATTAAAGAGATTATGCAGTCCGGACGAACTTGGGTTTGATACGACCGATGAATTGGAAATAAGCCATGAGATTGTTGGCCAGGAAAGAGCTGTTAATGCCCTGCGCCTGGGACTGGAAATTACCAGTTCTGGTTATAATATTTTTGTAACCGGATATGTCGGTACCGGTCGAACTACTACGGTAAAGTGTTTGTTAGACGAGCTGGAAAAAGATAAGCAGGTACCAGACGAT
>JAGXRL010000047.1 GCA_018335915.1 Candidatus Latescibacterota bacterium
TCGCCATTTGTGCCAGACCCGCATATACCCGTAACATAGACATTACCGGCCGCATCAAGCGTAATTGCCCGCGCTTCATCCCAGGTATTGCCTGTGCCGTTATATCTGGCGAGCCACTGCTGAGTTCCGCTTGCATTGTACTTAATCGTGACATAGTCTGGCGAACCGGTGATGCCAACTCCATAACTGACACCGGTCACATATACATTACCCGAATTGTCCAGCGCAATCGCATACGCTTCATCCCGATAATTACCAGGCTCAGTATATCTCATTACCCATTCTTCGGTGCCGCTAGAATCATACTTGATTGTCACATAATCACGGCCCGTACCCGAACCAACACTAAAACCGGTTACATAGACATTACCTGAATTGTCCACTGCAATCTTTTTTGCTTCATCCACCTCATTTTGGGTGCCATTATATCTGGCGACCCACTGCTCAGTACCGCTGGCATTATATTTAACCGTCGCATAATCATAATTCCATGAACCGCTGATAATACTCCGACCCGTCACATAAACATTAGCGGAATTGTCAACTGCAATTGCGTAAGCATGGTCACTATAATTACCAGGTCCGTTATAATATGCAACCCACTGTTCAATACCGCTCGCGTTATATTTCACAGTTGCATAATTTTCATAACCGGTAGAAACTGCCCAGCTATAACCGGTCACATACACATTACCGTCATTATCGAGCGCAATCGCATAAGCGATATCTGGTGCATTAACTCCACTGCCGTTAAAAGGAGTTAACCATTCTTGATTACCGCTTGAATTGTATTTAATCGTGGCAAAGTCTGCACCCGTATTTGAATCGTTGCAAACACCAGTCACATAAACATTACCAAAAGTATCGACTGCAATTGCATTTGCCTGGTCACTGCTATAGCCAGGTCCGTTATATCTTGCCAGCCAAGCTTGATTGCCAGTTGAATCATATTTAATCGTTGCATAGTCTTCTGAATAAAACGAACCGCTGCTTCTGCTAAAACCGGTCACATAGACATTACCGTGTACATCGACTGCCAGGGCACGCGCTTCATCCACATTGTTACCCGGTCCGTCATATCTTGAAATCCAGGATTGGCTAACTTGCGCTTGTAAAAGAATCGGTAAGAGTGTGCAAAAAACACTGATTATTAATGAATATCTTGAATAATTCTTCATATCTTTCCTTTCTTAACGGGTTATTTTATCAGTTTTTAATATAATTATACTCTATTAGAAAATATCGGATAAATCACCGATTGTATAAAATAAATTTCCCTGTTATGCCACAGATAACAACCACTGAAAACGACAACTATAATCTCTTTAATATTAAGTCGGCAGCCTTTTTACCGGATAAGAACATACCGCCAAAAATTGGTCCCATTCTTGGCGAACCAAATACCGCATTTGCTGCCATTCCCGCAACATACAAATTATGATATACTTCTTTAGTGTTATTCATTATCAACTGTTCACCGGCTTCTGCCCACATCGGTTTTTCACCGACAAAAGAACCGGTTTCAGTAAAAAGCGAAGGACCGATTTTCCGCTCCACGATTTTAACCACTTCAGCGGCATGCCCGGTCGTGTCAATTACAAATTTACTTTTAATGGTTAAAGGGTCAACATGTAATTTTGCCATTTCCACTGCTGACCAGTTAATTACCACACCTGTAATTTTTTCAGCTCGAATCATTACATCTTCGACACTAATCACATTATACAATTTAGCACCTTTTTTTATTGACTTGGCTAATAATTGGCCAAGTGCCTCAAGCGCTTCCGCAACATAATATCCCTTTTGATATTGAGTATATCGGATATCCAACTCTTTTAAAACTGATAAACCACCATCTTGCACAACAATTTTATTGAACATCATACCGCCACCGGCAATGCCGCCGCCGGGTCGTAGAGTTCGCTCAAAGATAATTGTCTTGGCGCCGGCTTTTGCTAAATAATAAGCGGCGGTTAGACCGGCTGGTCCGGCACCAGCAATAACAACATCAACACTAAGATTGCGAATCAGTTCTTTAAAATAAGTTTCAATAATAGCTTTTGAAATGATTACTTCATTGAGTTTCACTTTTCCTTTAACCATAGTGAATAATTTTACTAAATTATTTATTTAAGTCAAGGATTATCTTGTCTGATTTTACCGTTTATAACTTACTTTAGCGTCAACGACATAAATTAGATGATTTATTATCAAGTGCTGGGGTTGACAAAAGTCACTAACTATTTTATACTTTTACACTAAACAGTTCGTATCATAAGATTTAAATTAAGGAAGCAGGAAATATGATAGATTGGAAAAATAAAGTAATCGAACCAAAACAGGCAGTCAAAGCAATTAAGTCAGGCTATCGAATTTTTATTGGCTCTGCCTGTGGCGCCCCACAATCACTGGTTAAGGCACTAACCGCAGCACCAGCTGAAGATGTTGAAGTTGTCCAGATTCTGAACCTGGGTGTTGTTGACTATGCGTCTGCTGAGTTGACCGGTAAATTCCGTCCCAATACTTTTTTCATCGGCCGGGACTTACGCGAACGGGTACAACAGGGCGGTGCTGATTATACGCCGATATTCTTATCAGAAATTCCCGGGCTTTTTTTATCTGGCCGTTTGCCGATTGATATTGCCTTAATAACAGTCTCAGTGCCGGACGAACATGGTTATTGTAGTCTTGGTATTTCAGTTGATATCACTAAACCAGCCACCAAAGCTGCTAAAATCGTAATTGCTGAAATCAATCCGAACATGCCAAGGACTCTGGGAGATTCGTTTATTCATCTGAGTGATATTGACCAGTTTGTCTATTCGGAACAACCGATTCTTGAATATACCGTGAAAGCCCAGCCAGAAATCGTTAAACGCATTGCCAAGAATGTTTCAGATTTAATCGAAGACGGTTCCACAATTCAAGTCGGTTATGGCGGCGTGCCGACTGCACTGTTAGATTTTCTGGAAAACAAAAAAGACATCGGTATTCATACTGAAGTTTTTTCAGACAATTTAATTGATTTGATAGAAAAAGGAGTTATTACTAATAAGAAAAAGTCTATTCATAATGGTAAGTGCATTGCTTCATTTGCGATGGGTACAAGAAAACTCTATGATTATCTTGATAATAATCCGTTCTTTGAATTTCATCCGGTTGACTATACGAATGACCCGTTTGTGATTGCCCAGAACGAAAAGATGGTATCAATCAATTCAGCAATTGAGATAGATTTAACCGGACAAGTTTGTGCTGATTCGATTGGATATAAGTTTTATTCGGGAATCGGCGGACAGCTCGATTTTGTGCGCGGCGCGGCTCGGGCAAAAGACGGCAAAGCAATCATTGTCGTGCCATCAGTCCGTTCTGATGAGAGCAAATCAAGAATCGTGCCATCATTATCCGAAGGTGCTGGTGTTGTCACAACCCGTGGCGATGTTCATTATGTCGTAACTGAATGGGGCATTGCCAATCTTTATGGCAAGACAATTCGTGAGCGTGCATTATCATTGATTTCAATTGCCCATCCTAAGTTTCGTGCTGAACTCTTAAAAAGAGCAAAAGAGCTTAACTATGTTTATCAAGACCAGCCCGAACTACCATTAGCTCATACCCGCTATCCGGAAGAACTTGAGCATTGGGATGAAACAAAAAAAGGTTTAAAAGTCTTTTTACGCCCGGTAAAACCAACTGATGAACCATTAGTCCGAGACCTTTTCTATAAATTTTCCAGTCAAACTGTTTACTACCGTTTCTTTTCTTATATCAGTGCCTTACCCCATGACCGGCTGTCTAAGTTTGTCAATGTTGATTATGAGAACGAAATGTTATTAGTAGCCGTATTAAAACAGGCGGGTGAAGAAAAGATTATTGGTATGGCTGGTTATGGATTGGATAAAGCAACCGGTTTAGCTGAATTTGCATTTGCGATTGCGGATGAATGGCAGAATAAGGGAATCGGAATGATATTATTTACCGATTTGATAAAGGTTGCTAAAATGAAACGAGTTAAAGGTTTTGTTGGATATGTATTAGATACGAATGTTGGTGCATATCGTCTAACTCATAAAATGGGTTATCCGGTGAAAAGCAAATGGTCGGATGGAGTCTATACTTTAACAATTAATTTTCAAGAACAATATAATGATTAAATTAAATATTAAAAATAAAATATTAAAAACACAAACTCAAAAATGTAAATATTTTAATATATTTAGACAACGATACTTTATAATTAATTTTTATGTTTTTAATATGTGTTTTTGGTTTTTAGTTTTTAATTTTTAATATTAGATACAATAATTATGAATGCTAATTTAAAATTTATCTTTTGGCCCCGTTCAATTGCAGTAATCGGTGCTTCAACCCGCAGCGGCAGTGTTGGTCAAGCAACTTTTGCTAATATTTTAATGAACGGTTATACTGGTATTGTTTATCCGGTTAATCCTTCGGTACGCAGTGTGCTCGGAGTAAAAGCTTATCCGTCCGTACTGCATATTCCCGATGAAGTTGATTTAGCAGTTATTATTGTTCCGGCGTCATCGGTACCGATGATTATTGAAGAATGCGGTCAAAAAAATGTTAAAGGTGCGATTATTATTACCGCCGGTTTTAAAGAAATAGGGGAGAGCGGTGCAAAACTGGAATATCGTATTAAAGAAATCGCCGCTAAACATAATCTATCTTTGATCGGACCAAACTGTTTTGGCATGATTAATTCTGACCAGCGTGTGCGTCTTAACGCAACCTTTGGTAAAGCCTTGCCGCCAGCTGGTAATATTGCTTTTGTCTCCCAGAGCGGAGCAGTTGGCGTGACCGCTCTTGAATATGCTGAATCTGAAGGAATCGGTCTTTCTAAATTTATCTCGATTGGTAACAAAGCCGATATTAATGAGAATGAATTACTCGAATATTTACGGGATGATGAACAGACCAAAGTTATTATTCTGTACCTGGAAGATATAGTATATCCCAAGCACTTTATGGATATTGCCTATGATGTGACATCAAATATTGGCAAGCCGATTCTTGCGATTAAATCAGGACGGACAGTTGAAGGAGCAAAAGCCGCTTCATCTCACACTGGTGCGTTGGCTGGTTCTGATGAAGCATATAATGCTTTCATGCATCAGTGTGGCATAATACGGGTCGATACTGTGAGTGAATTGTTTGATTATGCCAAAGCATTTTCTGGTCAGCCAATTCCTAAATCACGCAATATTGCAATCATTACCAATGCCGGTGGCATAGGCATTATGGCAACTGATTCAGTAATCAGAAATGAACTTTATTTATCTCAATATACTGAACAAACCAAACAAAAATTAAGAGAATTTTTACCGGCATCAGCCAGCATTAATAATCCGCTTGATGTAATCGGAGATTCGGATGAAAAACGGTATGCTCAGGCATTAAAACTTTTACTGGAAGATGAAAATGTTGATGGTGTAATTACAATCTGGACTCCGACTTTGATGGCAGAAACAAAAATCATTGCCCAGGAGATAAGTAAGCTTGCGCCTAATTATTCCAAGCCGATTATGGGTTGTTTATTATCTTTAGAAAACACTAAAGAAGTAATCCAGACTCTCTGGCAATCAAAAATACCATATTATCCTTTTCCGGAAACTGCCGCACAAGCCTTGGCTGATATGTGTTCTTTTTATGACTGGACCCAGCTGCCCAAAAGCCAGGTAAAAGTGTTTGATGATGTTAAAAAGAAAACAGTCGAAGATATAATTAAACATGCCCAAAAGCGTTCACCAGTTTCAATTCTGGAATTCGAAGGTTATAAAATACTCAATGCTTATAAAATTCCGGTGCTTCCCAATACATTGGTTAAGTCGAAACACGAATTAATACCAAAAGCAAAAGAGATTGGTTATCCGATTGTGATGAAAATCGTTTCGCCGGATATTCTCCATAAAACTGATGTGGGCGGTGTTGCAGTTGATATCACGAGCGATGATGAATTAGTCAGGAAATTCAATGAGATGCAGGCAAAAATCAAAGAACTCAAACCCGATGCAAAAATTGAAGGATACTTATTGCAGAAAATGGCAGAACGCGGAGTCGAGACGATTATGGGTATAAAAAAAGACCCGCAATTTGGTTCTTTGATTATGTTCGGTCTGGGTGGTATTTATGTCGAAGTCTTAAAAGATGTCAGTTTCAGGATTTGTCCGATTAAAGCCCTGTCTGCGATACATATGATTCAGGATATTAAGAGTTACCGGATATTAAAAGGATTTCGTGGCAAAGGACCGGCTGATGTACCGACGATCGAAGAAGCTTTACAACGGTTATCCCAGCTGACCACTGATTTTCCTGAGTTCACTGAAATTGACATTAATCCTTTTGTCGTTTATGAAAAAGGTAATGGTGCATTTGCAATTGATGCGCGGTTTTTGTTGTAATCTTTCAATCTGCAATTTTCATTATTAATAATCACTGTAATCGTTCTCTTAATCTGGGAAATCAGCGAAGCTAATCTTTCAATCCGAGGCAATCTCAATTTTAACCACATTACAGCCACAGACCTGTCCCGCACCTATGATTAGGTGCGTGGATTAACACAGATAAACACAGATAAGAATTTAACACTGAAAAACAAAACAGGGTCGTTCCCAGTTTAATGGGTGCGACCCATGCCAAAGATAAAATTAAATCACCTTTGAATTTTGACTTTTGACCTTTTATCATCTGTGCAATCTCTCCGTAATCGCTGTAATCATAACTTCTAACGAAGTTATATCTTGACAAAGGGGATTTTTACTTTATTATTGAGGTATGCCAAGGAAAATAAAAAGGATGCAAAATAATGGTAAAGTAAAAGATTATCGTCATTCGGAAGAGAAAAGAAAACATATACCTGAGGCAGGACTAAGTGAATATGATAGACCGGTTGATAAAAAGATAACCTATAAGTACGACCCATATTTAGACCCACAATTACAATGGGCTGGCAAAGAAGAAAAACAAGAAATTGATGTTGATTTGGTTTCGTTACATATTCATGAACGTGTTTCTACAAAAGCAATCATTGATGGTATTCATAAAGAATCAGTAAGACAATTAGGTTTGTTTGCTGACCCGCAATTACCATTAGACAAAAGAATTGAGTTTTATAAGCACGATGTTGATTGGTCAAATCGAATGATTTTAGGTGATTCATTATTAGTAATGAATTCACTTTTACACAGAGAAGGAATGGTGGGAAAAGTTCAGGTGATTTATATGGATCCACCTTATGGAATCAAATACAATTCAAATTTTCAACCTAAGATTAATCAAAGAGATATTAGAGATGGCGATGAAAAATCTATTTCAAGAGAAATAGAACAGATAAAAGCATATCGTGATACTTGGACACTTGGAATTCATTCTTATCTTTCGTATCTTCGAGACAGACTTCTTTTATGTCGAGATTTACTAAATGATTCAGGTTCGGTCTTTGTTCAGATGAATGATGAAAATCTACATCTTGTTAGAAATGTTATGGATGAGATTTTCAAAACTTCTAATTTTGTTAGTATAATTTCATTTGTAAAAACTAGAGGATTTCCAGCGAAAGCACTTTCTCGTGCTGGTGATTATTTAATATGGTATGCTAAAGATATTGATAGAATGAAATACAATCAGCTATACTGGGAGAAAACCGAAGATACAAGCGGTTATAACAGAATAGAATTTCCTAACGGAACAAGACGATCTATTACAAAGGAAGAAAGAGAGAACTATCAGATTCCAAAAGATACAAAATTATATTCATCAGGTGCTTTGTATGGTGCAGGTGTAACAAAAGAAGGGGGTAAACCATTCGAATATCAAGGAGAATTATATTATCCTTCAAGGGGTCATTGGAAAACAGACATAAATATAGGAATGAAAAGATTAGCAAATGCAAATAGATTAGAAGTTGCGGGTAAAACATTGAGATTTGTACGATACCTTGATGATTTCTACGCTGTGCCGATTACAAATATATGGAAAGACACACAAACATTTGAAGAAAATATTTTCGCTGTTCAAACAAATACAAAAGTCATTGACCGCTGTATTTTAATGACAACTGACCCAGGTGATTTGGTTTTTGACCCGACTTGTGGAAGTGGGACAACTGCCCATTGTGCGGAAAAATTGGGCAGAAGATGGATTACTTGTGATACAAGTAGAATTGCTCTGTTTTTAGCAAGGCAAAGACTTCTCACTGCAACTTTTCCTTATTATGAACTTGCTCATTCTGAACATGGTATTAAAGGTGGTTTTATTTATAAAACCGTGTCACATATCACCCTTGAATCAATTGCTAATAATCCTAATTTAGACCCAGATAAAGTAGAAAAAATAAGAAAAGACATTAAAGCAAAAAATCTTCATATCAAAAAGGAAGAATTAGAAATAAAAGTGAGAAAAATTACTGAAGAGATTATTAGAAAGAATGCACCTTTGGAAGTTCTTTATGATAAACTCCAAATTGTAAGAAATGTAACCAGAGTATCAGGGCCATTTACAATTGAAGCAATCCCAGTGCCGGTTGCAGTTGATCCAGACGAAGCATTAAAAGGGATGGTTATTCCTGAAGGAAAACCATCGGATAAAGCAGGCGATTATCTTGACAATATGATTGAACTTCTACGTAAAGATGGAGTTACTTTTCCAGGCGGAAAAAAGATGAAAATTGATAATCTTGAAACAATGAAATCATCAAGCCTATTACATGCAAGTGGCATAATAAAACAGAATGGTGATACAAAACGAGTTGCAGTTTCTTTTGGACCACCAAATGGTCCTGTTTCTACGAAACAAGTTGAAGAAGCGATTTCATCAGCACGTTGGGAATTTGATATGTTAGTTTTTGCTGGATTTAGTTTTGACCCAGAAGCACAAGCTTTTATTCAAAAAAACCCACACCCTAAATTAAAATTGCATTTAGCACATATCCGTCCTGATGTTAAAATGAGTGATTTACTAAAGACTACGCCGGGTAGTCAATTATTTACAGTATTTGGCGAGCCGGATATTGGAGTGACTAAAAATAAAGATAAGACATATTCAGTGATATTGAAAGGTGTGGATATATATGACCCGACAAGTGGTGAAGCTAAATCGTCAAAAGCAGAGGAAGTTGCGGGATGGTTTTTAGATATTGATTATGACGGATATTGTTTTCATATCAGCCAGGCATTTTTTCCGGCAAATGATAAAGCATGGGATAGACTTCAAAGAGCATTAAAAGCAGTTATAAATCCTGAAGCATTTGAACAATTAAGAGGAACAGAATCAATACCATTTGAAATCGGCAAACATTCTCGTATTGCGGTTAAAGTAATTGATATTTATGGTAATGAAGTTATAAGTATTGTTAATTTAAAGAAATGATATAAATGCCAATAGCTTTAGATAATCCTATTATTAATGATCCGTTTGAAGAACCAATGAATTATTGGGAGTATCGTGAGGGTCAACCATATTTAAAAGAAGGACGGAGACCAGCAGGTTATTATTTTCGTCCACGAACAAGACCAGAGATGGGTGCGGTTGCAGAAGAAGATTTTATTGAACTTACAACCGTTAATGAAATAAGAAAACGTATCAATGAATGGCGAAGTTCTGGCTATCAAGGTGCAACAAGAATAACAAGAGAACTTTTGGAACACTGGAATAGTTCAGAACGAGAACGACGGTTATTCTTCTGTCAGAAAGAGGCGGTTGAAACTATTATCTGGTTACATGAAGCTCCAGCATATCTTAGACAAGGAATAGAAATTCCTTTTGATGAACCGATTGACCCAATAAGCTTGAAAAAGAATTATAAAGGATTACAACGATATGCCTGCAAGATGGCAACAGGAAGTGGAAAAACGGTAGTAATGGCTATGCTTATTTCATGGTCTGTAATTAATAAAGTTGCTAATCCAAAAGATATTAGATTTTCGGACGCGATACTTATCGTATGTCCCAATCTCACAATCAAAGAAAGATTACAGGTATTAAAACCGTCACACCTAAAGAATTACTACGATTATTTTGAGCTTGTACCATCTTCTTTAAGAAGTCATCTTGAAAAAGGTAAATTTTTAATTACAAATTGGCATTTATTTTTACCAGAGGATGATACTGGGAAACATAGTGTTGTGCAGAGAGGTGAAGAGAGTGATAAAGCATTTGGTAATCGTGTTCTTAGAGACTTGGGTACAAAAGAAAATATATTAGTTATTAATGACGAATCTCATCATGCATATCGACCAGCAATTAGAGAAACAGAAAAACAGGTATTATTTAAGGAATTGACTTCAGACCAAAGTAATAAATTACAGGAGGAAGAACTTGAAGCAACAATTTGGGTCGGTGGGTTAGATAAGGTAAACGCAATTAGGAAAATAAATTTTTGCCTTGATTTATCTGCTACACCATTTTATTTAAAAGGCGTAGGTTACGAAGAAGGAAAACCTTTTCCTTGGACTGTGTCAGATTTTGGGTTAGTTGATGCAATTGAATGCGGCATCGTAAAGATTCCGAGAGTGCCGGTTGATGATAATACCGGCTTACCAGAACCAAAGTATTTCAGATTATGGGAAAGGATAATGCAGGCGTTACCTTTAAGCGAAAGAGCATCAGGAAAACGAAAAGCAAAACCTGAATCAGTTTATCGTGAAGCAGAAGATGCTTTAATAACTTTAGCATCAGAATGGAAAAAAAAGGTAAATGAATTTAAGGAACAAAATTATCCTTTTCCACCGGCATTGATTATAGTTTGTGATAATACTAAATTAGCAGAATATGTTGCTGAAAATATCATAAATGGTCAAGCAATCTCGGAATTCAAGAATCTCCCGAATAAAGAAGTTACGATGAGAATTGATACGAGACTATTGGAAAAAGCAGAAAGCGTTGTTGAGGGAATGACAAGAGAAAAGGCAGCTGATTACTTAAGAAAGAAATTAGCTACGGTTGGAAAAACTGAATGGGAAGGTGAAGGAACACCGCCGGGCAAAGATATAAGATGTGTTGTATCAGTTGGAATGATTAACGAAGGATGGGATGCTCAAAATGTAACTCAAATTTTAGGATTACGTGCTTTTACTTCTCAACTTCTCTGTGAACAAGTCGTCGGCAGAGGTCTAAGAAGAACACAATACGATGATTTTACTGTTGCAGAATATTGTGATGTTTACGGTGTACCTTTTGAGGTTATTCCAGTTAAGAAAAGTAGTAAAAAAAGACCTGAACCACCAAAACCATTAACATTGATAAAAGCACTACCAGAAAGAAAAGAATTAGAAATTAGATTCCCAAGAGTGGAAGGATATGTATTTGATGTGCGTTATCGAATAAAAGCAGATATTGATAGTATACCAAAGATGACTATTGATCCTTCTAAAGCACCAACCGAAGTGAAAGTAAAGGATGCAGTAGGATATAAAATTGGTCGTCCTGACCGACTTGGTCCTGGAAAAGAAGTTACTCATGATAGAAACCCATTTTATAAAGATAAACGGTTACAAGCAACGGTATATGAAATTGCAAGCCAAATTACAAAGAATTTAAAGCCAAATTCATTTGACCCAGAATCTCGTCAATATATATTCCCGCAAGTATTAAATATTGTTTGGTTATTTTTGAATCAGAGGGTCAATTTTGTTGATGCACCACCTCAAGAAGTTGCCTTAAGAAGATATTTAGATTTGATTGTGGAACGATTATCATCGATTATTGAACCAGATACTGAATCAGGTGAACATCCATTGTTACCAATACTTGAAAGATTTCGGCGAGTAGGTTCGACCGCAGAAGTTCTATTTAGGACATCTCGTATTTGTCATGCTACAATTAAAAGTCATATAAGTCATGTAGTAACTGACACAATGCAATGGGAACATGCAGTTGGATATCAATTAGAATCAATTCAAGAAGTTGTTTCTTACGCTAGAAATGACCATCTCGGATTTACGATTCAATATGAATATCAGGGGCATACACATCCCTATACACCTGATTTTCTTATTAGATTAAAGAAAAAAGATAGTTCCAATATAATGCTTATTTTAGAAGTTAAAGGATTCGAATCAGAACAGGATAGGCAAAAGGAAACAGGTGCTATGAGATGGATATCAGCAGTGAACTATTATAAAGAATTTGGAAAATGGGCATATCTTATCTGTAGAAATCCTTGGAAATTGAAACAGGAAATAAATAAGTTACTTTAGGATTTTATATATAAGTTAAGGAGACGGAAATGCAGTCAATCCGTCTCCTTTTTTTAGGCACTATGCGTTATGTATGAATAATAACGCTTATGGAGTCGGTGCGGCTAATGCGAAGACGGTGTTGCGGATGCGTTCCAGGATATCCCGGTCAAGTCCGCGTGCTACCCACTTGTTGAGTAATACGTCAATCGTATTGAGTAATTGTGCGCCTGTGAATTTGTTCGCATTTTTCCATGCTTCGCGTCCGAAATTAATATAGAAAGAGTTAAGAATCGTCGGTGTGCCGGCTTCAGCTAAGATGAGTTTGACTTCGTTTTCAACAGTTTCGAGCTGCGGAAAGATTGTCGAGAGTTGTTCACGCATTTTATCTTTATAACCAGATAGTTTTGTAGATAGAACATCGCCTGAGAACATCGCATCCCATTTGTCGAGTCTTCGACCAGATGGTCTTACTGCCATAGTAAATCACCTCCATTCTTCGCCATCCATCAATACCAATTCAAAGCCACTCTTAGAAATATACAAACCCTCGATCCCCTCTTTTTTAAAATCTTATGGAATAAAGTGCCGTATTGATCATCAGAGTTTTTCTGAACTACTGCCAGTATTGACTTTTAGGCATATATTTTTTTGTTTAGTTTTTATATATTAAATAATTCAGATTTCATACGAATTTAAAACTTCAGTATTGAGAACGATGATTGAGCTATTGCTCATCCGAACGATTAAAGTACCCATATTTTCAAAGAACGGTTATTGTTAATTCAATTTTTTATGCTTGGTTATTTCATAATAAACTCCTCTTGCTTTTTTCCGTGCTCTGCTAAGAATGTGTTTAATTGCGTTTTCTGTTTTTCCTATTTTTTGTCCGATTTCTGAACAAGTATATCCATCGTTGTGTAATAATAGGACATCTTTATATTGTGGTGGTAATTCAGTTAAAATACGGTTAACCAGTTGTCTGGTTTTAATTTGCTGATAGATAACTTGTGGGGCATGAACATAGTCAATTGGTTCAGTTATAGATGTTTCTATGTCATTATTCATTTGGTATTCCGCTTTGTTGTAATAATGTAATTTTCCATTATGCATATCATAACAAACATTTCTGGTTGCTGTGCTTAACCATGTATAAAATGCTGGCTGTTTGATAGTATGTTTGTATTTTAGAAATCTGACAAATGTTTCTGAAACCGCTTCTTTCGCATCGGTTGAATTAAGTAGTATTGAATATGCTTGATAATAAAGCGGTAGACTGTAAGTTTTATATATTTCAGTGATTGCCTGTTTGTCATCGTTTTTTACTCTTTCTAAGAGTTTATTGTCTAATTTAATCATTTATAAAATAAACCTCCTTTTTTATGATTTTTGTTTTCTTCATATAATTACCTCCTTTTTTATAGTTTAACATATTTTTTAATATTTTTAATGATTAACCACCCCCACCCCCTTATCATAAACACCCCTTCATTCCCCCTCCCCCTCAAACCATACTTTAAAAAGATAAACATAAGTAAGTCATTATTTAGACTCTTTTTTTCATAAAAAGGTGCCTCTTTTTTAAAATTATTTTTATAATTTTTCATATGCATAATTATAGATGTATATCATCGTAATGTCATATGCTAATATATGCTAAAATATACTAATATATCATATTTTACGTTTCGATGTATATAAAAACACTCTTTAACATATAATTTTTCAATTTTGCAAGAAAATACTGCTAATTTTATGAAATAGTTCTGGTAATGAATCTGGGAATAGGTTTCCCAATGGATTGAGGAATGGTTATAGCAATAACTTTGACAACTGTTTCGGTATCGGTTTGCATAAATAATGGTGAATTTGTATTGGATACTTATTAGGTATTGAATGCAGAAATTAATTAGGTAAGCATGCTGGGAGCACCCCCGGTAATAATTCCCTATATTGTGCCGGGCAGGCGGATTACAAGCCATCCGCACGCCCCTTGCGCCGACTGTCTTTTTATAAAAACTTTTATACCCGATTAAATCAGGACTAACTTTCTCATAGAACGAGATTAATAACATAATTACCTCCAAATCTGACGACATTAATCGTCAAAGGTTAATTTTTTAATCTCCATCTACGATTTACTAATCAATCTGCATCTGTCCCTCAACTATATAAAGTTTAATATAGGAACTCGCGGTGTCAAGTGTTTGGACCAAAAAATTTTATTTTATCAAATCTAATTATAGGACTTAGAAGTCTAACATCAATAGAAATTAGTAAAAACTAATTGAAATTTATTGTAATTATAAAGAAGAGCTTCCGGCTTAAGTCCAAAATGACATTTGTGCCATTTGTTCTTAACTCGAATTCCTTGACAGACCAGAAACTTAATTGTATTATGAAATTGATTTGTAATTATCCAGGTAATGAGAGCGGCTGCATTCAGTTGCCCTTGTAAGTTAAATATAGACGACGAATCAATGAATAAAAATATAACAAAAAAATTATTGTTAATCCTGCTTTTTTGTGTCATCGCTTATGTGGTTTATGTACTGCCCATTTCAAATATTTCCGAAGCGAGTAAAAGGACATTATGTATTTTAATAATTGCCGCACTATTCTGGGTGAGTGAAGTTGTGCCATTATATGTCACATCTTTCATAATTTTATTCTTACAGTCAATTTTTCTTACTAATCTGATGGGCGGTAATTTCCGTATTTTTTTAGTGCCTTTCTTTGATTCAGTCATTGTTTTGTTTTTGGGCGGCTTGGTATTGGCTCAGGCACTCAAAAAATATGATTTAGATGAATGGTTTGTGTTTGTGATTTTGAAAAGAGTTGGTAATAAGCCATATCGGGTTTTAATCGGACTTATGGCAGTTACCGCATTTTTATCAATGTGGATGTCCAATACCGCAACGACCGCATTAATGATTGGTTTGGTATTAGTTTTAACTCAGAACATTCCTTCGGATGACCCATTAATTCCTGCCCTTGCTTTGGGTATTCCGTTTGCCGCTAATATCGGGGGGCTGGCAACGCCGATTGGCACACCTCCCAATGCGCTGGCAATAAGTATTCTCCGAGCCAGAGGTATAAATATCTCATTTGTCGGCTGGACTGCGTTTGCTCTGCCTTTGACAATAATCTTATTTTTTATCATCTATTTTATCTTGCGCCTGAACTTTCGTCCGAAAATAGAGACGGTCAAACTAATCGAACAAAAATCAAACGGTTTTACCAAAGAACAGAAAATGGTGCTGGCAGTATTTGGACTCACTCTCTTAATGTGGTTAACTGCAGAACTGCATAAAATACCGACCAGTATTGTATCTTTGATACCGGTGATTATTTTTTCGGGTTTTGGTTTACTCAAAGAAGAACATTTTGGCGGACTTGGCTGGGATACTTTAATGTTGATGGGGGGCGGGTTATCTTTGGGTATGTCGATTGAAAAGAGCGGACTTTCGAGCTGGTTTGTGAGTCTGATTAATTTTCAGGCATTTCCGAATATTTTATTGTTAGCCATTCTTGCAATAATTACGATTCTTTTAACAAGTTTTATCTCAAATACCAGTGCTGCGGCAATCCTGTTACCGATTGCAGTCGGTTTAAGCAAAAAATCGGTTGATATGGCATTGATTGTCAGTATCTGTGCTTCGATTGCGATGATTCTGCCGGTCAGTACTCCGCCCAATGCGATTGCTTATGGTTCGGGTCTGATTAAAATTAAAAATATGGTTAAATACGGCAGCATTATTGCCTTAGTATCCGCAATAATTGTGATATTTTTCACTAAAGCAATAGCAATTTTATTTTTTAAGTAATATGAAGAGGAGCTAAATCATGGAAAATGCAAAGAAAGAAGCCTGTCCCAAATGTAATAGTGAAAATTTAATTAATTATGTGCATGTTAAGACGGGTGAACATATTCGGGTTTATGTCGAGTGTGCCGATTGTCATCATTATGTCGCTCGATATACCTTGTTGACTTACACTTCAGACAAACCATACGAAGTCTTACTACGAAGATTAAAATGCCTGGAATATGCAAGCGGTAAGAAAGCTTTACGAGAACTGGAAGAATACTCGAAAAATATCGAGGCTGAGTTCAATCATATTAAATCACTCACTACAACCGAGCTGGCCAAAACTGTGGAAGATATGATTAAAGAAAAATATGAATTCGAGAGCTGCCAGGGGATTTAGTTGCAATTAGATTTGACCCGATATTTGTTATTGCAAACAGGATAGATTAGCTAACAGCGATTCTGACTTGAAATCATGACACGAAAAGCGAAGCCGGTAGGGATTGACAGAGTAGAAATATTAAATATAATGTTACAGAGCAGCCCCTGTAGCTCAGTTGGAAAGAGTAACGGTTTCCTAAACCGTAGGTCGTGAGTTCGAATCTCACCAGGGGTAGGTAAGACAATAAATGTCAGTAAAAATTTTACTAAGATAGAAAGGTATAAGAAAATGCGTCATATTCATGAAGATAAATTTCAAGAATTCATTACTAAAATAGCATCATTATACTATCATCAAAGACAAAAATTCTTAATTGGTGTCGGTGTAATTGTTGTTGCAATCGTTGCAATTATTATTGGAGTTTCAAGTTCTGGTAAAGAAAACCCAGAGGTTCAACTGCGTTTTACCGAAGCACTGGGTATTTATTCAGTGGCACAAGTACCAGAACAGTTCGATGCAGCAGAAGAACTTTTTATCAACTTTACCCGTCGATTCGGACGGCATTATCTGTCCTCAAAAGCATACTTTTATCTTGGTAATATTTCTTATCAACGGGAAGATTATGACAAAGCACGCAGTCAGTTTGAAAAAGCATACGGCAAATTGAAGAATGACCAGGTGCTGGGACCGGCAACACTATTTGCAATCGGTAATTGCTACGAAGAACAACAGAATTTTCGAAAAGCGGCTCAAGTCTACGAACAGGTTTATAATAAATACAGGAAACTTCCACTTGCCGCAGACGCTTTAATCGCAGCAGGTCGGTGCTACAAGACACTCAATGATTTCAATAGTGCTGAGCGTATTTACCAAAAAGCCGTCAAAGAACTGCCTGCCGGTGAAATGGCGGAGCAAGCAAAATCAGAACTTGCATATATCAATGCCATGAAAAATAAGTTCTGAATTCTGCTAATTTCTTTAAATAATAGTTAAATTTTAATATAAGCAACGAATGATTTAAGGTATTGGTTATTATTACAGAGTATTGAAGGTATCGGACCGGTCACGTACCGTAATCTACTGAAAAAATTTACCGAACCCAAATTAGTTTTTGAAACCGACAAAAATACTTTACTAACTATTCTCAGATTAAATCAGAAAACAATTGACCAAATCTTAGACGCAAAAAATAAAATCAATGAAATTGATGCGATTATCGAACAATTACGAAACCGCAATATAAAAATTATCACGCTCAATGATATTTCTTATCCCGATTCAATTAAAAATATTACAAATCAACCACCCTTATTATATCTGTCCAAACCGCTGGTGCCCGGTAAAACTTTTGGTATCATCGGCACTCGGGATGCGTCCCAATATGGTAAAGAACAAGCATATAGATTTGCCAAAGAACTTGCCAATGCCGGTTTTGTTATTGTCAGTGGTTATGCCAAAGGTATTGACTCTGCGGCGCATTGGGGAACGGTTGCGAATAACCAAAAGACAATTGCTGTTTTGCCAACTGGGATCTTAAAGTTCCAACTGCATCAGGAAATAACTGAAATTGCAGATGACTTTTTTAATAACGCTATAATTTTATCTGAATTTTATCCGTTAAGCGAATGGTCGGTCGGCAATGCTTTATTACGCAATCGGATTACTGCCGCGCTTTCCGATTATATTCTGGTTGTTGAATCAGGAGACAGCGGCGGCACGCTTAATACAGCTGAGCATGCTCGATTAATGGGAAAAAAAGTATTCTTATACAAAGGTATTCAGTCACCAGCTGACGAAAAAATAATCGACCTTGGTGCAATACCAGTAAATAATTTTACTGAACTCACTAATCATCTTGACACTGAAACATCTTAACGTATAATAATTCATGGCAATAGAATTCAATGAAGCAAACTTTCAAACCGAAGTCTTAGATTCACCGATTCCGGTATTAGTCGATTTTTGGGCAAGCTGGTGTATGCCGTGTCAGATGGTGACACCGGTAATTGAACAAATCGCTGCAGAATATCAGGGTAAACTTAAAGTCGGTAAAGTTAATGTTGACAACGAGGCGAACTTGGCGCAAAAATACCAGATTATGAGTATCCCCGCGCTTTTATTCTTTAAAAACGGTCAGATTATTGACACTGTAATCGGCGCTGTGCCGAAGGGATTTCTGATTGAGCGCATCAATAAAATTATTCAATAAAATAAGTAACGGAGAGCATATGAAATATATTATCATACTATTAGCAGCGTTTTTTTTATTTGTCAGTGGTTGTGGTACACAAAAATCAACGACTACGACGACCGTTAAAGGCAATGATTTCACATTAGAACAATTAGGCGGTGGCAGTATCACTTTATCTCATTTAAAAGGTAAAGTTGTTTTGGTTGATTTTTGGGCGACCTGGTGTCCGCCCTGCCGAGCTGCAATTCCGCATCTCGTGAAAATGTACGACACTTATAAAGAACAGGGATTGGAAATATTAGGTGTTTCCTTAGACCAGACAAAAGACGGACTGCCGGCATTTGTTAATGAATATAAGATCACCTATCCGATTCTTTTAGGAAATCAGGATGTTGCAAAAACCTATGATGTGCAGGGAATTCCGACGCTTGTCGCTTTTGACAAAAAGGGTAAAATTGCATTCCGGGAAGTCGGTTTTAGCGAAGATAACGCAACGGAATTGGAACAAAAAGTATTAGGACTTCTTAACCAGTAATATGCAAAAAGTATCCTTAAACTGGATTGATAATTTACGATTTGTGGTTGATGACCAAGCCGGACATAGTTTTGTCATTGATACAAAAAAAGAAGTTGGCGGTACTGAAACCGGATTTCAACCAGTAGATTTAGTTTTAGTTTCATTGGGCGGTTGTATGGCTTTTGATATGATGTCAATTCTAAAAAAAATGAAATCCGATGTAAAACATTTTTCAGTTTCAGTCGAAGCCGAACGCGCACCCGAACATCCAAAGCGCTACACAAAAATTAATCTGATATTTAAAACAAATCCTGAAGTAAAAGAAGCGGATTTACAAAAAGTGTTTGAACTTTCCCGTGACCGATACTGTTCTATATTCTGGACTTTAAAAGTTCCGCCCGAAATTAATTTTACCTTTGAAAGAACCTAAAACAGGGGAGAGGTAAATTTTATGAAGATAAAACAGGCATTTGCTTTTGATGATATCTTATTAGTTCCGCAAAAATCATCAGTCCTGCCCAAAGATGTTGATACGCAAACCTTTTTTACCCGACACATAAGATTGCATATCCCCTTAGTCAGTGCTGCAATGGATACGGTGAGCGAATCGAAAATGGCGATCTCGCTTGCCAAATGCGGTGGCATTGGTGTTATTCATAAAAACTTAAGTATTGAAAAACAAGCACTGGAGGTTACTCGAGTAAAACGCGCCGAAAGCGGCATGATTGTTAATCCTGTAACCATCAACCCTGAACAGACTCTTAATGACGCAAAAAACCTGATGGAAAAATATCTTATCTCAGGTCTGCCGGTAACTGATGATAGTGGTAGGCTGGTCGGTATTCTCACTAAACGCGATATTATATTTGAAACAAATTTAACCAAAAGAGTTAAATATCTTATGACTAAAAATAATTTAGTCACAGCTCCGGTCGGCACCAGCTTAAACCAGGCACAGGAAATTCTAAAAAAACATAAGATCGAAAAACTACCGATTATTGACAAGAGGGGACAGATTAAAGGACTAATCACAATCAAGGATATTATAAAAAAGCATGAGTTTACGCATTCTACAACAGATAAACTGGGAAGATTAAGGGTTGCGGCGGCAATCGGAACTAGTAAAGAATATTTAGACCGCGCTAGTGTTTTAATAAAATCTGGCGTTGATGCCTTGGTCATTGATACGGCACATGGACAATCACTCGGAGTTGTTAATACTGCCAAAACAATTCGCAAAAAATTTCCTGATGTCGATCTCGTGGTCGGCAATGTCGCTACTGGAGAAGCAGTAAAAGACTTACTTAAGTTAGATATTGATGCAATAAAAGTCGGTATTGGACCAGGTTCAATCTGCACGACCAGGGTAATTGCTGGTATTGGTGTACCCCAATTTACAGCCATAAATAACTGTGCACTTATCGCCAAACAACGGCAGATCCCAATTATTGCCGACGGCGGTATCAGATTTTCCGGAGACATTGTTAAAGCAATTGCAGCTGGTGCATCTTCAGTAATGATTGGTAATCTTTTTGCCGGTACTGAAGAAAGTCCGGGTGAAGAGGTTTTATTAGAAGGCAGAAAGTATAAGATTTATCGTGCCATGGGTTCGATTGATGCTATGAAACAAGGTTCAGCTGACCGGTATTTTCAGGAGCATGCAAAAAAATACGTACCCGAGGGGATTGAAGGAAGAGTTCCATATCGGGGTAAAGTCAGTGATGTGATCTACCAATTAATCGGAGGGCTTAAAGCAGGAATGGGATATTGCGGCACAAAAAACATTAAAGAACTGCAAACAAAAGCAAAATTTGTTTGTTTAAGTAATGCCGGATTAAAAGAAAGTCATCCGCATGATATTACAATAACCAAAGAAGCACCTAATTACGAGAAAACCAATAATTAAGTAGAGACCAACACACAATACAAGAGGAGAGGTAACCAGGAAAACCTTGGATTAGATTTTTGGTTTAGTTTACATAAGGTAAATTATCAGAAGTAATAATATAGATAATTTTGTAGCGGGTGTATTAGAATTATAGTTATATTTTAAGGGTTTTGGCGTAGTTTGAAATAACCGGAATTTCCCACTTATTCCCAATTGCAGCATAGATAATACTAATAATTATCATAATCACATATACAATACCAAGAATCGTACCGATTAAATTATGACTTATCCAGCCGATAAATTTGAACATAAAACCAATAATTGGTACATGTCCAAAAATATTTCCAAAAACGATACTAATCAACCAAAGTGCAATTGAAACAATTATGTATGCGATAAGTAAAACCAAGCTCTGTTTGCCGTGAAACTGACTGTATTCATCATCGCGGGCTGCAAAAATCGGTATAAAGCACAAGAACGGTATATAACCGATTGCGGCTAATATCTTGCTTCGTTCATTGTTCATAATATCAATATAAATGAAATATTTGTATTGTCAATAGATTCTTATTGCGATACCTATGTTCGTGTCTGTTATGCCATACCGGCTGAATGCAGGGTAATGCTTTGACCTTGCTTCCGCTTCGCAAACCTGAAGATTTGCCTTACACAGGTCCTGTTTGGATTCGCATAAGTACGGGTGCGACCCGCACTAAGTATTAGTTATAACTAATACTTTTGTCAACGCAATTTTTCTCTTATCCTTCTAACAACCAATAACTAACAGCCAAATACTGGTCTGTTGATGGTATAGCCCCCTGGAATGTCTTCAGATACGAGTAAAAAGTTAAATACGCGTTTAATAATATAATTAAGAGCTGATTTAAATATAAATCCAGATAACAATTAAATCATACTTTTTCGTACGATGCGTGACAAAAATTATAATAAGGATTATCGTAACATATATCTTGTATAGCCGAACCCGAACCCGTGTTCATATCTGAATCAGTTTTTGAATATATAACTGGTTACATAGTTGACTACAGAGCATAGTTCGCCACTCGGAAAATCAAACAACTTGATATGCAGTAAGTTTAACCTTCCAAATGACTAAATATTAATTATACAGAGTATTGACAACTGTCATAATATCTGATTATAGTGTTTAAATGACAAGATATTACTCCTGGATATTAATTCTACTTATCGGTTGTTGTGGTTATTCAACCCGTTCGACTTTGCCGTCTCAATATAAATCTATCGCAATTCCGGTTGTTGATAATCAGACTGTCAAACCCAATTTAGGAGATATGCTGACTGACCAGTTGCTTAATGATTTTACCAAAGACCGCAATCTATCCATTGCTCCGATTGACCGGGCTGATATAGTGCTTGAATGCCGTATTACCAATTATGAAAGGTCTCCCCAATCATATACCGCTAATCAAGAAGTGATTACTTATCGAACAACCCTGAATGTTTTCGTCAAAGCCCTTGATAAGACAAAACCAGATACCGAACCTTTGCATGACGGTGAAATCTCGGCCTGGATAACCTATGATGCGCAATCAGAAACTGAAGAAATAGGCATTGCCAGAGCCATAGAAAAAGTATCAATAGAAATCTTAAGAAAACTCCTCACCACTTGGTAAATAAAAAGACCCTCTATTCAAAAGCTAAAAAAATATACAAATCCAATACGATAACTGCTAAAATTGATAAACTTATTTATGGCGGTAATGGTATCACGACTTTTGACGGCATTAAGGTCTTTGTGCCTTATACCGCGCCTGGTGATTATGCCCAGTTAAAAATTATCGGAAAGAAAAGTAAATATTATGTTGCCTCGGTTAATAAGTTAATAAAACCTTCGCCAGTACGTGTTACACCTTTATGTCCTTATTTTACCCATTGCGGCGGATGTGACCTACAGCATATTGATTATAATGCACAGCTTGAGATAAAACAGAATTTTGCGCTTGAATCCTTAAATCGGATTGGACATATGAATCTAAAGAACCCTCCACCAATTATACCTTCTCAGCCTTTCCATTATCGCAATAAGACCCAATATCCTCTGGTCGGACATCCGTTGAAAATCGGTTTTTTCCGTCAGTTGAGTCATCATGTTATTGATATTGAAAAATGTCTGTTACATCCACCAATTTTTGACCGGCTCCGCGCATTTATTAAAGAACAGATAGTCAAGTCTAAAGAACCGATATATAATGAAATCAGGCACACTGGTAATCTGCGTCATATAATTATTCGGCAAGGTATGCATACTAATCAGATATTAATCACTTTTGTTACCCGTACACCTCATTTAAATCAGCAGTTATACAAACCTTTAGCTCGTGTTTTTCCAGACATCGTTGGTATCACTCAAAATATTAATCCAGACCGAACCAACCGGATTCTCGGTAATAAGAATCGAGTTCTATTTGGTAATGATTATTATTATGAGAAATTACTTGATAAAAAATTTAAAGTATCATCCAATGCATTTTTTCAGGTTAATACTCAGCAAGCTCAAAATATGGTAAAAAAATTGCAAGAATTTATTTATCCGGCAGAACAAGTACTTGAGCTGTATTGCGGTGTTGGCATGCTCGCAATCATGATTAGTAATTTAGTTAAAAAGGTATATGGTGTAGAGATTTCACAAGATGCGATTCAAGATGCCAATGAAAATCTCAGAATCAATAAAATTAAGAATGTCGAATTTATTGCCGCGCCAGTTGAAGCGGTTATTAAAAATTACCATGCAGTTGATACAATTATCTTAGACCCACCCAGAAAAGGATGTTCAGAAAATTTACTTAATAATATCATCAGGTTAAAACCCAAAAAAATCATTTATATTTCGTGCAATCCGACCACATTTGCTCGGGATATGGCAATTCTGAAGGCAAAACATTACCAAATGGAAAAATACGAATTGATTGACATGTTTGCCCAGACCTATCATGTTGAATCAATTGCAAAAATAACTGCTCAATAATATATGACAAACCAATCTTATATTATAAATGCTAAAAAAATATATTCACTAGATTCTGATAATCATAGTTATCAGTCAATGTTAATCAAAAACGGTAGAATCAAAGAACTTTCGAATTTGCCTCTCCCCTATAATATCGAACAGATATCGCATCCTGATAAATATATTATTCCTGGCTTTATTGATTCGCATACCCATATCCTGGGCACGGGCATGCAAAAAATCTTTCCTGAAGTGTCTGGAATCGAATCACTTGAACAACTATTCGATATCATTGCTGCAGCATCATATCTTGCCCGTCAATACAAATTCTTATTGATTTATAATTTCCAACCAGACAAAATCAAAGAAAAGCGTTATCCGACTCAAAACGAACTCGATACAGTTATCAAAGATTATCCGGTATTATTATACCGAATTGATGGTCATTCTGGAGTGCTTAATACTAAAGGATTGGAAGAAATCATTGCCGCGGATAATAAAGTATTGGAAAATGGTGCTGAGCTTGACCCGTATCAAGAACCAACTGGCGTGATGCGCGGTAAAGCATATGAGTTTACTGCCCGTCATTTTAATAAAAAAATACATCCAGAAATTCGGCTCCAGGCATTTATTAAGGCATGCCAATTAGCAATTCAGGCGGGCGTAACAACCTTAGTGACCATGCTCGGCACTGAAGTAGATAATATAACATGTGAACTGTTACTCGAAAATCAAGTAAAATTACCGATTGATGTTATCCCATTCTATCAAACCAGAGACATTAACCGGATTCAGAAACTTGGTTTACCAAGAATTGGCGGTTGTATTTTAGTTGATGGTTCGTATGGTTCGCACACTGCAGCATTAACTGAACCATACGCAGATAAACCAGATAATAAGGGTATTTTATATCTAAGCGACCAAACACTAGAAGAATTTTACCGGGCTGCAGATGCTAATAATTTACAGACCGCAGTCCATGCCATTGGTGACCGGGCTATTGAACAGGTGGTCCGGGTATTTGAGAAGTTTTTAAAAGATAATCAAAAGCGGCATCGAATTGAACATTGTGAACTTTTAAGCGATAATTTAATCAAGCGGATAGCGGATTTAGGGTTAATTGCCTGTGTCCAGCCTGCTTTCGAACACTATTGGGGCGGATCTGATAAAATGTATGCTGAGCGTTTGGGTTTAAGATGGCAGAATACTAATCCTTTTCAAAAAATGATTGAAAAAGGAATAATTATTGCCGGTGGTTCTGATGCGCCAATCACACCGATTAATCCATTGCTTGGTATCAGAACCGCGACGGACATGCGGAATTCTGAAAACAGTATTTCTTTATGGCACGCATTGAGAATGTTCACTTATAATGGTGCGTATGCAGTTAAAATGGAAAATCAAATCGGTAGTTTGCAGCTAGGTCTGAAGGCAGATTTTGTTATCCTTGAACATGACCCATTACAAACTGCTAATAATAAAATACGGCAGGCATATAAAGAAGGAACATTACTCCTGAATAATATTTAATTATTAATTCAAGCTATGCAAATAAAGATAATTTTGTAATAAAATTATACTGCTAATTCAACTCGGTCAATTTCAGGAATTGCGTCTTTAAGAGTTTTTTCAACACCTAAAGTCATAGTCATCTGGGAAAAAGGACAAGTCGCACACGCACCCTGTAATTTAACCCGCACAATGCCGGTATCGGTAATTTCGACCAGTTCGATATTACCTCCGTCTGCTTTTAAAGCGGGACGAATCGTCTGCTCAATAATTTCTTTCACTTTATTCTTTATTTCTTCGTTCATTTTTGCTCCTTCTATATTCTCATCTTATTTAGCAACTCTTCGCTGAGCGATTTTGTTTCTATTATTATACTATTAACTTTTACTTTTACAAGAGCAGATTCACTTTTATCACTATATCTTGCGCATAAACCAGCGGCTATTTTTGTCACTTGTTCATGGTTTTTGCTGTTATGAATCAAGACGACTGGTCCTGGAATTTCGAGCGGTTCTAATATCAAATCATTAGGATGGGTAAGTTTTACAAGTTCGTTGTTTTCGGATTCATTACGACCAACAATTATCTTAGCACCTTGTTCGGTACGAAAATGTCGACCTATTTTTAACAGATGTAATTCAGCGACTGCATCTTCATTATGGTTTAAAGCATCTTTGAGTCGCCGGTTAAAATTCGGCTCAGTTAATAAACATCCGCTGGCTGGTTGCGGTATGTCTGTAATACCATATTTTTGGGCTAATTCATATTGTGGTTTTCTAGACCGGCCACTGATTTTACCGAGTCTGTTTCGGTCAATCAATCCTTTGTTCTCGGCAATTGTAGGCTCTAATAATTGAGCCGATAATGGTCTTAATAGATATCCTTTTAATCCTGACTCGCGTTCGATATTTACCAGTGCTTGACGGTTCTGCGACATGGGTCGTTCATTCAAGACTTCGCCGGTAAAAATGAAATCTGCATCTCGTTCTTGCATAAGAATTTTTGCCTGTTTAAGCATATAAGTATGGCAATCAATACACGGATTAAGATTTTTACCATATCCATATTTAGGGTTTTTTAGCATCCCGATGTATTCTTTACCAAATTCAATAATTACTGATTCAATCTTAAGCTCTTTGCATAATTTTTTAATGAACTGCGAGTTATCAAAAAATGGCGAAATAAAACTGACGCCAATTACCAGAATATTCTGCTCAAGTATTATCTTTACCGCAAGTATACTGTCTAAACCTCCAGATACCAGTCCGATTGCTTTTACCATATAATATTATTATATCAGTTTATCATGATGTATCAAGAACAAAAAGGGCATCACTGCGGATGCCCTTTGATATTTAAGTTAAGATATTAAACCACGCCCTGGGCAATCATCGCATCAGCAACTTTGATAAAACCACTGATATTAGCACCTTCAACATAATTGATAAAATCGTTCTGTTTGCCATGTTTAACACATTGCTCGTGGATATCTTTCATAATCTGTTGCAGTTTTTTATCAACTTCTTCACGGCTCCAGTTGATACGCATACTGTTCTGAGTCATCTCAAGACCGCTCACTGAAACACCACCAGCATTAGCTGCTTTACCAGGTCCATACAGGATTTTCGCTTTGAGATAGGCGTCAATCGCTTCAGGTCGGCTTGGCATATTTGCACCTTCAGCAACGCACATACAACCGTTCTTAATTAGTTCTTTGGCGTCTTCTTCATAGATTTCGTTCTGGGTTGCACAAGGCAGGGCGACATCGCACTTGACGCTCCAGGCTTTTTTACCAGGATAGAATTTCACTTTGAATTCTTTGGCATAATCTTCGACAATATCTTTGTTGCTGGCGCGTAGTTTCAACATATAATCGACTTTTTCGCCTTTGACACCATCCGGGTCATAGACAAATCCATCCGGACCCGAGATAGTTACAACTTTACCGCCCAGGTCATTTACTTTTTGCACAGCACCCCAGGCAACATTACCAAAACCAGATACAGCAACAGTCTTACCTTCAAGACCCGTACCTTTAGTTTTGAGCATTTCCTGAGTAAAATAAACCAGACCAAAACCGGTTGCTTCAGGTCGAATCAAACTACCACCCCACTGGATTCCTTTGCCAGTAAATACGCCAGTAAATTCATTATTGAGCTTCTTATATTGGCCAAACATATAACCTACTTCTCTTGCTCCGACCCCAATATCACCGGCCGGCACATCAAGATTAGGGCCAATATGACGGTAAAGCTCGTTCATTAGTGACTGACAAAAACACATCACTTCCTGTTCTGATTTACCAGTCGGGTCAAAATCACTACCACCTTTACCGCCACCCATGGGCAGAGTTGTTAAAGCATTTTTGAATACCTGTTCAAAGGCGAGGAATTTGAGAATGCTTAAATTGACTGATTTGTGAAAACGCATACCGCCTTTATAAGGTCCGATTGCACTATTCATTTGAATCCGAAAACCACGGTTGACCTGGACTTCACCCTTGTCATCAACCCATGGAATCCGGAATATTATGACTCGTTCAGGTTCGGTCATTCGTTCCAGAATTTTGGCTTTTTGGTATTTAGGGTTTTTTTCCACAAATGGCATTAATGAACCAACCACTTCATACACTGCCTGATGAAATTCCGGCTCATTCGGATTTCGTGCCTTTACAAAATCCATAAAGGCATTTAATTTTTCTGACATATTTACTCCTTTTATTATATTTTATTGTGTATTTAAAAACTTAAAATTCAATTATTAAAAAGAGATGATATAAGAAATCTATCAAATAGTCAATATCTATCTTACCTCTATATATTGTATTAGAAATCTACAAATATCTCAAGATTTTGTGTTTTCTATTGCTCAAATTCAATAACATTACAGGTCAGGGTTCGTTCAATGCCTTCAATTGGTTGAATCTTATTTACAATCAGATTTCCAAGGGTATTAAAATCAGAACCCTGAATCATAGCAATAATATCATATGGACCAGAAATTGCATGCACATGAGCAACGCCTTGAATTTTGCTTAGTTGCTCATACGCCTTTTTTGCAGTACCATGAGCAACCGTGATTAAAATATATGCTGTTGCAACCATAAAATCCTCCTAAAAACTACCACAGAAGTTTATTTACACTTGTCCATGGTTATTTTTTCTTACCAAATCCCAGTTTTCAAATATTCATGACACGACTTCGCCGCAATTCTACCTGCGCCCATTGCCAGAATGACCGTTGCGGCACCAGTCACAATATCGCCACCGGCAAAAACGCCTTTTTTAGAGGTTCTACCGGTCTTTTCATCGGCAATAATATTACCATGCTTACCGACCTGTAAATCTGGTGTGGTTTGCGGAATCAACGGGTTTGGACTCTGTCCGATTGCTACGACAACCGTATCAACCGGAATTCTGAACTCAGAATTCGGAATTGTAATTGGCCGTCTGCGTCCCGATGCATCCGGCTCACCAAGTTCCATGCGTAAACATTCCATCTCTTTAACCCAGCCGTTCTCGTCGCCATAATACTTTACTGGCAGCGTCAGAAATTCAAACTGAATTCTTTCTTCTTCGGCATGATGTATCTCTTCGATTCGGGCTGGCATCTCGGTCTTACTTCTACGGTAAATAATCATTGATTTATCTGCACCCAATCTTAACGCAGTACGGGCTGAGTCCATTGCGACATTGCCGCCGCCAATCGTAGCGACCTGTTTGCCTTTAACAATCGGCGTGTCATATTCTGGAAACAGGTATGCTTTCATCAGGTTGGAACGGACCAGGTATTCATTAGCCGAATAGATACCGTTCAGATTTTCACCTGGTAGATTCATAAACCAGGGCAGACCTGCTCCAGTACCGATAAATATCGCATCATATTCTTTAAGCAGTTCGTCAATCGTTTGAGTGTTACCAACCACAAAACTCGTGATGAGTTTTACGCCCAGTTTTTCAATGTATTCTATTTCTCTCTGTACAATTGCTTTAGGTAATCTGAATTCAGGGATACCATATACTAAAACACCGCCTGCTTTATGCAATGCTTCAAAGAGAGTTACTTCATGCCCTAATTGCGCCATGTCACCGGCAAAAACCAGACCGGCCGGACCAGCACCAACCACTGCAACTCTTTTGCCGGTTAAAACGTGTTTTTCTGGAATATCAGTCTCACCTGATGCTGCTTCCCAATCCGCGGCAAACCGCTCTAATCTGCCAATGCCAACCGGTTCCATCTTTTTGCTTAACACGCATTCTTTTTCGCACTGGTCTTCCTGCGGGCAGACTCGACCGCAGATTGCGGGTAAGACATTCTTTTTCTTAAGTATTTTTATAGCATTTTTAAAATCTTTTTCCGCGATTGCCTTGATAAAACCAGGAATATCAATCTCAACCGGACAACCAGCAACGCAAAACGGTTTTTTGCACTGCAGGCATCTTTTAGCTTCTTCAACTGCTTGTTCTTCAGAATATCCAAACGGCACTTCTTTAAAATTCTTAACCCGCTCTTGTGCGGTCTGTTCTATCATCGGAGTTTTTTTAGGATTAATTTTAGCCATATTATTTACCTCCGCAAGTACAGCTATGTGTATGTTTAGAAAATAGTTGCATCGATTCTTTTTCTTCTCTAATATAAGTCTTTAATCGTGCCATCAGCGAATCAAAATTAACCTTGTGTCCGTCAAATTCCGGACCGTCAACACAGGCAAATTTGGTTTCGCCGTCGATTTCAACCCGGCACACTCCGCACATACCGGTCGCATCGAGCATAATCGGATTCAAACTGACAACAGTTGCAATATTAAAAGGTCGGGTCGTTTCTGACACTGCTTTCATCATGATTACCGGACCGACTGCAAATACTTTATCAATCTTTACATTTTCATTGATTAATCTTTTTAGTTCGTCAATGACCAGTCCTTTTCGACCATAACTACCATCATCAGTAGTTATATATAATTCGTCAGATACGGACTGCATTTCTTCTTGCATAATAAGTAGTTCTTTATTACGGGCACCAACAATCGAGATTATCCGATTACCTGCTTGTTTTAAAGCACGGGCAACCGGAAAGATTTCCGGCGTGCCGACGCCACCGGCAACGCAGACCACGGTGCCGAATTTTTCGATTTCCGATGCCTTGCCTAATGGCCCGATTAAATCCATAATCGTATCACCGGCTTTCAAAGTGCCCAGTAATCGGGTCGATTTGCCGACTTCCTGAAATACAATCACTAAAACACCTTCTTCTTTTTTCGCATCCGCAATGGTCAATGGAATCCGTTCACCCGGTTCGTTAATCCGCAAAACGACAAACTGACCAGGTTGGGCTTTTCGTGCAATCAAAGGGGAGTCAAATTCAAATAATTTAATATTTTGTGCTAATTCCTGAGTTTTTGATATTTTTACCATAGAGTTTAGTATATTCATATTTCCTTTTTTGTCAACTTTGTATAAATAAACGCAGATTTTCTTCTCAATAATCAACAATTTCGGGTCTGTTTTAAAACCGCATAGTGGATAGTTTTCCGATATAACTGATTTTTCACTTTATACCGAATTTTCAATAATGCCCCCGCCGATAACAATATCGTTATCATAGAATACCGCGACTTGACCAGGTGTTATTGCCCATTGCCCTTCTGTAAATTCAACCTTTACCCTATTGGGTAATGGTATAACTTGAGATAAAGCAGGTGTGTGTGTGTATCTTATTTTAGTTAAACAATTTATCGGTTGTTTAAGATTGTCAATGCTGACAAAATTCAGTTCATTGACAAGAAACTTTTTCTGGTATACTTCCTTTTCTCCACCAACGATAATATTATTATGTTCGGCATCAATTTTGATTACATAGAGCGGTTCTTTTGAAGCGATGCCGATTCGTCTTCGTTGCCCGATTGTATAATAGATTATACCGGGATGTTTGCCAATAACTCTACTCTGATTATTTAAGATACGACCTGGTATTGGTTGATAATTTCTGTTTTTGATAAGGAATTTAGCGTAATTATTATCTGTTACAAAACATATTTCCTGGCTGTCTGGTTTATCGGCAACAGGTAAATCGAGCTTTTTAGCAATCTCGCGCACTTCTGTTTTTTTCAGTTTACCTAATGGGAACAGAATTTTTGACAACTGTTTCTGGGTCATTGCACTTAATACATAAGACTGGTCTTTATTTTCATCGACTCCTTTACGAAGTAACCATCGGTTATGATTATCACTGTATTCAATTATCGCATAATGCCCAGTAGCGATTTTATCGGCTTTCAGTTCAATTGCTTTATTCAAGAGAAAATCGAATTTAATAAACTGGTTACATCGAATGCATGGATTAGGAGTTCTTGCTTTTGGATATTGGTCACAAAAATCCTGAATCACCCAATGCTGAAATTCTTTTTTTGTATCCATGGTATAAAACGGAATATCGAGCTTGGCGCAGACACGCTGGGCATCCTGGATTGCTTTATAACCGCAGCAGCTTCTTGGCGAATCTGTGCTATCCCAGATATGCATGGTTATACCGATTACATCATAGCCCTGTTCTTTAAGTAAATACGCGGTAACTGATGAATCAACGCCACCGCTCATCGCCACGACAACCCGTTCTTTCATCTCATAATCATAATTGAATAAGATAACACCGTCAATTGTTTTGTGTTCACGCTATCAAATTTTCAATAAAAAAAGGCTGGATGCATACACAATCCAGCCTTATCTGTATGGTTATGGGTTTATTCAATAGCGAGTTTGATTTCTTTCGGTTTTGCGGTTTCGGTCTTAGGTAAAGTTATCTCGAGAATTCCGTCTTTGTACGATGCTTTGCTTTTATCTTTATCAACTGTGGTCGGCAATACGATTGTTCGGCTAAATGAACCATATGTCCGTTCGCAGTGGTAATAGTCTTTTTCAGTGACTTCATGCTCTCGCTTCACCTCACCTTTAATTGTCAATTCGTCTTCACTAATTGAAATTGTCATATTCTTTTTATCAACGCCGGGAACTTCTGCTCTCACGATGATATGGTCT
>JAGXRL010000048.1 GCA_018335915.1 Candidatus Latescibacterota bacterium
CATGACTACCAGGCCGTGCTGAAGGAATACGGCATGACGGCATCAATGAGCCGGAAAGGCAATTGCCGGGATAACGCGGCAATGGAAAGTTTCTTCAACAGCCTGAAGAACGAGCGCGTGCATCATCAGCGCTACGGCACCAGAGAAGAAGCCAAACGGGACATCTTCGATTACATCGAGGGATTTTATAACCGGAGACGCCGCCACTCCACGTTGGGATATGTCAGTCCGGCAGAGTATTATGCTGCTTGGCTGACCCAGCAGAAACTGGCAGCATAAGCGCTATGCTTGGTATCCGAAAAACAGGGGCAAGCTCAACCGCGCTTGCCTCGCACACGGTGCGCACCGAAGTACGATTCATCGACTTCTACCGCGCCTTGCAACGGCGACTCCAGTTCACAGGACTCCGCAATCCGTCGCCGAATCTTCAGAAAGATGTTGTTTACGGATCGGACAGAAGTGCCAGTCAATTCAGCAGTACTGACAGCCGTAAAATCGAGAGCAAAACATCGCACAATCTGCCTGAATTTGGCTTCGCTGATTTTAGAACAGCGGTAATACCTATTTTTACTAACCATATTAGGAAGTTATCACACCTTAATAGGTGCTTTGCTTCCTAAGACCCTTGTAGAATTTTTACTAACTTATTATTTTCATTATTTCCCCAGTCTTGACTTTAATTGCATTACTCCAGAGTTAAATTGCAAACGACACGATAGGAGCGAATTTTGAAAACTGGCGAGATGCAGATATAAAACTGTTACCGTGAAGATATAAATCTGTTATTAAAAGTTATCCACAGGCACGCAATAAAATTAGTGCTTGTCTCAAATATCGCGCAAATCTAACTGCATCTTTACGTAACAATGACTTCAAACATGATCAGTGTTATCCTGATATTTGCAGCGGGGGCGATATCTGGCTGGTGCAGGAGCCGAAAGCCGATGGAGCTACCCCATCAGAGTCTTGCCTCTGGTATTCGGGTGTGACCCCGCTATTCTTTAAATTCCATACAACTGCGCACTTGGTTGGTAGGCGATGCCCTTGAAAGCTACGCAGCGGTTAATCTACTAATCAACAATTGCTCGTACAGCCTCGATATAATCAACTCGGTGAGCATGTTGATAATCCAACGCAGCTTGATGAAGCTTCAGCCTGCCAACATCAGCCCGCAACCCTGCTGGACAGGCAAATGTTACAGTTTCGCACCGCGATGGCAGAAATGCACCCTGCGCACCAGCAAGTACTCTTGCCTCAGTAAGTTCCGCCATGCCGATCAGCTGCCGCACCTCAAACCCTTCCGCAAAACTCACAGGCCCCAAACCTTTTACAGCAGGCGGTACGGCCCCCAGCACTCCCACATGCTTGAGAAACCATGCACCAGGGGCCGGATTGGCTTTTGCCTGTGGACCATGAAAGGACGCAGATACATGCTTATATCGCCCATCGCGCACCGCTTGCACGAGACTGTCGGCCAAGTTTCCGACTTCAGCCAACATAAAACCGTAACTGACTCTGAGCCTATCCACCCAGCCATAAGCTGGCAAATCATTTTCAGGGTGCCCAAGCACGATAGGGGCTTTGTGCTTTGAATTGTTGTAATGAAATGCAGTTGCGGCTAGATCATTCTCTGAAATGGTAATGGCATGGCCGCTTGAGGCAGTAAACGTTCCTGCCCGGAATATTTTGATGGTCGGCATGGAAATGCCCTTTCGTTGGATGGCTATCCGGGGCGGCCTTTTCCCGAAGGCCGGGGCAGATAGCCTTTGCCCTGCTCCACCGCTGTCTGCAGAAGGAGGCGGCAGAGCTTGCTCGTAATCAAATACTGGTGATACCTGCCTCTTTCAGTGTTTCCACCAAGCCGCCTCGTTGCTTTTCCAACATGGCAATATCCTGCTTGATATCCAGCAACATTTCATGGCGCAAGGCTGCCGGGATGGCATCCTCAGGCCATTGCAGCCCAGCCAGAGATTTACCCAAACGATCCACCAGCAGGTCACCAAAGTAATAGTAAATTGCACCATCCGTGATATCTACCGGGACATTTCCTTCAGTCAGAAAGTTGATCCCAACAAAGCTATTACCCTGGCTATTAGCACGCTCCAAGCTGGCATAGTCCCGTGGGCGATTGCCAATTGTTTTAATGATGCCGCGCTCAAAGCTTTCACCTTTACGCTGAAAGTGCGCGCGCATGTATTGAAGAAAATCTTCTTTGGAAACCAGCCCGCTGGTGATTGCATCGCGCTGTTCGCTAAGTTCAACGATCTTGGCGTCAATCGACTCCAATTGCCCGATCAGTTCCTTGGCAGCGCTCTTGAGCTGTGAAACAATGTTTTTCAACTCGACCATGTCAAGCTCCTGGGGTGAGATTAATGGAAAGCTTGCCAACGGAAAACGGTTTATGCAGCGGCTCAATAACACCGTCATGCAGTAACGGCTCCGCTTGTTTTTCGGTCAAGTCAAGCATGTCCCCTACTTGGTATTTCTGGCCGTCTCTCTTGAAATTGCTCACCACTTTATAATGCATAGCGACCCTTTCTCTATCTCTGTATTGCGTTTTTATATAGACGACATTGCGCGTGGTCATCCCGAAAAGCCGTGCCGTTTCACTGATAGTTGCGCCAGCCAGCAGATTTTGAATCACACCGTTTCTTCGTACTTTCACACGCAACATATAAAGTGTTGGTATATCAAAAGAAACACTGCCGCAATATTTCCCTAGCGCAGTTGCCGCCTGCATTCCAATCAGCTTGCCCAAGCCCTTGTCAGGCAGCGGCGACGAAGGAAAATAAAGCCTCGTACCACCATACTCCTGAATGATTTTCAGCACGTCCTGCAAGGCAACAATACGCAGCAAATCCCGCATGGATTCAGGCATTGATTCTCGCAGCAGTTCCTCTGAAAACTCGCTTAAAGGTGCATTGGTATTCACGGGTTCGATTATTGCCCGGGAAACATTTCAGGCAGATAAGGAATGATTTCGGTATGTAATGCGTAGGGGGGGGCGCAGAGGATAGTAGACGCACGCCCCGCCCAAGGTGTTACCACTTACCCTTTTTGGGAGCCTTGACCGCCCAGTGGCGGGGCTTCAAGCAATCTCAGAGAGAAGGCCTGGCTGGTGGGGGACTCGAACCCCATAGAGCAAATGGACTTTCCAGGTTGCCTCGCGGCTATCCTGCCTTGCGGCTCCAAACGCCTCGCCTCCTGGGAGCGACTCTACCAGCCAAGTAGAACAAGTATAGCTGATTAGACTGACTCCGCATCCGTTGCCGTATGCGCTTTCTCCGCACTATTCATTCTCCCAATCACACCACGCGCAACCTCACATTGGTGCATCATGCCATCGCCCAGGATATTCAGCAAAAGCCCAAGCTTTGCTCCATTCCATCGCCCCAATTTTTCTCTCGCGTGTCTTTAAGCAAATCGCCAAGAACAGATACCGCGCAACTGGCCTGCTCGATGTACCAAGTCAGTTCATCGGCATAATGCAGCGGTGTAGGGCCGGGAGTACAAATGATTTGCTCGTTACTCATGGCTGGCCTCCACTTCGCTGGATTTCAGGGCATCCCCCAAGGGCTGCATGATGAGGTCAAGCAGGGCAACGAAATCGCCACGCGTGAGGAATTCAAACCCCGGTTCATTGCCGTTTCCATCGTGCATGCTGTAGGGCATGGCAAGAGCATACAAGGCACGCAATGCCTGGTGGTGCTGATGGGCGGCGTCCACTATGTCCCGGTAGCGTAGTAGTCTCGCATCCCTTTCGGCTTCACGCTGGGCAAGGATTTCGTCGCTCTTGGGGACGGCATAGGATAACAACTCGGCAACGCGCCGGGCGCGCCGGTTACTGTCGTCGAATTCGGGCTGGGTTTCTGCCTGTTGCTGGTCTGGGGCTTCCGGTTCACCATCAAAGGTTTTGAGAGGTCGCAGCACGCCCTTGGCTTCAAGTTCGCGCAGCATTTCTTCGCGGGATTGTGTGGTACTCATGGCATTTCTCCTTGTCTAGCGGTTAATTTCCCGCCCCCCCTGCTTCCAAACAGGGAGGCGGAACTGCACGGGTTGGAAGACCGGGACAAGGTTCCGGCGAGCCTTGCGGCTCCCCGCACAGCCCGCCAAAACTCAGGCTTGCCATGCTGCGCACGTAAAAAAACCGCGTTGCGGCGCGGTTGTGCGCCTTGTCATTGGGCTTCCAAACCCGGCGCGGCATGGGGCCGCGACTTGGGGGTACTTTAACGCGGCATGGTGAGCGCGTCAAGGGAATAGAGTAGTAGTGCGTGCAGGCGACGACTGGAAATTCGGCGTCCAGTCAGCCAGGCCGATATGGTCGGTGGCGATGGATGGACAGCCGGCCTCCCGCCTGCTTTCGTGCTATGCTGCGCTCCCAACCCCAAAGCGTTAAAACCTTCAAAATCGCGTCATAAGCGATTTCTATGGCTTATGGCTACTCTGCCATTCATTCGGAAAGACACCCGCGTTAACCCACCGTTAACTTAAGCCGCAGGGCTATGCCCGATTGCTGGTGTTGGATGGTTTTCGGTTTCTGGATTTTCGGCGGCAATGTCACCTTTTTTGAAATTCAGTAACGCACCTATCGCCTTGGTTGCGGTTTCGCCGCTCATGAATTTGAGGTTTTCCACACCCCATTTCCCTTTCAGCCAGCAGAGTAGGCCGGATTTGTCCGGGTAGCCTTTCCAAGCATCCCATAGCCGTTGCATCTTGAGTTTTTGGGCATAGGTGGCATGGCCTGGCGCACGGCGCGACTGCATCCGGCGCTCATGTTCTGCTGTGGATTCAAAGCCCAGACGGTTGAATTCGGCCATGACGGCGGCGAAGCCTGCCGTATCCAGCCGGGTGCTGCTTTGCACCCCGGCCGTCCGTTGCAATAGATCGCGGTAGTCGTCATCGGCCATATTCAGGGCTTTTTGCGCAATCTTGATTTGCGCAATATGAGTTTTGGTAAGAGCGGGCATGGTTAAAGTCTCCAATCAAGCGCGTCCAATCTGAGCGGCTAATTCTTTGAAAGTGTCGGCATCAAGTGTGATACCCGGGTAATAGTTATCCAGCAAACTCAGTATCTTCGTCAGGGTGCGAAGGCCCCCTGACTGGCCGGGCCGGGCCGCGATTTCCACAGCAGCCTTGCGCAGCCTTTTGTCTGCGATTCCCTTCCAATCGAGAAAGGCTTCTACATCTTGATCCACCGTGCGCGGAATATCGAAACGTGTTGCTCGACTGGCAAGGGCTGCGAAATCCTGCTTTTTGTCGACCCAGATGGTTCTGGAAAGCTCCGGGTTGCCGATCATGACAATGGCGGTTCTGGTCTTTTCCCAAAGGTCTCGCACGATGTCTACTGCGGTTCCAAGATAGTTGCATTCATCCAGAATCAGGCAATCATCGCGGTTCAACACCTTGCCTATGGCGCTCTGCAAATGGCCGTTGCGGTATGCGCTGCGGCTGGCCTCCACGTCACCAGCCAAGGCACTCAAGATGGTAAAAAGTGCCGACGAATCATTCCTATCGGCCCGTGTGAATTCGACGCGAACGGCCCCTGGCTTGTTGTAGCCACGCGAGTGCTGCCTGACGTATTCGGTAGCCGCCCAGGATTTTCCAATGCCTACATCTCCAGTGATGGCGACAAAATCCCTTGCACGATGTGCACCGGCGATAATGGCCTGGATTTTCTGGAATGTGGCAGTATTTGCGTACTGCTGGCGTTCCATAGGCTCCTGAATTTCAAGCCATTCAGCTAGTTTTTGCAACACCTCGCCACGCCTCGAAAAGCCATACCCTCTAGCAAAATGCTCACGCTCAAGCACCTTTTTGACAAGCTCTTCAGGTTCGCCAGCCTCCGCCGCTAGGCGCGAAAGCGTCAATCCAGATGCAAGTATGGTTTCTACGCGGTTAAGCATGGCCTCCTGTTCTTCGGTGTACTCTCTTTCAATATTCATTATGGCGTTTCCCTTTGCTTGGCTGATTCAATTAGATGTTTGTCGAGGTCAATTAACTTCCCTGGTTTGTCAGGTGCAACAGGAGCTGAAATTTCTACAATCTGGCCTGTCTTCTTGTGCTGGAAACTGCCAAGGTGCAGGATTGTTTCCTTGACCTTCGGTGGGCTCTTGCGAGCCTCAGCCAGCGCTGCCACTTGCGGGGTAATGCCGATTTCAATAGCGGGCGGCCTCGATGGTTGTTGCGGTTGCATGGCGTTGTGCCTGGCGATTTCTTGCAGTAAATCCAGATTTCTTGTACCAGATTTTTCTTTCTTGACATGAGCCACTGCGAGCGCCTTGCGCCGTGATCCTTCGAAGGCCCCAGTCCGATTGTCTGGGGAATGAAGCTCGGCTTGCGGAATCAAATGCAGCTGTCCGTTTTCATCCAGCCATGACACAAATTCCTTGTCCCATTTCGCCGCTCTTATTTCCACCCTTGACCCAATATGCGGAATCAAGCAATCGTGGTAATACCAAAGGCCGTTAACCTGGATTCCGCCTGGCTGTACCTTGGGTTTCTCGACGGTTGCGAAGGCCAGCAAGAACGCTTCGTGCGACACGGTGTAAGATTGGAATTCTGGACTGGCATAGCCTTCGAGTTTGCGTTCATTGGGGGACTTTCCTCCCATCGTGCCGCTTTGCGGGGTGCTGCGATAAAAAGCAACAGCCTGGTTAAATGCCTGCTCAAAATCCTGCTCTGATCCGGGAAATGGGTTTGGTTTCTTGCCAACCCGGTGAGTACGCTTGTTCATGCGGTTGCCGCCTATCCAGCCGGGGATCATGGATAAAAAGTGCTGTTCCAGATTGCCAAACACCGCTTCAATGGCCTTGGCCCTGGCGTTGTATGGCTTGGCGCGCGTAACGGCTTTTGACAGCACCTGCTGCGCGTGATGTTCATTCACACCACCGGCCATGTCGATCTCCCTGGCGCTTGTGAGGATTACATCAAAGGCATCCGAAAGCCCGACAAAAGCTTGGAATGCCTCAATCATTTCGTCCCACTTGTACTCAGCGCCATTGTCCAGATACAAGCGACGCGGTAACCCCCAATCCTTGACCATTGCCACGAATGAACGGGCGATATGCTCTTGCCGGACACCCTGGTTTTTGCCCAGGAATACCAGCGTGGTATGAATATCCCCGGTTGCCCAGTCCAGCCATGCGATCAGGCGTGGTGTGATTTCCCTGCCATCCGCTGTTGTAACAATGATATCTAGCGGGTGCACGTCACCAATCACAATATCCATTGGCAGCTTGGGCCGGTCGCGTTTTATGGTTGGCTCGAAATGGTCGGCCCAGCGCTTGGCATCTTTTTCCTTGATAGCAACAATACGTGCAGAGCGATACCGCTCGCAGTAATGCCGGCCAAGTGTGCATTCAGCCTGTGTGGCTTCAAGCCATCCAGTGCTACGCGATATTTCCAGCAGTTTGGACGATGCCAGAGCGTTAACTTTCTCCCAACCTGGTACGCCATTACTCCAAAGGCTTCGCGTGTAGGTTTCAATTTCCGCGGCAATTAGACGCTTTTCAGTTTCAGGGAATGGCGCGCCCTTGTCCCATGCGCGGGTAATAATGACACGACGCAAACCTTTAGCGCGGCGTTTTCGCACCAGCGCTTTTTCGTCACCGCCCTCTTCTATCTTGTGTATCCAGCTGCGTAGCGTGGACAGTGCCAATGCGACAGCCTTGCCGTCCGGCCTAATATGGGTTTTGCTGGCGATGTCTGCCAATACGGTGCCACGTGCAGTGCTATGTTTTGGATGTTTCAGTGCCGGGTAAATTACGGATAGTTTCCATTGCCATTCGGCAACTTCAGCGGCGATATTTGGCGACACGTTCGCTGGTATGGGCAGCGCAACCGGCTGCGGTTTGGGCGAGTTTAACGCCTCCCGGTTCCGGTTGTACCAAATAGTGCGCAAATCTTCGGGGAGGCTTGGAACGTACACCAGATAGGACTTTCCGCCCTGGCCAGCTGCGCTATTGATTTCACGCACTTGAAGTTGAACACCTCTCCAGGTGCCGTATGCCAAGCATTTCGTAAGTGCTTCATGAGCACTCCTTGGACGAATCCCAGCAAGTGACGAGAATTCGGCGGTAGAAATATACATATTTCCTTCCCTTCCAGAAACCGGGGTATACCAATCTGTCCAGTTTTGTATACTGGATTCGTACAAGGGTTGCACCATTTCAGACTTCCGCTATCTCTCCATCTTTCATCCCCAACAAAACCGCAATCTTGTGAGCATTTCCGTAGTAACACTTAGCCTTGCCATCAATTACAAGCTGCACAGCTGCTGGTCTAAACCCATGCTTCTTTGCCCAGCCGGATATGGTGACGCCTTTGCGACGAAATTCGTCCTTAACTTGTTCTGCCGTTTTCATTACACTTCTCCTTTACTTTGGACATTTATACGATACGAATACAAAAGTATTTTTTTGAATATATTAAAATGAGTAATTCAGATAGTCAAATAAAGAAAATTGGGGCAGCTAAAAGCACCAATGCTGGCAGCAGGCGTAGTGATGGTGTTGGAGAAGATATTCAGAGCGATAATTTTCGCGCCGAATTCGGCATCAGACTTCGTAGCGCCCGCGAGCGTATGGGGTTAACCCAAGATGAGTTTGCCCGCTTGGGGGGAGTCCAGAAACTAGCGCAACTCAATTATGAAAAAGGGGAGCGCTCGCCGTCAGCAGAATACCTAAATAATTTGGAGCCTTATGGCGTTGATATCCACTATCTCATGACCGGGATAAGGCCGTCCAAGGCATCTCCTCAAAGTATTGATATCGAGTTGCTGGCAATAATCATTGCCAAGATCGAGGCCGCATTGGCAAGGTTAGGCCCTGATTCACCTCAAAATTTCAAGGCAAAGGGTTTTGCCATAGCGTTGCTTTACCAGGCGTTAAGTACGATAGGAAAAAAGGACATTAGAACAATCGAAGAAGGGGCGGAGGTTGCGGCTATGGGCATTTTGGACGACTCGAAATAAGGTTACCTCCTTTGTGCCTCCTTTGCCCCCGTTAAACTGCCTCCTTTGTGGATAACTTTTCAATCTGTGGGCAACTTTACGTTGCAGATTTTTACTGTTCAGCAATCAAAACAACCCAATAACTGCGCGGTTTCGCGCACGATTTGATTAAAAAATGCCAGTCCTGTTCATTTTCATTTCGCCGCTGACCAAGGCACCTTTCCGCGCAGTTATTAGCTAAACAACAGTTTTCTAGCTGCATATCCGCAACAGATTTCTATCATCCCCCCTAACGACAATTGCACGCACACCCCTTGAAATAATCCGTCTTCGCCCTTATTATTAGCACTCTATAGACATGAGTGCTAATATCGCCTGTCTAGTTAAATTTTCTGTTACTCATCGCAGCTCTTGCTGCGATGATCATTTCAATACATCACAAGGAGAGCATTTCATGAAAATTCGTCCTTTACACGATCGCGTGATCGTCAAAAGACTGGAAGAAGTCCGTACTACCGCTTCTGGCATCGTCATCCCTGACACCGCCACAGAGAAGCCGGATCAAGGCGAAATCATTGCTGTCGGCGCTGGCAAGAAAGACGAAGCCGGCAAGCTGATTCCTCTTGATGTCAAAGTCGGCGACAAGGTGCTGTTCGGCAAATACGCAGGCCAGTCCGTCAAGGTAGACGGCGAAGAATTACTGGTGATGCGTGAAGAAGACCTGATGGGCGTAATTGAAGGCTAAAAGCGGTGCCTTTGGCTTTGATGCGGCGTTGCGCTATTCTCTGCGGTGCTTGCATACAACACAGTATGCGCCGCTCCTTAAAAATAGCGCACCTCGCCTGAAAGCTAAAATACTTGCTTTTAAACATTTCTAAAGTTTTAGGAGAAACAAATAATGGCTGCTAAAGACGTAAGATTCGGCGATGAAGTTCGCCACAAAATGGTTGCCGGCGTGAATGTACTCGCCGATGCTGTCAAGGTAACCCTGGGCCCCAAAGGCCGTAACGTGGTTCTGGAACGCTCTTTCGGCGCTCCGACCATCACCAAGGACGGTGTATCTGTCGCCAAGGAAATCGAACTGAAGGACAAGTTCGAGAACATGGGCGCACAAATGGTCAAGGAAGTCGCTTCCAAGACTTCCGATATCGCTGGTGACGGTACCACAACCGCTACCGTACTGGCACAAGCCATCATCCGTGAAGGCATGAAGTCCGTTGCTGCCGGCATGAACCCGATGGATCTGAAGCGCGGTATCGACAAGGCGGTTGAAGCTGCTGTTGCCGAACTGAAGAACATGTCCAAGCCATGCACCACTAGCAAGGAAATCGCCCAAGTTGGCTCCATTTCCGCCAACTCCGACGCTTCCATCGGCCAGATCATCGCTGATGCCATGGACAAGGTCGGCAAGGAAGGCGTGATCACCGTCGAAGACGGCTCCGGTCTGCAAAACGAACTGGACGTGGTTGAAGGCATGCAATTCGACCGCGGCTACCTGTCCCCCTACTTCATCAACAATGCCGATCGTCAGATCGCACTGCTGGACAACCCTTTCGTCCTGCTCTACGACAAGAAGATCTCCAACATCCGTGACCTGCTGCCAGCACTCGAGCAAGTTGCCAAGGCCGGCCGCCCTCTGATGATCATCGCTGAAGACATCGACGGCGAAGCACTGGCTACCCTCGTGGTCAACAACATCCGCGGCATCCTGAAGACCTGTGCCGTCAAGGCTCCTGGCTTCGGCGACCGCCGCAAAGCCATGCTGGAAGACATCGCCATCCTGACCGGCGGTACAGTGATTGCTGAAGAACTGGGCCTCAAGCTGGAAAACATCAAGCTGGAAGACCTGGGCCAGGCCAAGCGTATCGAAGTCAGCAAGGAAAACACCATCATCATCGACGGTGCCGGCGACGAATCCAACATCAAGACCCGTATCGAGCAGATCAAGAAGCAAGCGGAAGAATCCACCAGCGATTACGACCGTGAAAAACTGCAAGAGCGCGTAGCCAAACTGGCTGGCGGTGTTGCCGTGATCAAGGTTGGTGCTACGACCGAAATCGAAATGAAGGAAAAGAAAGCTCGCGTTGAAGATGCGCTGCATGCAACCCGTGCGGCCGTGGAAGAAGGCATCGTCGCCGGCGGTGGCGTTGCACTGATTCGCGCGCGCGTTGCCATTGCCAAGATCAAGGGTGACAACCACGACCAGGACGCCGGCGTGAAGATCGTACTGCGCGCGGTTGAAGAGCCATTGCGCCAGATCGTTGCCAACGCTGGTGACGAGCCATCTGTCGTCGTCAACAATGTCGAAGCCGGCAGTGGTAACTATGGTTACAACGCTGCCAATGAAACCTATGGCGACATGGTGGAAATGGGCGTACTGGACCCAACCAAGGTGACACGCACCGCGCTACAGCACGCAGCTTCCGTGGCCGGCCTGATGCTGACTACCGAGTGCATGATTGCCGAACTGCCTAAGGATGATGCACCAGGTGCATCTGACATGGGCGGCATGGGCGGTATGGGCGGTATGATGTAATTAATGTCGTTCAGCCGCTGCAATGCGGTCACCCGGCCGCTTGCAAACAGCAAGCCTGACATACAAAAAACCCGCAATTCAGACTGTGTAAAACCTGCTTGATGTAGCGGTTTAATAAAAGCGCCTCGCAAAGTTTGTGAGGCGCTTTTATTTTGACGGATAGCCGAACCGGGAGAGTGATGGCTCAAGCCGTCGCCAGCCTCGCCAGCAGAGCGCGGATTCCCGGAATGTTGACCACACGTTTGAAGTGATGGGCCAGCACCGCCAAGGCCATTTCACCCCTGACAGCCG